>CANQPO010000093.1 GCA_947625695.1 uncultured Clostridia bacterium | reverse complement strand
AGCATTTCGATTTTTATCGATGAAAAGATATACTCGGTAGATCGTCAATGATAACAAATACAAAAAAAGGAGTTAAATTGACGGATGAACTTACCCACCCACAAGTACGGGAAAATCGAACGCAAAAAGTTCGGCAGGATCAACGAGGTCATCGACATTCCCGACCTCGTAGAGATCCAGAAGGAGAGCTACCGGCAGTTCACCGAAGAGGGCATTGCCGACATCTTCGAAGACTTCTCTCCCATCACCGACTTTTCCGACCACTTCGAGCTGTATTTCCTCTCTTATGAGTTCGGAAAGAAGCCCAAGTACGACGAAAAAGAGTGCCGCAACCGCGACGCTACTTACGCCCTGCCCCTGCGCGTGCGCGTTCGCCTCAACAACAAGGTGAAGAACGAGCAGATCGAACAGGACGTATTCATGGGGGACTTCCCCAAGATGACGGAGAACGGCTCCTTCATCATCAACGGCGCAGAGCGCGTCATCGTCTCCCAGCTCGTCCGCTCCCCCGGGGTGAACAATTCCTTCGAGGCGGACACCAAGACGGGCAGAAAGCTGTATGAAACGACGGTCATTCCCGGGAGAGGGGCATGGCTCGAATTCAAGCAGGACACCCAGAATGTGCTGTGGGTGAGCGTGGACAGAAAGAGAAAGCTCCCCGCGACCGTCTTGCTTCGCGCCATCGGCTACGGCAGCAACCGCGCCCTTGAGGACCTCTTCGGCGACGACAAGATGATCGAGGCGACCATCGAAAAGGACACGGGCCGCTCCGAGTCGGACGGGCTCATCGAGCTTTACCGCCGTCTGCGCCCGGGTGAAGTTCCCACCGAGGACTCCGTGCGCCAGCACCTCAACAACCTCTTTTTCGATCCCCGCCGCTACGACGTCGTCAAAGTGGGGCGGTATAAGTTCAACAAAAAGCTGAATATCTCCTACCGTCTGCCCGGCTGCCGCGTTGCGGAGGACGTCGTCGATCCCGCGACGGGCGAGGTGCTCGCAGCCAAGGGGACGGTCGTCTCCGAAGAGCAGGCGAAGCTCATCCAGAACGCGGGCGTGAACCGCGTCACTATTCTCGTCACCGATCCCGAACTCGGCGAAATTCCGCACGTTGTCATCGGCAACAACACGGTGGACTTCGCGGCGCAGGTCAACCTTCCCAAGGAGAAGGCTGAGACCCTTGCAAAAGGGCTCGGGCTGCTTGCCACCATCTACTATCCCAACCTCGTGTTCGCCCGCGAGATCGCCGAGGCTTGCAAGACGCAATCCGTCGAGGAAGTCGCCGATCTCTATTGCGACCGCATCAATAAGCTCTATCATGAACTTCCCGAATCGGGGCTCGGTGCGCGGGACGTAGACGAGGAGAAGGAGAAGAAAGAGGAGAAGAAGAACCGCGAAAAGCGCAGGGAGAATCGCAACAAGTTCGTCTCCGCGTGCGTTCTCTTCACCGAAATTTTGAAGCGCAGCGAAGAGGAACCCGTCCTCGGCGCGCCCGTCGATCTCGAGGCGGAGACGCGGGTGAACGGCGTTACCCCCGAAGAGAAGAAGGCCTTAAAGCCCCTCATCGAAAAACTCAACTATAAGTGCATCACCGAGGACGACATCGTCGCGGCGGTGTCCACCAACCTCGATTTGAAGTACGGCATCGGCTCCATCGACGAGATCGACCACCTCGGCAACCGCCGCGTGCGTTCGGTGGGCGAGCTGCTCCAAAACCAGCTCCGCATCGGCATGGCGCGGCTCGAACGTCTCATCAAGGAGCGCATGGCAACGCAGGACCCCATGGAGGTCACTCCCTCGGGACTCATCAATGTGCGCCCCATCTCGGCGGTCATCCGCGAGTTCTTCGGCTCTTCCCAGCTCTCGCAGTTCATGGACCAGACCAACCCGATTGCAGAGCTCACCCACAAGCGCAAGCTCTCCGCCCTCGGCCCCGGCGGCTTGAACCGCGACCGCGCGACCTTCGAAGTCCGCGACGTTCACCACTCCCACTACGGACGCATGTGCCCGATCGAGACCCCCGAAGGTCAGAACATCGGCCTCATTTCCTCCCTCGCCACCTTCTCCAAAGTCAACGAGTACGGATTCATCGAATCCCCTTACCGCAAGTGCGTCAAACTCACCGTCGAGAACGAGACGGGCGACCCCATCGAGATCGTCCATGTGACCGACACCAAGGAGAACGTGCGCTATCTCACGGCGGACGAAGAGGATAAATACGTCGTCGCACAGGCGAACGAACCCCTCGAAGAGAAGGAATACTATGTCTACGACAGCGAGACGGGCGAACGGGTGAAGAAGACCTTCAACGTGTTCGTGAACGAGCGCGTCGGCTGCCGCCACAAGGAACTCATCACCGAGATGCCGCGCGAGCGCATCGACTATATGGACGTGAGCCCCAAACAGCTCGTCTCCGTGGCGACGGCGCTCATTCCCTTCCTCGAGAACGACGATACCAACCGCGCCCTCATGGGCTCGAACATGCAGCGGCAGGCAGTGCCCCTCCTCA
>CANQPO010000092.1 GCA_947625695.1 uncultured Clostridia bacterium | reverse complement strand
CGCGCTCGGCTGGGGTGCGGAACTCGTCGCGCCCGGGAAGGTGAAGCTCACTTCAAAGGAGCTGCACCTCGCGCTCGGCGCATACGGAAGAGGGGACAGGCTCGAAGAACTCAAAACCCTGCTCTCGTCCGCGTTCACGGTGACGGTGGGGGACCTTACCGAGATCAGATACAGCAAGCTCGTCGTCAATGCGGCGTTTTCCACGCTGTCGGCAATCTCCTCCCTCACGTTCGGCGAACTTGCCAAGAAGCACAAAAAGCTCGTCCTTGCCCTCATGCGGGAGACGATTTCTGTTGCCAAGGCGGCGGGCTGTAAGCGCCTCGTGCAGAACGGGCACGACATTTTGAAGCTCTTCTCCTCGCCCTTTGCGGGAATGCTCCTTCCCGTCGCCATGAAAAAGCATAAAGATATCCGCTCGGGTATGCTCAAGGACCTTGAGGCGGGGCGGCGGTGCGACGTAGACTTTGTGGCGGGCGCGGTCGTCAAGGCGGGGGAAAAACTCGGCGTGGAGACGCCCATGCTCTCCGCGGCAGTTTCCCTCGTGCACGACGTCGAAAACGGGCTTGCGGAGATTGCGCCCGAGACCTTGGAGCTGTTGTTATAATTTTCGTACAAAAATTCGAGAAAACCTTTCAGGAGGATATGATATGAATTACAAAGCATTGGCGGAGCGTCTCCTGCCCGGGGAATATCCCTCTCTTCAAAGCTACGAAGAAAAGTACCCGCCGCGTGGCCTTCCAAAGGGCGCGGAGGTCACCCGCCTTGCACCCTCGCCCACGGGGTTTATCCACCTCGGCAACCTCTTTGCGGCGATCGCCAACGAGCGCATCGCCCACCAGAGCGGCGGCATTTTATATCTGCGCATCGAGGATACCGACTTAAAGCGCAAGGTGGACGGCGCGGTGGAGGCGGTGAAAAACGCCCTCCGCTATTTCGACATCAAATTCGACGAGGGCGCCGAGATCGGCGGCGACGACACTTACGCCCCTTGGTACCAGCGTCAGCGCGCCGAAATTTACCGTGCATTCGTCAAACACCTCATCGAAGAGGGGAGGGCGTACCCGTGCTTCTGCACTGAGGAGGAACTCACTGCCCTCCGCGAGGAGCAGACCAAAAATAAGGAAATTACGGGCTATTATGGGAAATACGCCAAGTGCCGCAACCTCTCCGAGGAGGAAATTTATCGAAACCTCGACGAGGGGAAGCCCTTTGTCATTCGTTTGAAATCGCTCGGCAACCCCGAGAACAAGCACAAGTTCCGCGACGAGATCAAGGGGGACATCACCGTGCCCGAGAACGACCAGGACGTCGTCATCTTGAAATCGGACGGCATTCCCACCTACCACTTCGCCCACGCCATCGACGATCATTTCATGCGCACCACCCTCGTCATCCGCGGCGAGGAATGGCTTGCAAGTTTGCCCATTCACATCGAGCTCTTCGACGCGCTCGGCTTCGAACGTCCGCGCTACGGTCACAACTGCTCGCTCATGAAGCAGGACGGTGCGTCCCGCCGCAAACTGAGTAAGCGCAAGGACCCCGAGCTCTCCCTCGAATTTTACCGCAAGGAGGGGTATTTTGCCCGCGCCGTCAAGGTGTACATGCTGACCTTGCTCAACTCCAATTTCGAGGAGTGGTATCGGAAGAACCCCGAGGCCCCGCTCGACAGTTTCCAATTCTCGGCAAGCAAGATGAGCAAGAGCGGCACCCTCTTCGACCTCGACAAACTCAACGACATCTCGAAGGACGAGCTCTCCAAGCTCTCCGCGGAGGAGATGTTCGATTTCCTCAAAACGTGGGCGGACGAGTACGGCTCGGAAGCGCAGAAAGGGTATTTTGCGGACCGCGAAAAGATGTTAAAGACGCTCACCCTCTGCATGGGGATCGGCGGCAAAAAGCGGCGCAAGGACTTCACCACCGCCTCGCAGGCGATGGAGTTCATCAAATTCTTCTTTGAACGGCCCGAAACTTACGAGGAATTTCGTGCGGAGCTGTACGATCGTGCAAGCGTTATGGACCATTTCCTCGAAAGTTACCGCTATGAGGACGACGCGCAGACGTGGTTTGCGAAGATCAAACAGGCGGCGGAGTTGAACGGCTATGCCGCTGAGATGAAGGAATATAAGGCAAATCCCGAGGCTTACAAGGGAAGCGTTGCGGACGTCGCCGAAATTTTGCGCATCGCCACGACGGGCAGGGCGAACACGCCCGACCTTTGGACGATCATGCAGATCTTGGGGGAGAAGGAAGTGCGGGAGCGCATTGCAACGCTCATGTGGAAGTTTTCGCAGGAGTGGTACAGGGAGATAGAACCCTCCGCCGAGGAAATGGCAAGAGAGCTATACCGCGAATCGCTCGGGCTTCCTCCGAAAGGAGAAAACAAATGAGCAGAGCGGACGAAATTTTCATTCAAAATTGTAAGGATATTTTGGAAAACGGCGTTTGGGACACCGACCGCGAGGTCCGTCCGCGCTGGGAGGACGGCACGCCCGCCCACACGGTGAAGAAGTTCGGCGTCGTCAACCGTTACAATTTGCAGGAGGAATTTCCCATTCTCACCATCCGCCGCACGGCTTTTAAGAGCTGTATCGACGAAATTTTGTGGATCTGGCAGAAGAAGAGCAACAACATCCACGACTT
>CANQPO010000091.1 GCA_947625695.1 uncultured Clostridia bacterium | reverse complement strand
ACCTGCAACTACAAGGACGGAACAATTCGCATCTCGTTAGAGGAAATCGAGCGTTCGGATTTGTTATCAAATGGTGTACCCGCCGGGGTTCGAACCCGGAGTCGATGGCGTCGGAGGCCATAATGTTATCCAATTACACTACGAGTACATGCTTTTCGGGCTCAACGTCCGATCGTTTTCCCATTATATCACATTCTTCCGAAAAATGCTTTATATTTTTGCGCGAATATGGTAAAATAAAGAAAAATTTTTCGGGAGCGCAAAATCGTGTCGAAAAAGACGGTCGTCGTCGGAATGAGCGGGGGAGTGGACAGTTCGGTCGCCGCCCTTCTCTTAAAAGAACAGGGCTACAACGTCGTGGGGCTCTTTATGAAAAATTGGGAGGAGGACGACGTCGGCGGCGCGTGTACCGCGGAGGAGGACTTCGAGGACGTCAAGCGGGTGTGCGGGCTGCTCGGCATTCCCTACTACTCCGTCAACTTCGCCAAAGAGTACATGGAGCGCGTCTTTTCCTACTTCCTCGCCGAGTATCGCGCGGGCAGAACCCCCAACCCCGACGTCCTCTGCAACCGAGAGATCAAGTTCGGCCCCTTTAAGGAGTACGCAAAGGCGCTCGGCGCGGACTACATCGCCACGGGGCACTACTGCGGCATTTCCCACGCAAAGGGGGTCCACCGTCTCTTGAAGGCGAAGGATCAGGGCAAGGACCAGACCTATTTTCTCAACCAGCTCACCCAGCCCCAGCTCGACGGCGTGCTCTTTCCGCTTTCCTCTCTCTTGAAAGAGGAAGTGCGCGAGATCGCCGTGCGCGAAGGGCTCTCCACCGCAGAAAAGAAGGACAGTACGGGCATTTGCTTTATCGGCGAGCGCAATTTCCGCAAATTTTTGCAGGAATATCTGCCCGCGCAGCCCGGGAAAATTCTCACGCTCGAGGGGGAAGAGGTCGGCGAGCACATCGGGCTCATGTACTACACCCTCGGCCAGCGGCGGGGCTTGGATCTCGGCGGCAGAAGGGGGGAGGAGGGCAGATGGTTCGTCGTCAAAAAGGACCTTGCAAGCAACATTTTGTATGTCTCCCACGGCGACGAGACCCCGCTCTTTTCCACCCGTTGCACGGTGGAGGGCATGAACTACATTCCGTCCGTGCCGCAGGAAGAAGAGTTCGACTGCTTTGCGAAATTCCGCTATCGCCAAGGCGAACAGGCGGTGCACGTGGTGCGAAAAGGGGACACGGGTGCGGAAATCTTCTTCCGCGAGCCCCAGCGCGCGGTCACGGAGGGGCAGTACGCCGTCCTCTATGACGAAGCGCAGTGCCTCGGCGGTGGCGTGATCACGGGGACGAATCTCAAATGAACGATATCTTCACATTCAAAACGCCGAATTTTGAAAAGCTGCGGCTCTTCGGATTTTCGGAGGAAAACGGGGAATTTGTGTTCCGCACGCACATCTTCGAGGGGCAGTTTTTGATGACGGTGCGCGTTTTGCGGGATGGCACGGTGAAAACCGAGCTTTTAGACACCCTCACGGAGGAGCCCTACACCCTGCACCTTGTGGAGAGCGCGGAGGGGGAGTTCGTCGGCCGCGTGCGCGAGGAGCACGGCGCAATTTTGCATACGGTTGCGGAAAAGTGCTTCGATACGGAGATCTTCAAGAGCGCGGTCACGAAGGAACTCATCGCGCGAGTGCGGGAAAAATACGGCGACGAGCCCGAGTACCTTTGGGAGAAGTTTCCCGACAACGCGATCTGGCGGAGGAAGGACAATCTGAAGTGGTACGGCGCGGTGCTCACGGTGGCGCGCAAAAAATTGGGGCTTGCGGGCGAGGGGAATGTTGAGATCCTCGACGTGCGCGCCGACCCCGCCGAGGTCGCGCTTTTGGTTGATAACGTGAAAATTTTCGGCGGTTGGCACATGAACAAAAAGCATTGGATCGCCCTCCCGCTCGACGGCAGCGTAGAGATAGAGGAAATCGAAAACTTCCTCGAAGAGAGCTGGCACATCGCGGGCGAGCGGTAAAATCGCATACGTATTGCAAAAATCGCAAAAAAACGGTAAAATAAAAAAGTTAAGGTATAAAATTTTTTCAACCCGTCAATAACCTTCGCGAAGAAAAGCGGAGGTTTGTTTATGAAAAAGTTTGCCGTGGTCGTGTTGCTTGTCGTGGCGGTCGCAGTCACCGTGTTTGCGTTCGGCGGGTTCAAGGGGACCGAAGGGGAGAACACGTCCTATCTTCGGATGCACATCCGCGCCGATTCCAACGAAGCTGAGGCGCAGGCGGTGAAGTACAAGGTGCGGGATAGGGTGGTGGAGTTTCTCACGCCCGTCGTTGCGGAGTGCGAGAGCAAGGAGGAGGCGATGCAAAAAATCGGCGCTTCCCTCGGCGCTGTGGAGGAGGTAGCGGGCGAAGTGTTGCGCGCAAACGGGTTTTCCTACGGCGCGCGGGCAAGCCTCAGACAAGAGAAATTTCCCACACGGGTGTATGAAAACGTCACTTTGGAGGCGGGCGTGTATGACGCGCTCATCTTGGAACTCGGCTCGGGGAAGGGGGATAATTGGTGGTGCGTGGTCTATCCGCCCCTCTGCTTTGCGAGCGGAAACGGGAATATTGTCTATAAAAGCAAGATCGCCGAGATCATAAGGAAATTTTTCGGGGAATAAATTGGGGAATGATTGATTTCACAACAAAATTGTGATATAATCAAGATAAACAAAGGAGAAGCGCATGGACAGCGAACAAAAAGAACAGGGCGTTATCTATATCCTCACA
>CANQPO010000090.1 GCA_947625695.1 uncultured Clostridia bacterium | reverse complement strand
CAAATGAAACGCAAACTTTTGACGGTCTTCTTGACCCTCATCGCAGCTCTTTGCCTCTGCTTTGGCCTTGTCGGGTGCAATGGCGAAAGCGGCAAAGACGGAAAAGATGGCAAGGACGGCAAAGACGGCAACGGGATCAAATCCGTGGAAGTCGATGAAAACGGTGATCTCAAGGTCACCCTCGACGATGGCACGGTCCTCAATGCAGGCAAAGTCACCGCAGATGAACCCACCGAGGAGGGCACGGAGGGCCTTCAATATCAAAAAGTCAAGGGCGAAAACGGCGAATACACCGCCATGGTCGTCGGCCTCGGCACCGCATGGGACACGGACATCGTCATCCCCTCCACCTTCCGCGGCCTGAAAGTCACAGCGATCGGTGATAAGGCATTTAATACAAGTATGGATGCCCGCAATGCAAATCTGACAAGCATAAAGATTCCCAACAGCGTGACATCGATCGGAGCTTCTGCATTCAGTGGTTGCAGCGGACTGACGAGCATTGCAATTCCCGACAGCGTGATTTCGATTGGGAATTATGCATTTTATGGTTGCAGCGGACTGACGAGCGTAAAGATTGGAAAAGGTGTGACGGAGATTGGAAGTGATGCATTTTATGGTTGCAGCGGACTGACAAGCGTTACCATTCCCGACAGCGTGACGGAGATTGGAAGTTATGCATTCAGTGGTTGCAGTTCACTTGAATATTTTACGGTAGATGAAAACAATCAAACCTACAGTAGCCAAGGCGGGATTATATATAACAAAAACAAAACAGAAATTGTTTATGTCCCCTTAGGAATCAAAGGCACAGTCAGCATTCCCGACAGCGTGACCTCGATTCGAGAGCGTGCGTTCAGTGGCTGCAGCGGAATGACGAGCATTGAAATTCCCAACAGCGTGACATCGATCGGAGATGCTGCGTTCAGTGAATGCTGGGGGCTGACGAGCATTGTTATTCCCAACAGCGTGACATCGATCGGAGATGCTGCGTTCAGTGAATGCTGGGGGCTGACGAGCATTGTTATTCCTAACAGCGTGACCTCGATTGGAGATTGGGCGTTTGATGGTTGCAGTTCGCTTGAAAGCGTGTATTATATGGGCACAGTGGATGAATGGTTTCGGATTTCGATCGATGATTTCGGCAACACTGATTTAACAGAAGCAAACCGCTACTATTACAGCGCGGAAGAAAATTTTGATGGGGAGCATTGGCATTATGACCCCGTTACGAATCGTCCTGTCATTTGGACAAAGGAGAATGTGTAATATGGGAGAAGGGAAAAAGACACTCAAAATGGAATATTTATTTTCTGATGATGAACCAAAAATATTTATTTCCAAAGACATAACACTTGATGGTTATTTAAGAAAAAAGGCAGCAAATCATAACCATTGTAGAATTTACGGCGAAGAAGATAAACTTTCTGCAATATTTACCGACCATATTTTATATTTGACGGATGGAGCAGATTGGAATGATACGGCCGACCGTGACGCATTCAACTCCGGTGATAGCGAGTATAAATATTTTGCAAGATCGTTTACATATTCCACTTCCGAAAGTGTAGCGATGTGGATGTTGTACGGGGGAATGCAAAAGAAAGGCGTCATGGTTGAGATAGGAGTAGGCAATCTTAATAAAATAATAAATGGCTATAAAAAAATCGTTTTAGGAAATTTCGATGGCCCTTCGGGCGAATCGAAGTTTGTAGAAGGTCCCACAATTGACAAAGAGAACTGTTCACTTGATCTGATAGATATTCTTTACTGTAGTAGTGACAATGAAAAAGGACTTATTGATATAAAAAGAAGCGATGAGCGGGTACAAAATGTGATGAAGAATTATATCAATGGATTATCCCATGTTCTGAAGGACTATGAGTGGTGTTATGAAAATGAATTTCGGTTGATTCTGCGAATTGATAAGCAACTTTGTCAGAACTATAGCGTCGCAAAAATAGATTTTAGTGACATTAAACTCGATGAAGCTACGTTCTATGTTATAAAATCACCCAACCGTGATGACGATGGGCGCTATGGTAACATCGAATACAGGGAGAGCACGCTAAAGTCTAAACTTAATTGGGATTTATGTAAAAATTGCAAATGTAAAAAACGTCCAGAATGTAACAATTGCGAATTGGGAACCTTAACAGCATAAAATAATAGAAATTTATTATCGCGCCCGCGGACGAGAGTCCGCGGGCGCGTGGCTTTGAATGAGGTGGAATCATTGAGCTCCGTAGGTTTACGAGATCCCCTCGCTTCGCTCGGGATGAGGGAGAATAGTTGCTGCCGTGCGTTTTATGGGATCCTTCGCCTACGCTCAGGATGAGCGGCGGGGGCAAACCCCTCAGTCACTGCGTGACAGCTCCCCTAAGAGGGGAGCCGAGCGAAAAGTTAAATCACGCATTTGCCCTCGGTGAAGGAGCGAACGAGCTCCTCCGCACGGATCCCCGCGGAGGTCAGACAGGCGACGAGGTCGGCGGGCGTCGCCAGCTTTCCCCCGAACTCCGCCGCATAATTTTTGAGTCCCTTGATGAGCTTTTGCTCCCCCGCAACGTCGCGGATGCGGTCGAACAGGATCACACCCTTGTCGTAGGCAATATTTCTGTACTCATACAGCCCCGCGTAGTCCGTGAGCGGACGGGACATGCGCGTGTCCGCCTCCCCGTTCACCTGCGATTTGACGGAGAAGAACGCGCGGTAGGACTTCTCCGAGGCGTTCACCGCGTCCCGATAGCCGATCCCGTACTGCGGATGGGCCTCCATGAAGAGCGCGGTCGT
>CANQPO010000089.1 GCA_947625695.1 uncultured Clostridia bacterium | reverse complement strand
ATCGAACGGGAGTTCAACCTCGACATCATCACCACCGCGCCCTCCGTCTCCTACCTCGTGCACAAGACGGACGGCACGAGCTTTTATGTGGACAACCCTTCCCACCTGCCCCCGCCCTCGGACATCGACTACATGGAAGAGCCCATCGTCAAGGCGGAAATTTACTCCCCGCCCGACTATTTGGGCTCCATCATGGATCTCTGCCAAGACAAGCGTGGGGTGTTCAAGGACATGACCTACCTCGACGCGCGGCGGGTGAAGCTCGAATACCGCCTCCCCCTCAACGAGATCGTGTACGACTTTTTCGACGAACTGAAGTCCCGCACGCGGGGCTATGCGAGCTTCGACTACGAGATCGCGGGGTACGAGAGGAGCAAGCTCGTGCGCATGGATATTTTGCTCAACGGGGAAATTTGCGACGCGCTCTCCATCATCGTGCATGAGGACAGGGCCTACCCGCGCGGCAGAACGCTGTGCGAGAACCTGAAGGACGCCATTCCCCGCCAGCTGTTCGAAATTCCCGTACAGGCGGCGATCGGCGGCAAGATCATCGCCCGCGAAACGGTGAAAGCGGTGAGAAAAGACGTGCTCGCCAAGTGTTACGGCGGCGATATCACCCGCAAAAAGAAGCTGCTTGAAAAGCAAAAGGAGGGCAAAAAGCGGATGCGCCAGATCGGCACCGTCCAAGTCCCCTCCGAAGTGTTTATGCAGATATTGAAGACGAATAAAGACTAAGTTCACGAGATTGTTTTCGCACAATTCTTTGCTCCCTCTCCCCCTTGCCCACCCCTTGAGGGGTGGGTGTCACGGCAACGCCGTGACGGAAGGAGTGTCGGTCGAAAATAATTGTGCGAGGAAAGGTTTTTTTACGCCTTAACTTTTTTGTCCTCTCGTTCGTTTCATCGGACAATAAGCCGTAAGCATACGGCAAATTGTGTGCGCTTATGGAAAATGGCGATTTTCCAACGCGCAGTGATTTTAGTTTCGCACAATTCTTTACTCCTCGCCCACGGGAACCTCAAGCGGGGGAGCGCAGCCGCTTTTAACAGAACCCCCTCCTCGGGAGGGGGATTAAGGGGGTGGGGCTCGTCGAAAATAATTGTGCGAGGAAACCTTCCTCGTGTATCAACAAAGCCATCCTCTCATTCGCTTGGCTTTTACAATAAGCCGTAAGCATACGGCAAATTGTGTGCGCTGCCGCAGGGGAACCCTGCTCCGCGCAGTGGTTTTGGAAATGAGACACGCCATTCCTAAATTACGTCACCCTGAGCTCTGTCGAAGGGTGTCCGCATTATAAATAAGGACATTCCTCGACTTCGCTACTTCGCCTTCGGCTCGTGCCGCGCTTAGAGAAACAGAACTTCGCGCGGGGCGGAATGACGCCATTAGGGACACGCCCCACCCCCCCCTACCCCCCTCCCACGGAGGGGGGCAAGAGGAAATGGAACTCTTTCGCGCGAGGGACAGGCGGAGCCCAACAGAACCCCCTCCTTGGGAGGGGGATTAAGGGGGTGGGCAAACCCTTGGCACCCGCGTCATTCCGAGCCGTAACGGAAAGAACGAAGTCCGACACGGGAAGTCTCCGAGGGAATCTTGTTACGTTAAGGCACGTTCAAAACCAAACCGAAACGCAACAAGATGCCTTCGCGGACTTGCTTAAACGGACTGCGTACCCACATTACGGCTACTTCGTCGCAGGCTCCTCGTGCCGCCCTTAGGCAACATAGAACGTGCGGGCGGCTCCGCATGACGCTCCTCACAAACCGCGCGAAGGACAACTCACTATGACAAATTTCGATCAAAGCGTTTACGAATACTTAAAAACGGTGCCGAAGGGGAAGGTCGTCACCTACGGCATGATCGCCCGCGCCATCGGCAGGCCGAGGGCTTCGAGGCAGGTCGGAAACGCCCTTCATCGCAACCCCACGCCCGTCGTCGTGCCCTGCCACAGAGTCGTCAACCGCGAGGGCCGGCTTGCACCCGCCTTTGCCTTCGGCGGGCTCGACATGCAGGCTTCTCTCCTCCGCTCCGAGGGGGTGGAAGTCATAGACGGCTATGTCGACCTCAACAAATATCTCTGGAACGGGGGAATGTAAGGGAAAAATGGCGCGAAGCGTCAGGAGGGATAGACCTGCCCCCTTTGAAGGGGGCGGGTGGCATGGCGTAGCCATGTCAGGTGGGGGTTGATCATGCCAATCAAAATCAGAAACAACAAACTTGTTCAAAACGCAAAATCATTGCGGAAAAATGCGACCAAAGAGGAGAAAAAACTTTGGTATCGTTTTTTGAATTCCCTGCCTGTAAAATTCACAAGGCAAAAAGTGATCAATCGCTATATTGTCGATTTCTTTTGCGCCGAACAGGGGATCGTGATCGAATTGGACGGCGCGCAACACTACGAGGAGCCCGTCTCCGAGCAAGATCGCGTTCGCGACGCTTTCCTCGCGGATATGGGATACACCGTTCTTCGTTATTCCGATAAAGAATTGAACTCGAATTTCGAGGGGGTTTGCCAAGACATTTGGAACCATTTGGGAATTTGACCCCCACCTGTCTCGCTGCGCGAGCCACCCGCCCCCACAAGTGGGGGCAGGTCTCAAAGGAGTTTTTTATGCCAGGTATTTATCTTCACATCCCGTTTTGCAAGCACAAGTGCACCTATTGCGACTTTACGTCCTTTCCCGACCGGCTCGCCTTTGCCGAGGCTTATATGGCGTGCCTCTACAAGGAGATCGAACTGCGCGGCAAACAGCTCGAAAGCTGCACCTTCGACACCGTTTACTTCGGCGGGGGGACGCCCTCGATCATCGACCCCAAGTACATCTACGGCGCGATGAAGCAGATTCAGAAGTGTTTTCATCTTTCCAAAAACCCCGAGATCACCATCGAGATGAACCCCGGGACGGTGAGCGAGCAGAAGATCGCGACTTACAAAAAGGCCGGCGTCAACCGCTTCTCCGTGGGCCTTCAGACCGCCATCGACGACCAGCTCAAAAATTTGGGGCGCATCCACACTGCGCGCGATTTTGTGTACACGTGCGGGCTTTTGAAGGGGGAAAACTTCTCGGCGGACGTCATGCTCGGGCTCAAGGGGCAGACAAAAGAGGACCTCTTCAAGACCATCGAACTTGCCTCCCGCTGCGGCGCGAAGCACATCTCCATGTACGCCCTGACCCCCGAGGACGGCACCCCCATCTACACCGACTACCTCAACGGCGAGCTGCCC
>CANQPO010000088.1 GCA_947625695.1 uncultured Clostridia bacterium | reverse complement strand
TGATATAATCAAGATAAACAAAGGAGAAGCGCATGGACAGCGAACAAAAAGAACAGGGCGTTATCTATATCCTCACAAATCCCTCCTTTCCCGATTATGTAAAGATCGGGTATGCGGATAACATTGAAAAGCGGCTTGCGCAACTCAACCGAAGCGAATGCGTGCCGTTTGCCTTTCGGGTGTATGCGGTGTACGGCGTGCAGTCCCGTCTCTCGGATATCGAACTCCATAAGATCATCGACAATTTGAACCCCAACTTGCGGGCGATCGAAAATTTCGAAGGCAAAAAGCGGGTGCGCGAATTTTACGCCATGAGCGCGGAGGATGCTTATGCCCTCCTCGAAGGGATCGCCAAGATTACGGGAAGCGTGAAACGGTTGCACAAAATCGCGCCGAACAAGGCCGAACGGGAAGCGGAGGAACTCGCGGAGGAAATCGAAACGGAGAGCCATGAGCGGCGGGAAAATTTCTCCTTTGCAAAGTGCGGAATTCCCGTGGGTGCGGAACTTGTGTTTGTGCAAGACTCCTCCGTCCGTTGCACCGTAGCCGATGAACGCAGGGTCTCATATCAAGGGAAAATCTATTCAATGAGCGGGCTTGCGAAAGAACTGCTCGGCAGGAAATCAGATGTGCACGGCACCTTGCACTTTACTTATGAAGGGGAACTTCTCACTGACCGAAGATATCGTCTCGAACGGGAGAACAAGTGGGATAAATAAAAAACAAAAAGCGCCGCCGTTGCCCAAGGCAACGGCGGCTACTTAATGTATGCATGTTTTGTAAGGAAAGTGCGCCATGCTGAGCCGAAATAGTGAAAACGCAGCCTACGGAAGAAAGTCTGCGAAGGCATCTTGGTACGTTTGGGTTTGGTTTTAATCGTGCTTGGACGTAACAAGATTCCCTCGGAGAATTGCCGTGTCGGACTTCGTTCTTTCCGTTACGGCTCGGAATGACGCATTGCCGCGTGCGGGGAAGGCGAAACGGCGGTGCGTATTTATTTGTTTTGGTTGGTTTTGTTAGCGGCCTTTTCGGCCTTTTTTCTTTCTTTTGCAGCTTTGAGGTCGCGTGCGCGCGCCGCCCTTGCTTCCGCTTCCGCCGCGGCACTGTCCGCCTTTGCCTGCGAATATGTCGGGTCGCTTTGCCCCCATCTGTTCCAGCTCATATTTTGCGCCTCCGCAGTTTTTATTTTTTTATGAATAAGGTAGAGATTTCTCGACTACGCTCGAAATGACAGTTTTAAGAATGTGCCCCCACCTGTCTCACTGCGTTCGCCACCCGCCCACAAGTAGGGGCAGGTCTTTTGCCCACCCCCTTAATCCCCCTCCGATGGAGGAGGTATATTTCAATCACGTCATTCCGAGCCTTGTCGAGGAATGTCCTTATTATAATGCGGACACCCTTCGACAAAGCTCAGGGTGACGTGATTGGGAATGCTTCGATGGCTTCCCAATCACTGCGCGGAGCAGGGTTCCCTGCGGCAGCGCACTCAATTTGCCGCATACTTACGGCTTGTTGTGAAAGCCGAGCGAATGAGAGGATGACTTCGTTGATGCAGAAAAAAGGTTTCCTCGCACAATTATTTTCGAGTGAGATTTCTCGACTCCGCGCTTTGCGCTCCGCTCGAAATGACAATTAGAGCGATTTGCGCATAGCACAAAGAAAAGAATTGTGCGAAACTAATCTCGTGAATATTAAATCTTGCTATATCCATACGAATTGACGAGGGCGTCGATCTTGATGCCTGCGCGGCAGTAGGGGCACTCGCTCGCGGGGAAGGAACTGTAGCCGTGAATGTCCTCCACGCCAAAGAGCCGCACCACGGGGATATTCTTGAACGAGAAATTCCCGCCGAATACCGCCGCCGCGCCCACCGTCTCGCCGCCGTAGTAGCGGATTCCCTCGAGCGCGCTTGCAAGGGTCAAGCCCGTTGTGGCAGTCGCAGTCAAAAGGAGCACCCGCTTATTCTTCACATAGGGGGAGAGGTTGTCCCGCAAGATCATCATGTCGCCCGTCACCTCGGGGGAGACGACGGCGATGTCCGCCCCGCGGTTGATGCCGCTCTCCGAAAGCTCGCTCGCAAGGAACGCTCCGATCATCTTGGTGCGCTCCAAGGTGATGATGGTGTCGATGGGGGAGGAGTAAAAACTCTCCGCAAACAGTTTTGCCGCTTCCTTTGCCATATTCATCTCCGACTTCACCGCCGTCATGTCGATGCAGTGGCTCACGTGGGAGTGCTGGGTGGCAAAGTGCCCCTCCATCACGCGGATCTTCACTTTCTTGTTTCTTCTTGCGGTAAGTTCCATTCCTCTGGTTTCCATGGCATTCTCCCTTGATCTTTTTCCATTATTTTAATACATTTTCGGGGCAAAGTAAAGGGTGAAAGGAAAATTTTCCGAAAAAGTTGGAAAAAAAACAAAAAAATTTTGCCCGAAGGCGTTTGAACTTTTGCTTTCGGCATTATATTTAGGGATGAAAAAAGCGCGTTGAGCGCGAAAAGACAAACGGCGGTACAGCAGTGGACAAGAAAAAGAAACAAGAGACCCCCGCACAGCCTGCGGAAGAAAGGGCGGAAGAAGCCGCGCAGGGCGGGCAAACCGAACAGGAGCCTGAAAAGGTATCCGAGAAAGAACCCGAAAAGAAGCCCGCGCAGCCAGACCCCCTCGAAGTCGCAAAGGCGGAGGCGGAGGACTTCAAGCGCAAATGGTATTCGGTGACGGCGGAGTACGAGAACTACCGCAAGCGCACGGCGCGGGAGAGCGCACGCCGCTACGAGGAGGGACGCGCGGACGTCGTCTGCAAGCTCTTCCCCATTGCCGATAACTTGGAGCGCGCCCTCGCGTCTTGCAGCGACGAGGCGACGAAAAAGGGCATCTCCATGGTGACGGCGAGCTTTGAGGCACTTCTCAAAGAGGAGAAGATCGAGACGATCGACCCCTTGGGAAAGGAATTCGACGCGGAGGAGTGCGAGGCGATCATGGCGGTCGATCCCGAAGAGGGGGAAGAGAGCGGCACCGTAAAGCAGGTCTACCGCAAGGGCTACAAGCAAAACGGAAAAGTGCTCCGCTATGCGCAAGTGGTCGTTGTAAGGTAAACGAAAAAAATAAAATTTGTCAATTATAAGAGAGGAAATAAATATGTCTAAAACGATCGGTATTGATTTGGGAACAACCAACTCCTGCGTAGCGGTGATGGAGGGCGGCGAGCCCGTCGTCATCGCAAATGCGGAGGGCAGCAGAACGACCCCGTCCGTCGTCGCATTCCAGAAGGACGGCTCCCGCGTCGTCGGGCAGGTGGCAAAGCGTCAGGCGGTCGCCAACCCCGACAAGACGGTCAGCTCCATCAAGCGGAAGATGGGGTCGGACTATAAAGTAAAGATCGACGAAAAGTCCTATTCGCCGCAGGAGATCTCCGCGATGATTTTGAGCAAGCTCAAGGCGGACGCGGAGGCGTACCTCGGTAGCAAGGTGACGGACGCCGTCATCACCTGCCCCGCCTACTTCACCGACGCACAGCGTCAGGCGACCAAGGACGCGGGCAAGATCGCGGGGCTCAACGTGCT
>CANQPO010000087.1 GCA_947625695.1 uncultured Clostridia bacterium | reverse complement strand
AAGAACGAAGTCCGACATGGCAATTCTTCGAGGGAATCTTGCTACGTCCAAGTACGATTAAAACCAAACCCAAACGCAACAAGATGCCTTCGCGGACTTTCTAACGGGACTGCGTGCCCACATTACGGCTCAGCATGACGCTTTAACACACACGTTCGTCCGTTCGCGTCATTCCGCCCCGCCCGCACGTTCTATGTTGTCGAAGGGCGGCACGAGGAGCGCCAGCGACGAAGTAGCCGTAACGGCAAGAACGAAGTCCGACATGGCAATTCTTCGAGGGAATCTTGCTACGTCCAAGTACGATTAAAACCAAACCCAAACGCTGCCACTTTTCCCCGCTCGCGCGGGGGACAGCTTTTCGCCAAACCCTCCTTCATGAAAGGGTTGACTTTCGCTTTTAGAGGGGGTATAATATCCGTATGCTGAATGCCTTTTCGAGAACGGAACTTCTCATCGGAGAAGAAGCGATCAAAAAACTTGCCGCAAGCCGCGTGGCGGTATTCGGCGTCGGCGGCGTGGGAGGCTACTGCGTGGAAGCGCTCGCCCGAGCAGGGGTCGGCGCGCTCGACCTTGTCGACAGCGACGTCTTTTCCCTCACCAACCTCAACCGCCAGCTCCATGCCACCTATAAAACGCTCGGGAAATACAAGGTGGACGTTGTAGCCGAGCGCATCAAAGAGATCAACCCCGACTGCATCGTGCGCACCTTTAAGACTTTTTACTTGCCCGAGACAGCGGGGGAGTTTGATTTCAAGCAATACGATTACATCGTGGACGCGATCGACACGGTGGCGGGAAAGATCGCCCTCGCGGTGAACGCTGAAACTTCCCATACGCCCATCATCAGCGCGATGGGGGCGGGGAACAAGCTCGACCCCACGAAGTTCGAAGTTGCGGACCTTTCCAAAACCTCCGTCTGCCCGCTCGCACGCACCATGCGGCACGAGCTCAAAAAGCGGGGGATCGAACATCTGAAGGTCGTCTATTCCAAAGAGGAGCCCATCCGCCCCCTTCCCTCCGAGGAGGAGAGCGGTAAGCGCGAGACCCCGGGAAGCGTCTCCTTTGTGCCCTCGGTCGCAGGGCTCATTTTGGCGGGAGAAGTCGTCAAGGACCTCATCGGCTTGGGAGAGAGACGAGCATGAGTGAATTTTTCGAGAGGGTAGAGGAGGGACTCAGAAAGAACTATGCAAGGCGGCTCTTTAAGCCCTTTGCGAAGGCGATCGTCGAATACGGTCTTATAAAACCCAACGACAAGATCGCGGTGTGCATGTCGGGCGGGAAGGACTCCGCGCTCATGGCAAAGCTCTTTCAGGAACTCAAGCGGCACAACAAGTTTCCGTTCGAGCTCGTCTTTCTCGTCATGGACCCCGGGTACAGCCCCGCAAACCGCCAAAAGATCGAGGAAAACGCCCGCCTCCTCAACATTCCCGTCACCATTTTCGAGACGGATATTTTCGAGAACGTGTTTGAAATCGAAAAGTCGCCCTGCTACCTCTGCGCGCGCATGCGGCGAGGGCACCTGTATGCCAAGGCGAAGGAGCTCGGCTGCAACAAGATCGCGCTCGGGCACCACTATGACGACGTGATCGAGACCATTCTCATGGGCATGCTCTACGGCGGGCAGGTGCAGACCATGCTCCCCAAGCTCAAGAGCACCAATTTTGAGGGGATGGAGCTCATCCGTCCCATGTATTTTGTGCGGGAGAAGGACATCATCGCGTGGCGGGAGGAGTACGGGCTCGAATTTCTGCGCTGCGCCTGTAAGTTTACCTCCGCCCTTGCGGGAGGCGAGGTGGACGGCAAGCGGCAGAAGGTGAAAGAGCTCATCCGCACCCTCAAAGCGGAGGACCCGCAGATCGAGCAGAACATTTTCAAGAGCGTGGAAAATGTGACCCTTGCGACTGTCATCGCCTACAAAGATAAAGACGGTATCAGGCACCGCTTCGATGAGGAATGAAACAACAAAAGTGCGGGAGAGAAAAACACTTGCCCACCCCTTGAGGGATGGGTGGCACGCGCTCCGCGCGTGACAGAAAGGGTGTCTGCAATTTGAAAAGAACACCCCCTCAGTCATTCGCACGCTCATGACAGCTCCCCCTCAAGGGGTAGCCAAGAGAACACCTTTCTAAAATCACGTCATTCCGCCCCGCCCGCAGTAATGCGTCATTCCGCCTCGCGTGGTAGTGCGTCATTCCGAGCCGTATAGGTTATAACGAAGTTCGACACGGCAATTCTCCGAGGGAATCTTGCTACGTCCAAGTACGTTAAAAATCAAACCGCAACGTACCAAGATGCCTTCGCGAACTTTCTCCCGCGGACTACGTAAATGCGTTTCGGCTCAGCATGACGCATGTAAAAATCTTGGCGTAACATAAAACGCGCGCGCCCGCCCCTTCCGCGGAAGGGGCGGGCGCGCGCGAAAACTCTCTCACAAATACCGGTAAAGTTCTTTTAACTGTCTGTCCTGCAGTTCGATGAGACGGCGCGTAAAATCTTTGGCGCGCTCGTCCGCCGCAGCGTATTGGTTGAGATATTTATTGAGCGATTTGATCCCCATATTGCAACCGTCCGTCAAAAGGTCGGCGATCTCTTCGTCCGTCTCCTTCACCGCCATCATGACGTTGGTCTTTAGCCACGCCATGCCTTTGGCGACGGGGTTGGGGTCCTTTCCCTCGTCGTGGTACTCGTGCAGAACACTCTGTATCTCGTTTTGCAGCTCGGCATACTCCCGTTGATAGTCGTCGAGCATCGCGCCGAAATCGGCGTCTTTGGTGTGATCTTTTACCTCGTCGATCGCCGAGATCCCCATTTGGATCCCAGCGTCGCATTCGCGCAACAGTTCTATTGTATCGTGCTCTATCATCATAACCTCCTTGGGCAGTATGCGCAAATGCGAAAACTTTTACGCATAGCCGATCGGTCGGGTGCAAAATGGGGGAAATGTAAGGAAATATCACTACGTATTGCATTTTTTCACATTTCATCAAAGAAATTTTCGGAAAACCCTTTGACAATTCGCTCTGCTCGTGATATAATCAAATAGAATTCGGGGTAATGTCGGAAAATCGGCTTTTTCCTTACCCCGTGTATGAAAAACGCGCCCCGCGAACGATTGCGGCAAGTGCGTTTTGAAAAAAACGATAAGGAGAGAAGAAATGTCGCTGAATGCCGTCAATTTATTCGGCAACGTGAATGAGTGGGACGCCGCTACCACAATGGTGTGGCTTTTGATCGTCGTCGCCGCAATGCTCATCATCACGTTGGTCGTCGTGTCCGTTCTCATCGTCCGCACCCGTGCGCCGAAATCGGAGCCCGCGGCAGAACCGGAACCTCAACCGGAGCCTCAACCCGAACCTCAGCCCGAACCTCAACCTCAGCCTCAGCCTCAACCTGAACCTCAACCCGAGCCGGAGCCGGAACCCATCATCGTTGCGCCTGTTGTCGTGCCCGCTTCCGCGGAAGAGACGGCGGTGTTCGAGGGAGGGACGGTGCGGTACGACAAGAGCTTTACCGCAAAACTCATCCAGTCGGACGACGATACCAAGCACTGGTACACCTCCTTGAAGAACGAGTTGCTGTCTTGGAAGAAGGTCCGCGGCCGCATGAGCTGGAAGAAGGAGAGCTACCGTTTCGGACGGGAGCCCGTCGCCATCATGACCTTCCGCGGCAAGACGCTCTGCCTGCTCCTTCCGCTCGACCCCAAGGAGTACGCCGAGAGCAAATACAAGGTGGAGGACGTGTCCGATCTCTCCTCTGCGGAGGACACTCCCTGCCTCTACCGCATCAAGAACGACCGCCGCGCGAAGTACGCAAAGGAACTAATCGCGGTCGTCATGGAGAAATTGGGCGGCGAACGCATCGAACGC
>CANQPO010000086.1 GCA_947625695.1 uncultured Clostridia bacterium | reverse complement strand
AACCCGATGAGCTTGCCGCTCTCGTCCTTATAGTTCATGGGTGCGTAGAGGGTGTAGCCGATCACGAGGGTGTTTTCTTCATTACATGCGCCGAGGGCGGCAATGCCGCAGACCGCGACCGCTCCCGCAAGAAGGGTTGCAAATAATTTCTTCATGGTAATTCTCCTTTGCTTTATCACTTTACTTCGATGAAGTATGGTGACATTATACTTCATTGCTTTAGCTTTGTAAAGCGTTTGAAAGGGGTTTTTTGAAATTTTTTAAAAAAAGCGCGGTTTTTTTCCCGCGCTCTGTCTGTTTTTGATGAAATTTTCCTTAAATCACGGCAATTTTTTCGCCGTCGATCTCGATGGAACTTGCGTAAAAGGCCTGTAGGCCCTTCAAGAGTTCTTCATAGTCGCTTGCGGCGAAGGTCTCCACGGCGGAGTGCATGGCAAGCTGCGCAAGTCCCAAATCGGCGGAGAGGACGCCGACCTGCCCCAAAGAGATCGCCCCGAGGGTGCCGCCGCTCCGCATGTCCGAACGGTTGTAAAAAGTCTGGTACTTCACGCCCGCCTTGTTGAAAATTTGCTTCATCACGGCGGAGGAGAGGGCGTCCGTCGTATAGGCCCCGCCCGCGTGCCCCTTGATGACGATACCGCTGCCCATTATGGCGCGGTTGGTCGGGTCGCACTTTTCGGGCCGGTTGGGGTGGACGGAGTGGGCGTTGTCGAGAGAGACGAGGAAGGAATTCGCGGCCGCCCGTTTCAAATCGCCGTTTTTGCCGTTTAACGCCCCTTCGATGCGCTCCAAGGTATTCTTCAAAAAGTCGCTTCCCGCGCCTTGGCGGGTGCGGCTGCCCACTTCTTCGTTGTCGAGAAGGGCCGCCACGTTCACGCCGCTTCCGCATTCCGCCGAAAGCAACGCTTCGAGGGAGCCGTATGCGCTCGTGAGGTTGTCGATCCGCGGCGAGGAGACGAATTCGCCCTTTTGCCCGCTTGAGAAGGGGGCCTCGGCGCACACCGCATAGAGATCGTAGGAGAGGGGATTTCCGAGCAGCGCCTGAAAGTCCGTCTCGCCCATGCAAAGAAGAGGCAAAAGGTCCACCTGCGGATTGGGCGCAAACTTTTCGTTGACGTCCCGCTGCATGTGAATGGCGAGGGAGGGGATGACGAGGGTAAAATCGCTCACATAGTTTTCCGCATGAAGCGCACCGTTTTCCTCCTTCACGAGCCGCCCCGCGAGTTTCAATCTGCGGTCGAAAAAGCTGTAGAAGATGCCGCCGCCGTAGGGCTCCACGTTGAGCTTAGCAAACTTCTCCGTCGTGGTCACGGGGTTTTCCTTGAGTTTGAGGCAGGGGCTGTCGGTGTGGCTCGCAACGATCTTGAAGCCGCTTCCGCTTCCCACCGTAAAGGCGATGAGCGCGCTCCCGTTGCGCTCTGTAAAATACTTTCCGCCTTTTTGAAGGCTCCAATCTTCGCGCTCGGAGAGAGGAAGAAAGCCTTTCGAAAGGAGGAGATTTTTTGCATTCTCCACCGCTTGGTAGGCGGTGTAGGAGGTTTCCAAATACCGTAAAAGATGTTCCATGCCCATATTATAGTTCTTTTTCCCGAAAAAGGCAAGGGATATTGACAAGTTCGCCCGTCCGTGATACAATGGACTTCGGAGAAGGACATAATGTGGTTTGACGAGAGTACATTTTATCAGATTTATCCGCTCGGGTTTTGCGGCGCAGAGCGGGAGAACGACTTCAAGGAGGTGCGCCACCGCCTTTATAAAATAGAGGAAGAGATCCCCCGTCTCAAGGAGCTCGGAGTGGGGGCGGTCATCTTTAACCCTCTCTTCGAGAGCGTGCGCCACGGCTACGACACGGTCGATTTTTATCGCGTAGACCGCCGCCTCGGCACAAATGAGGAGCTAAAACGCCTTGTTGGCGCCCTTCATGCGGCCGGCATCAAAGTGGCGCTCGACGGGGTGTTCAACCACGTGGGGCGGGAATTTGCCCCTTTCAAAGAGGTGCGCGAGAAGGGGGAGGACACCGACTACCGCTTTTGGTTCAATATCAATTTTAACGGCAATTCCCGCTATAACGACGGCTTCGACTATCAGAATTGGGAAGGGCACCCCGAGCTCGTCAAACTGCGTCTCGAGAACGCCGACCTGCAGAACTACCTCATGGATGCGGTGCGCTTCTGGATCCGCGAGTTCGACATCGACGGCTTGCGTCTCGACGTGAGCTATCTTCTGCCGCCGTGGTTCTTCGAACTTTTGCGAAGAACGGCAGGGGAACTGAAAGAGGACTTCTTCCTCGTCGGCGAAGTCATCCACTGTACCAATTTCGCGCAGCATCTGTGCCCGACGCGGCTGAATTCCATTACTAATTACGAATGTTACAAGGGCATGCTCTCGGCGTTCAATTCGGACAATTTGTTCGAGATCGAGCACTCCCTCACGCGGCTGTTCTCGTCCGAGCCGTGGGCGCTCTACACGGGCAAGCGCATGCTCAATTTTGTGGACAATCACGACGTCATCCGCGCCTATTCAGCATTGAAGGAAAAGCGCAATTTATTGAATTTATACACCCTTCTCTTCACCATGCCCGGGATCCCCTGTATCTATTACGGTTCGGAGTTCGGTATGGAAGGTGACAAGCGCGACTGCGACATTCATCTTCGCCCCTGTATCGACGAGGTGGACAAGTCCGCGCACCCCGAGCTTTGCGCCCACATCAAGCAACTTGCCGCAATCAGAAAGGGGAGCCGCGCCCTCTGCTACGGGAGCTATAAAAAAGCGACACTCTCCAATAAATACTTTTCCTTTGTCCGCGAATGGGAAGGGGAGCGGGTGATTGTTGCCGTCAACATTTCGGACGGCGCGCCTACTTTGCACATCGAAGAAGGGGAGGGCGTCGATCTTCTGACGGGAGAAAGGCACGATCTTAGTGCGCTCGCTCTTCCGCCCTTTTCCGCGGGCATTTATAAGAAAAATTGAGGCTTTGCCGAAAGAAGGTGCGTATGCGCAAACTCATCAAACCCGATTTTACAAACAGTATCGTCAATCTCTCCGCAACGCTCGCGGAATTTTTGGGCTGTCCCAACGAGAAGCCCACCCTGCCCGCGCTTGCCGCCGAGCTGCAAAAGGGGTACAAAAACGTCGTCTTTATGGTGTTAGACGGCCTTGGGATGCACCCGATCGAGAAAAATCTGCCCGAAAACAGCTTTTTGCGGCGGCATATCAGGCAGGTTTTAACCTCCGTGTTTCCCTCCACCACGACCAACGCCACCACTTCGATCCAGACGAACACCTATCCCATGGAGCACGGCTGGTTCGGCTGGAGCCTGTATTTCGAGGAACTGCACCGTGCGGTTGACATCTTTTTGGACCGCGACTCGCAGACGGGGGAGCTCATCGAGGCGGGATATACCCGCAGGCGGCTTCCCACCGTTCCATTTTATACGCGCGGTAGGGGAGAATACACCCCGAACGTCGTCGTGCCTTCCTTTTGGCGGGAGGAGAAAAATCGGTACGTTTGGACAACGCTCGACGAGTTCTTTGCACGGATCGGCACAGTGTGCGGGAAAGACGGAAAGCAGTTTCTCTACGCCTACTTCACCGAGCCCGATTCCACCATGCACCATAGCGGTGTCACTTCCCCCGAGGCAAAAGAGGTGATTGGATCCCTCGACCGCGGTTTAGAGGAGCTGTGCGCCACGCTTTCGGATACCCTTCTTGTCGTCACGGCGGACCACGGGCAGATCGATGTCGGGGAGCAGATCGAAATTTATAAGGACGAGGAGCTGCTTTCGCTCTTAAAATGGCCGCCCTACTTGGAGGCGCGGGCGAGCGCGTTCAAGGTAAAAGAGGGGTGCAATCAAGCCTTTGAAAAGATGTTTAACGAAAAATACGGGGCAGACTTTGCGCTGTTTAAGACGGAGGAACTCATCGCGGAGAATTATTTCGGCGGAAATATCGAGGAGCACGCGCGCCTGCTCGGGGACTATATCGCCGTGGGGATCACGAACAAGATCATGCGGCTGACCCCGCGTGGGCACGACTTCAAGGGGCATCACACCTCGCTCACCGAGGAGATGGAAGTTCCGCTGATTTTCGTGGGAACGGCGGGGCGCAACTGAGAATTACAATAAAAATCGAACGAAAAAGGGGAATTTCCTCTGTAAAACGCTTGCTTTTTTAAGAAAAAACAGATACAATAAAATGGCTTGCAGAAATGGCGGAGCGGTTGAACGCGCACGATTCGAAATCGTGTTATGCAGGAATGTATACGGGGGTTCG
>CANQPO010000085.1 GCA_947625695.1 uncultured Clostridia bacterium | reverse complement strand
GACGACGGCGTGAGGGCGCTTCTTCGCAAGACGGGCTTCCCCGGGATGAAGGTGCTTCTCTTCGCTTTCGACGGCGCCCCCGAAAATTCCTTCCTGCCCCACACCCACCCCGAAAACTGCGTCTGCTACACGGGCACGCACGACAACGACACCGTCGTCGGCTATGCGCGCTCCCTCAGTGCGGAGGAGTACATTCTCTTCCGCTCGCGCGTTGCAAAGGAGCTCAAGGAGCGCTCGCTCTCCGTTCCTTTAACAAAGGACATGCGCTCCATCGCGCAGGCCTTTCTTGCCTTGGCTTTAAATAGCCCCGCGCGGCTTGCCGTCCTTCCCATACAGGACATCCTCGCCCTCGGCAACGAGAGTAGAATGAACTGCCCCGGGACGGCGGGCGGGAATTGGCAGTACCGCTTAAAACGGCAACCTTCTGCACGGACGATGTGCAGATTGAAAAAATTGATAAAAAATTTTAGGAGGTAACTTATGGCAAAAGAAAAGAAGGGCTTCTTTCAGGAGTTCAAAGCGTTCATTATGAGAGGGAACGTGGTCGATATGGCCGTCGGCGTTATCATCGGCGGTGCATTCAGCGCCATCGTCACCGCACTCACCAACCAGATTTTGATGCCCGTCATCAATTGGTTCCTGTCTCTCATCACGGGCGGGAAGGGGCTCGAGAACATCTACACCTACCTGCATCAGGCGACGATGGTAGACGAAACGGGCGCGACGGTGATCGACCTTGCAAACTCCATCTATATCGACTGGGGCGCATTCATTACCGCGATCATCAACTTCCTGCTCATCGCGCTCGTGCTCTTCCTCATCATCAGGGTGATCAACCAACTTCATGAGGGCGCGTCCGAGGCGAAAGCAAAGTATGCGCCTCTCACCAAGGAAGAGGTCAAACAGCTTCGCCGTGAAGGCAAGGACCGTCCCGAGATCCTCAAGATCGCAGCGGACAAGAGAGCGGCGGCAGAGGCCGAAGCAAAGGCAGCGGCAGAGGCTGCGGCGGCTGTTCCTCCCGCTCCCACGACGGACGAACTGCTTACTCAGATCCGCGACCTGCTCAAAGCGGGCAAATAACTTTGTTACCGAAAAAAGCCGACCGAAAAGGGTCGGTTTTTTTCACATCTTTTTTTTCTTTCCCATAACATGAACGGGGAGAAAGAAATGCGCATTTGTTTTGTCACAAACGGGAATTTGAGCGATTTCCGCGGCGGGGAACGGGAGGCCGACCTGCTTCTGTTTCCCTTTCACGCCCTCGGAGAAGTGAGCTACGAGCGGGAGCTGAAAGGGGAGACCAACCTCTTCGAGGACGTTGCCATCCTCTCCAAAACGGCGCAGTGCGTGGTGGTGAGCGGCTGCTGTACCAACGCGCGGGGCATTCGCCGCAAGTCAGCGGTGGTAGCTGAGAGGGGGCGAATTTTGGGGGTCGCCGACATGGTCAACCGCATCGACGGTAGCGAGTACCGCAGCGGCGCAGGGGTGAAACTCTTCGACACGAAGGCGGGAAAGCTCGGCGTCGTCGTCGCGGAGGACCTCTACTTTCCCCATGTGCTCGAAACCCTCTCCCTGTGCGGGGCGGACGCGGCGCTTTGCATCTTCGGGGAGCTCAACGAGGGGCTGGAGCTCAACCTCGCCCGCGCGGGGGCGTTCTTCTTCGGCATTCCCGTGTATCTGTGCGCCTACGGCTATGCGCAGGTCTCCGACCCCTCCGGAAAACTGCGCTTCTCCTCCCCCAAGAGCCCGTGCCTTTTCGACGTGCAGAGCGAGCGGGAATACCACATCGTGGAGACGCGCCGCCGCGGCTTCTTCTTAAAGCGAAAAACGGGATATTGAGTTCATAAAACCTCTTTTCTTTCCGCAAACTGTTGACAGATCGCTTTCGATAAGTTAGGATAGAAGAGAGGTGAATTTTTATGAAGATCGCATTTTTCGACGCGAAAGATTACGATATGCCCTCCTTTCTGAAGTACGGGAAGGAGCATGGCGTTGAGTTCAAATTTTACGAGACCAAGCTCACGGCGGACACGGCGGGGCTTGCCGCGGGCTTCGACGGTGTGTGCGTGTTCGTCAACGACACCCTCGACGCGCCCGTCATCGACAAGCTGTACGCGCTCGGGATCAAGGTCATCGCCCTGCGCTGTGCGGGCTACAACAATGTGGACCTTGCCCACTGCTTCGGGAAGATCCACGTCCTGCGCGTGCCCGCCTATTCTCCCTACGCCGTCGCCGAGCACACCATGGCTCTCTTGCTCACCTCGGTGCGGCGCATTCACAAGGCGTATATCCGCACCAAGGACTTCAACTTTTCTTTGAACGGGCTGACGGGGTTCGACCTGCACGGCAAGACGGTGGGAGTCATCGGCACGGGCAAGATCGGCAGGGTGTTCATCGACATCTGCAAGGGCTTCGGCATGAAGGTGCTCGCCTACGACAAATTCCCCACGGCGGAGGGGGTGGAATACGTCTCTTTGGACAAGCTGTTTGCTTCAAGCGACGTCATCTCCCTGCACTGCCCGCTCACCGCGGAGACGGAGCACCTCATCGACGCCGCTGCGGTGGAAAAGCTCAAAAAGGGGGTCATCATCCTCAACACTTCGCGCGGGGCGCTCATCGACGCGGAGGCGCTTTTAGAAGGCATCAAAAAACGCAAAATAGGAGCGGCCTGCCTCGACGTGTACGAGGAGGAGTCGGACGTCTTTTTCCGCGACTTTTCGGGGCACATCATCGACGACGACGTGCTCGCGCGCCTTCTGTCCATGCCGAACGTCATTGTCACCTCCCATCAGGCGTTTTTGACGGAGGAGGCGCTTTCCGGCATCGCCGAGACGACGGTTGGAAACCTTGTGACCTTTTTCAAGGGCGACATCTGCGAAAACGAGCTCTGCTACAAGTGCGGCAACGTGGAAAACTGCATGAAAGAGCGCAAAGAACGCTGTTTTTGAGCGAATATGTCATTCCGCCCCGCTGTCCTTAATATGTCACTTCGCCCCGCTATTCTTATTATGTCATTTCGACCGAAGCCGCAGGCGAAGTGGAGAAATCTCGCCATGTTATAAAATCACGTCATTCCGAGCGTAGCCGAGGAATGTCCTCATTATAATGCGGTAGAGATGTCTCGACTCCACTGCGTTCCGTTCGACATGACAATTGGGGAATGTGCGCTTCTAATTTCTTATTCCGCCCCGCTGTTCTTAATACGTCATTTCGACCAAGCGTAGCGTGTGGCGAAATCTCGTCATGTTATAAAATCACGTCATTCCGAGCGTAGCCGAGGAATGTCCTCATTATAATGCGGTAGAGATGTCTCAACTCCACTGCATTCCGCTCGACATGACATTATTAAGAATGGCGTTTCGCTTACCCCCACCGTGGGGTTTTTCTTGCCCTCCCCCGCGCCAGCGGGGGAGGGGTAGGGGAGGGGGCGTATTCCTAATATGTCATTTCGACCAAAATTTTTTAAGAAACGCTTGACAAAAAGGAAATTTTCGCGTATACTATAAATACCATTAGACAATGTAAAGGGGCGTTTCACTGCCCACCATAAAGGTGAAAACAAGATGTTAGGGGTGTTTCGCTACCCACCGTATAGGCGAAAATAAGATGTAAAGGGGCGTTTCGCTGCCTATCTTAAAGGCGACCTCTAATGGGGAAAGGCGGCTTTTGCCGCCTTTTAATTTGCTTCACACGGAGAACAAAAGATGGACGCGAGTTTTGAAGAATTGAATTTTTACAAAGTCAACAAAAGGTATGTAGACTTTTTATATGCGGCGGATGTTAGCGAACATGGTTTTTCCTGTGTCCCCAGACTTGATTATGATGCGTCGAAAAAGGAAAAGTTTATGTGCGGAATTGTACTGCGGATAGGCGAATATAAATACTTAGCGCCGATTTCATCCTATACAAGACAGCAAAACGACAATGTTCTTCTCTACGACTCAAATGGAAACGTTACAAGTTCTATTAGGCTGAATTTTATGTTTCCGATCGCGAAAAATGAGTACCACCTTTTTAACTATGAAGTAGAAATAGACGAGAGATATAAAAGCGTTGTCAGACGTGAAAGACAGTCGGCAAATGAGCAGCGAAAAAAAATACGCCAAAGAGCCGCAAAAACTTACTATACCGTTGTGGCAATGGTCAAGCGCGGATGTGCTCCTATATGGGCTTGCAATTTCCAATTTCTTGAACAAAAGTGCCTCGAATGGGAAAAAGCGCATGCTAAGAAGTAAGAACAAAGCGCGAAAGAATAAAAGAATAGGCGACCTATGGATTGAGTTCCACGGGTCGCCTTCTTTTTTATTTATTGAAATATGTGTGCACCCACAAGATGCACTTGGGACTAAATTGGGACTAAGTTGGGACTTTGACTTGTGGGCAAAATCAAAATAGAGCAAAAAATACTAAAAAACAGGGAAAATTCCCTGTTTTTTAGTTTGGTGCGGTCGACAGGAATCGAACCTGCATGGTCTCCCACAAGATCCTTAGTCTTGCGCGTCTGCCAGTTCCGCCAC
>CANQPO010000084.1 GCA_947625695.1 uncultured Clostridia bacterium | reverse complement strand
CCGTGCGAGCACGCGCTTGTTCGGTTTCCCCCCATACGACGCGCGGACAGCCGAAGCCGTAGCCGTCGATGAAGGGCGCGATGTCGGGGCGGTGAAATACCGCATATTCGTGGCACAGGAGGGCGAGCGCGGCGCCGTGGGAATATCCCGCGATCACGATCTTCCTCACGCTCTTGTCGGCGATCTCGGAGGCTATGTAGGGTTCTATTGTCTTGAAAACCCGCAGGAAGCCACGGTGCACGAACCACACGTCCGCCATCTCCTTGTAGGGCTTTGCGGGGAAATCGAAGTTGTTCTTCCAATCGGTCGCCCCATTGCTCTTTTCAAACAGAAGATAGAGCGTCGTTCCCATTCTTTTGACGTAAAAAGACGCGCCGTTCCTGTTGAGTTCTTTGTAGGGAGCGGCGAGCACTTTTTTGTAAATCTCTTTGAGCGTCATCGGTCTCACCACTCCTCCTCTTCGCCCTCGACGTATTTATGCCAGCCGAATACACTCGGCTCCCAAACGTTGTTTGCATAGTCGGAGACCCACTTCTCATCCTTGTGCGTCACCTTCGCATGATAGCCCCAAGCGTCCTCGGCGCAGATCGGCTGCCGCCAAATCTGCCACTCCTCTGTAGGATCGCCGATCTTCGTCCAAAGTGCGGGAACGGCGGACGGCTCCCAGCCCGTTTGGGAGGTATGCTTTTGAATGCAACGGTAGAGAACGCCCTCGTGTTTTCGGATATTGCCGATCTCATAAGAGCAGTTAGGTTTCCATTCCAAAAAAGCCGCCGCATTCTCGACCGCCACCGCCGCGTCGATCTTGCCCTCTTCGACCGCCGAAACGAAAACCATGTCGGAAAGTTTTTTGTTTGCCTGGCTCTTTTTCGCTTGGCTTGCAAGCTCCGCTTTGTACTCTTCAAGTTCTTTGGAAGGGCTTGTCTCAAAAGCGACGACCGTTTCCGCGTCTACGATCTCGCCGAAGCCGACGCGGTTATACGCTTTCCCTCTGTGGGCGATGCCGATTGCGTCCTTCTCCGAGGCTTTCACATAAACCCCCGATTCGCTCTTTTTGATGTATAAGATTTCGTCTGTAAGCCCGAGATCGGTCCCGTCGGTCGTTACGATGCGATACATTTTTGTTCCTCCTCAATGATTTTTAAGATGTGCTCCAAATCGGATATATCGGCGTTGAAAAAATCGTGGTTCCAAAACCAATGATCCTCGTACTCTATGCGCTTGAATTTGCGCAAGCTAAGGTCCGCCCATATTCTTTTCCACGCCTTTTGCTTGGCGGCCGCCGTTTGCGTCTGCCGAACCGTGGGGTGCTTGGGGAGAGGAATATTTTCGAGCCCTTGAACAATTTTCCGCACGAGCGCTCCGCGAAGCAGTCCTTTCCCGTCGTCGTTCCGTGAAAAGAAGTTATGCGCAACATGGCTCGTGTCCGTCACAAGAGGAGTCGTACCATGAAAGATATAATCTCCGTTGAGCTCACATTTTGTGCCTCTCGGAAGGTTGACGGTCTTTCCCAAGATCGTTTTCCCTCTAAAGCGCCGATTTACAATAGGCGATGTCGTCAGTGCATTGACTCGCGGTTATCTTTTCCTTCTCTTTCATATCTACCCTCATGCTCTTTGCGAGTCCAGCGATGTCGGCGGCACGATCCGTTTTCTCCCACGGGAACAGCTTATCGCTGGCAAATTGGTCGCCGAAATGCCCATAAATTACGGTATTGTTATATTGGACGTCCTTAAGTTGAAGGTCTTTGATGATGCCGCTTGGAGTGAGGGGGAAGATCTCTTCGACAATATCACGGATAGCCTCATCGGGAATGATGCCCGTTCCAAAAGTGGTCACGTCCACTGCCAGCGGTGTGGGGTGTCCGATTGCATACGCAAGGGAGACTTCGCACTCCTTGGCAATGCCCGCCGCCACAATATTTTTTGCTATGTAACGCGCCATGTAGGCACCGGAGCGATCAAGTTTAGACGGATCCTTTCCGCTGAATGCGCCGCCTCCATGATGTGCAAGCCCGCCGTAAGTATCCACCATCAACTTGCGCCCCGTGAGCCCCGTATCTGCCTCAAAACCGCCGATGACAAACTTTCCCGACGGGTTGATGAAGTACTTCGTCTCGCTGCACTTCGCGCAATATTTTTTTGCTTGGTCGGAAACGGCACGCATGGCGATCCGCAAGATGACGCTATTGATTGCCGCCATATCCAAGCCGAGAGTGGGCTCGATGTGCTGAGCGGAGCAGACGACTGATTTGATCTCCGCTTCACCGAATTCGTTATATTCAACTGTGACCTGCGACTTGCCGTCGGGCAGTATCACGGGACCGTGCATTTTTTCAACCGTCAGCAGGTATGTGATCTCTCTCGCAATGACAAACGGAAGGGGCAAGAGCTCCTCGGTTTCATCCGTTGCATAGCCGTAAACGATCCCTTGATCTCCGGCACCCTGTTGGGAGTCATCTTGAAATTCATCCTCTGCATTGGCGACCGCCGCCGCAATGTCGGGACTTTGTTCATGAACACGGACGATGAATTCTATCCCCTTCGTGGAGTACCCAACGCCCTCGATCACTTCTTTTGCGACTTCCGCATAATTGATCTTTGCTTTTGTCGTAATCTCTCCTGCAATGACGCATGTTCCTGCCGTCAGCAGTACTTCGCAAGCGACGTGGCTGTCTTTGTCTTGCTCCAAGCATCTCGTAAGGATGCTGTCCGAGATGAGATCCGCGATTTTATCAGGATGACCGATCGTCACCGATTCTGCTGTTAAATACCTCATTCCTTTTCCTCCTGCTTCTTTTCAATTTCGGGTTTTCGGCACTTTGAATGCCGACTGATTTTTTCTTTCGGTGTGCGGAACACCCATGTTTTTCCTCCGAGCTTGAAATACTTCCTTTCTGCACGCAACCACAGCGTGACAAACGTGAGAATGAGTGCAATCGCAATCAATATAGCGATGTCATAAATAATGGCAATGGTGGTGATAAGGTAGAGATTTCTCGACAAACTCGAAATGACGCGATTTGGAAATGCTGTAGAGATGTCTCCACTTCGGTCGACATGACATTTGAGAACGTGCTGGCGGGGCGGAATGACGAACAAATGCCATCGCACCACAAAAAATGCACCCCGAAGGGTGCATTTTTTGTGGTGCCGCTGACAAGATTTGAACTTGCACGGTATCGCTACCAACGGATTCTAAGTCCGTCGCGTCTGCCAATTCCGCCACAGCGGCAAAATATCCCCGCTTTTGGGGCGGGGAATGGTTGTTATTCTTCCGAAGCCGCGGTCTCTTGCTCTTCCCGAACGGGCGCGTCGTAGCCGCCGCTCGAGGGCACGACATTTTTCGACTTCTTGCGCACGATGATGTAATAGATCGAGATGCCCAAAATAACAAGCGCGCAGATCGCCGAAATGCAGCTCAGCGAAGTGATGGAGAAACTCATCGTTCCCGTTGTGAGCCCTTCGAGGAAAGGCACGGAGGCGAGCAGCTCTGCAAGGGCGGGAATATGCGCAAACCACAGCGCGATCGTGGGGATCGCCACGAGAATGAGGAAGAAGAGCCAGCCGAGCCAAATGGGAATTGCAAGTTTCACGGTCGGGTTGGGGTCCTTCTTGACGAACTTGACGATCAGTTTGATGAGGATATAGATCCAAGGGATCATAGAAAGGAGCATAAGCCCCGCCATTCCATAGAATACATACACGGCACTGCTGCGCACGTCGTCGCTGATGTATTCGTTCAGCGTATCTCTCAAAGCGGAAGCAAGTTTCTCTTTCGCGCTGCTCTCTCCGCTTTCGCCGTCGGCAAGGGAGACGATCCCATGCGAAGCGCTCACCTTGTTCTCGCTCTCGGTCGAATCGGAGCCAGACAGCGCGCCTGCGAGAAGTTCTGCAATGAGTTCATCGGGGTCGATGGAGCCGTCCTCCTGCGCGATCTTCTCCAAAGTGCTCCGCACGGACTCTTCTATGTCCGCCCTCTCCTCGGGAGAAAGTTCGATGTCGTGGAAGTCCTCCAAGTCATCTTTCCCCGCGGAATTCTTTTGGAAATCGGCATAGACTTCGTCTACGGTGCCCATGATGTTCTCGGTGACGGCGTCGATGTCCTTGCCGCCCTCGAACACGTCGTCGATGATCTGGTCCATCTTTTCGCCGACGTATTCGTCGGTAAACCCGAGGTCCTCAAGCGTTTGATCCACGTTCGCCTCATCCTTTCCGTTTGCCGTGAGACGATTTTTGACGTTTTCCCTCACCGTGTCCATAACGGTGGTCTTGGCAGCCGACTTCACCGCCTTTTTTGCGATGGTATTCATTGTCCCGCCGAGCTGTGCGACGATGTTGTCTACATTGTTATCGACGATCTTATCAACCGTGCTCTCCGCCGTACCGAAAGAGCCCAATACGACCCCCGCGCTGAGCGAAAGGGACACTTTGATGGGTTCCCCCTCTTCGCCGATCACTTCGTTGATGTCGAAGCCGTAATCATTGTCCCCGATCATTTCTTCGAGCTGCTCGGCCGTGAGGACGTATGTAACATTGACCTGCCACACCGGTCCGAAAAAGTAGCAGAGAATAGATAAAAGACACAAAACGGCGACGACAATATTCAAGATCCATATGACCTTGGGATTGTCAACAACGATATTTTTCTTCATAAACATCTCTCCCGTTAAAGAATTATCTTAATTGTAGCAAATCCTTGACAAAAAGTCAACGGTTTGCATGCAGAAAAAAATGTATGCGCTGCCTAGCCCTGTAAAAAAATAAAACCCCACATATCGGCGTAACAAATGAAACAGCACGATATACAGAGTTTTTGGTGGGGACTACAGGGCTCGAACCTGTGACCTCATGCACGTCAAGCATGCGCTCTAGCCAACTGAGCTAAACCCCCGT
>CANQPO010000083.1 GCA_947625695.1 uncultured Clostridia bacterium | reverse complement strand
GACTCCTTGTTGGCGAGGGCGATCTTCTTGCAGACTTTCGCCGCCGCAAGGGTGTAGGAGAGCCCCGCGAAGCCGCCCGCCGCGATGAAGGCGACGTCGCACCCTGCGAAAAGCTCCTCCATGGAGAAAGGGGTGTCATTTGCAAGGCGGGCGATTTCGGGGTGGAATTCCTCTTCAAGACGGGTAAGCTCCCCTCTGCGACTCCCCGAGACGAGAGCGGAAAAGCGGAAACGGTCGGGATGCGCCCGCACGACGTCGCACACCTGCCGTCCGATGCTTCCCGTACAACCGATGAGCGCAATGTTGATCATTTTCTCCCTCCCGTGTTTGTCTGCGCCCGCGGCGCGAAGTTCTCTTTCCGAAAAACGTCCGCCGTAGCGGACGTGTCCCGTTCTTCTATTCTATGCGCTTCAGCCCGCGATCATGATGCGAAGGACGAGCACAAAGCAGACGATGAGCGAGGCATAGAGCGCCGAGTCGATCCTGTCGAGGATCCCGCCGTGCCCGGGCAGGAGCTTGCCCATATCCTTGATGCCGAGCTTGCGCTTTACAGCGCTCTCCACGAGGTCGCCCGCCTCCGCAAACGCCACCGTAAAGACGCCAAGCCCGACGAACAGGATGAGGTTGATGGGGTTGGAAAACATCTCCCACTGCGGGAAAACACCCAGCCCCGAGAGCCAGCCGTACACATAGAAGAGCGCCACCGCGCCGATCGCTCCCCCGAGAAAGCCGCCGATACTGCCGACGACCGTCTTGTTCGGGCTGACGTTGGGCGCCATCTTCATGGGGAACTTCTTCCCGAGCAGCCTGCCCGTCTCATAGGCAAAACAATCGGAGAAGGGGCAGAGCACGAATACGAACAGAATGCCGATCTCCGAATAGGCTGGCATGTGGTTGATCCCGCATAGGACGAGCAGAAATACGGACGGGAAAACGTTTGCAAGCAGGGCATAGCCCGTCGATTCGAGACTTGTCTTTTCGTGACGGAACACGAGCAGACTGAAAAGGATCGCCACGCCCGCCATGAACACCGCAAAGGTGAGGTTGGGGGAGTAGTTGACGACCGTCCCCTCCTCCGCCGCCGCTTGCAGGTATTTGTAGACAGAGTCGCTGATACAGTAGCAGGCGATGATCCCCGCGGCAAAGATCTGCACGATGGCGTTCTGCACGCGGTCGATCCTGTCCCCCAAAGCGCGGCACATCTCAAAGGTGCCGATGACGCCGAAAAGGAGAATGAGAAGGTCGAAATAGAGCGGCTCGTCGAAATACACCCTGAGGGCGAAAAATCCGATGAGGACCGCAACATATACCGTTCCTGTGATAAAGCGTTTCATACTCTCACTTGCCGTCCGAAGTTTCTATTTTGCCGTAACGGCGCTCCCTGCCCGCATAACTTGTGAGCGCGCGGTCGAAATCGGCGTTCGTGAATGCGGGGAACATTTTGTCTGAGAAATAAAGTTCCGCATAGGCGCATTGCCAGAGTAAAAAATTGCTCAGGCGTTTTTCCTTGCCCGTGCGGATGAGAAGGTCGGGGTCGGGCATGCCCGCCGTGGACAGGAGCGCGCCGAACTCCTCCTTTGAGAGCTCCTTCCCCCCGCGCACCGCCTCGTTGACCGCCGAAACGATCTCCTGCCGCGCGCCGTAGCCGATGGCAAGGACGAGGGTCCCCCGCTCTCCCGCCGCGGTCTCTTCCTCCCCCTTTTGGGAAAGGACGCCGATGTCGGGCGGAAGCAAAGTGAAATCGCCGATGACCTTGAGGCGGATCCCCTTTTTGAGGAGCCGCTCGATGTTCTCGGCGAAATACTTTCGGAACAACGAAAACAGCCCGTCCAGTTCTTCCTGCGGACGGGATAGATTTTCGGCGGAGAGCGCATAGAGGGTGACGAACTCCACCCCCCTGTCGAAGGCGTGCTCGCTCAAGGAGATCATGCGCTTCATGCCCTCGCGGTGCCCCGCGCTGCGGGGGAGCAGACGCTTTTTCGCCCAGCGTCCGTTCCCGTCCATGATGATGGCGACATGCCGAGGGATATCCGTCAAATGGTGAGCAGCTCCTTCTCCTTTGCGGAGACGATCTTCTCGATCTCGGAAATGCACTTGGAGATCGCGTCCTCGACGTCCGTCTCGGCGTTCGAGGCTTCGTCCTCGGAGATCTCCTTGCCCGTCTTGAGCTTTTTGATCCCCTCCATCGCCTCTCTGCGGATGTTGCGGGCGGCGACCTTGGTGTCCTCGCCCATCCGCTTCACCTGCTTGACGAGCTCCTTTCTGCGCTCCTCGGTGAGTTCGGGGAACACGAGGCGGATGACGTTGCCGTCGTTGGTGGGGTTGATGCCGATGTTGGAGGCTTGGATCGCCTTTTCGATGGCCTTCAAAAGGGATTTATCCCACGGCGCGATGACGAGGCACCTTGCGTCCGCAACGGAAATGTTGCCGAGCTGCTTTAAGGGGGTCATCATGCCGTAGGCTTCCACCTGCAGTTTGTCGAGCACGTGCGGGTTCGCCCGTCCCGCGCGGATGGCGGCATAGTCGTCCTGCAAGACGTTCTTGGCTTTGTCGAGTTTGTCGTCGAGCACGAGGAAGATCTCTTCCAATTTTTCGTTTTCCATAATCGTCCCTCTCTTTGAATTTTATTCGTTGGAAATGAGCGTCCCGAGCTGTTCTCCGCACACGGCGCGGAGCACGCTGTCGGGTTCGTTTAAGGCAAACGCCAGAACGGGAATGTGGTTTTCCATGCACATCGTCGCCGCGGTGGCGTCCATTGCCTTGAGGCCTTGGCCAAGGATCTGCGAAAAAGTGAGCTTTTCGTACTTCTTCGCCTGCGGGTTGGTGTTGGGGTCGCTGTCGTAGATGCCGTCCACGTTCTTTGCCATGAGCAAAACGTCCGCGCCGATCTCGCAAGCCCGCTGCGCCGCCGCGGTGTCGGTGGAGCAATAAGGGTTGCCCGTGCCGCACGCCATGATGACGATGCGCCCTTTTTCGAAGTGGTGGAGCGCCTTGCGGAGGACGTAGGGCTCGGCGACGGAAACCATGTTGAGGGCAGTCTGCACGCGGGTGGGAATGCCCTTCTGCTCGATGGCGTCCATCATGGCGAGGGAATTCATCACGGTCGCGAGCATGCCCATATGGTCGGCGGTGGTGCGGTCCATCTTGGTGCCCTGCCTGCCCCGCCAGAAGTTGCCGCCGCCGATGACGAGGGCGATGTCTACGCCCATATTATGCACTTTGACGAGCTGATCGACAACCATGGAGACGACTTCTTCGTTGAGCCCGAACTTCTGCTTGCCCGCGAGCGCCTCGCCCGAGAGTTTGAGTAAGATCCGCTTATATTTGGGTTGCATAGCATACTCCCGCAGTTTGATTTTTTTCAGTATAGCATAGTTTGGAAAAAATTGCAATACCTTGCATGAAATATTTTGTTATAACGCTGCGGGGGAAAGCAAAGCCTTGCCCACCACCCCCTACCCCCCTCCTTAGGAGGGGGCATGAAAACGGCACCCCTTCCACTATCCCACCCCGCGCGTTCCGCGCGGGGTGGGAGAAGATTTCCGCAAAAAAAACAGCCGACCGGAAGGGACGGCTGTTCGAATGACTACACTATTTACTTCTTCATTGCTTCGACCTGCTTTGCGACTTCTTCGCTCAGGTCCTCGGCCTTCTTCTCGATGCCCTCGCCGCGCACAAAGCAACAGAACTCTTTCAAGGAGACGGGCGTCTTCTTTGCAACGTTCTCGATGAGCTGCTTGACGGTGACGGAATCGTCCTTGACGTATTTCTGCTCCAGAAGGCAGTTGTCCTCGAAGAACTTCTTCACCCTGCCGACCACGATCTTTTCGGCGATCGCCTCGGGCTTGCCCTCGTTCATGACTTCCTTCTTGAGGATCTCCTTCTCGTGCTCCACCACGTCTGCGGGAACATCTTCCGCCGCAAGATAGCGGGGCGTTGCGAATGCGACATGAAGCGCCACGTTGTGCGCAAGCTCTCTCGTTTCGGGGGTCTCTGTGCCTTCGAAGTTGAGCAGAACGCCGCGCGTGCCGCCCATGTGGATATACGTCTCGATGAGGCCCGCGCTCTCAAAGCAAACAAAGCGGCGGACGGAGATCTTTTCCCCGATGACTCCCGTCTGCTCCTGCAGGAAGGTCTCCACCGTCTTGCCGCCCATGTCGAGGGCGAGAAGCTCCTCCACAGTTGCGGGTTTCTTCTCTGCGGTGATCTTGGCGACAGCCTCCACGAGGGCTCCGAACTTTTCGCCGTTGGCGACAAAGTCGGACTCGCAGTTGACCTCGACGAGCACGCCCGTGCCATTTGCGACATACGCCTGCACGAGGCCCTCCGCCGCAACCTTGCTGGCGCGCTTAGCGGCTTTTGCAATTCCTCTCTCGCGGAGAAGTTCCGCCGCCTTCGTCATATCGCCGTCCGCGTCCGTGAGGGCGCGCTTGCAATCCATCATTCCCGCGCCCGTCTGTTCACGGAGCGCCATAACGTCTTTCGCAGTAAATGCCATAACCGTATTCTCCTTTTAATTTACTCTTCGACGGGAGCTGCGGGCTCCTCGGATGCAGGCTCTGCCACGGGTTCCGCCACAGGTTCTGCCGCGGGTTCCTCTGCGGGAGCCTCGGCGGGCTCTTCTTTGACCTCGAACGTCTCGCCCTGGTTCGCCTCGATGACCGCGTTTGCAATGACGGACGAGAGCAGCTTGATGGCGCGGATCGCGTCGTCGTTGCCGGGGATCACGTAGTCGATGAGGTCGGGATCGCAGTTGGTGTCGGTGATCGCAACGATCGGAATGTGCAGCTTGCGTGCCTCCGCGACGGCGATGTCCTCTTCATGGGGATCGACGACGAAGAGAAGCCCAGGCAAAGAGCGCATGTTCTTGATGCCGCCCAAGTTTTCCTGAAGTTTTGCCATCTCCTTTTTGAGGCCGAGCACTTCCTTTTTGGGAAGAAGGTCGAACTCGCCGCTCTCCTCCATTCTCTCGAGCTTTTCGAGATACTCGATGCGCCCGCGGATGGTCTTGAAGTTGGTGAGGCAGCCGCCCAGCCAACGGGAGTTGACGTAGTACTGCCCGCAGCGCTCCGCCTCTTCCTTGATGGCGTCCTGCGCCTGCCGTTTGGTGCCGACAAAGAGCACGGTCTTGCCCGACTTGACCATTTCGACAACGTAA
>CANQPO010000082.1 GCA_947625695.1 uncultured Clostridia bacterium | reverse complement strand
GACGAAAGTGGTGCGCTTCCGCGACAAGGAGCGACACCAGCTCTTTTTGGAACCCGAGGGCGCGGACACGACGGAAATTTACGTGCAGGGGCTCTCGACCTCCCTCCCCCACGACCTGCAAAAGGAGATGTACCGCACGGTCAAGGGCTTGGAGCGCTGCGAGATCGTGCGCTACGCCTATGCCATCGAATACGACTGCATCGATACCCTCGACGTCCTCCCCACCCTCGAATTCAAGAAGGTGGAAGGGCTTTATACGGCGGGGCAGATCAACGGCACGAGCGGCTACGAAGAGGCGGCGGCACAGGGTCTCATGGCGGGACTCAACGCCTCATTGAAACTCCGCGGCAAGCCCCCGCTCATTCTGCGCAGGGATCAGGCGTACATCGGGGTGCTCATCGACGACCTCGTCACAAAGGGAACGGACGAGCCTTACCGCATGATGACCTCGCGCGCCGAATTCCGTCTGAGCCTTCGGCAGGACAACGCGGATATTCGTCTCACCGAACTCGGGCGCATGTGCGGCTTGGTGAATACGAGGCGGTATAAGCGGTTTTTGGCACGGAAACAGCTGCGCGAGCAGATGCTTGCGGCGCTCAACATGCGAGCGGATACCAAACTTGCCGACAAGCTGGTGCAGGAGCACGGCTTCCCTCCGCTCACAACGGGCGTGACCTATGCCGATCTCATCCGCCGCGGCATCTCCATCCGCGAAATTTGCAATACGTTCCCCACTCTTGCTGTAATATCCCCTCTTGCCCACCCCATGAGTGACGACGAAGCTCCCGCCCTTGCTGTCCCTCGCGCGTTTCGCGCGGGGGAAAGTGGCGAACGCAGTGAGCCGAAAGGGGGGAATCAAACCTCCCCCGCTTCCGTCATTTCGCCCCCCGCCCCCTCTTCTGTCATTTCGCCCCGCGCGCAGTTCTGTTTCTCTAAGCGCGGCACGAGCCGCAGGCGAAGTACCGAAGCGAACGCAGTGAGCGAAGTGGAGAAATCTCTTCCCCATGCAGTCCCTCGCGCAGCGGCGGAAGGGGTGTCCTCTCCTGACATTTCCCGTCCCTTCTTGCCCTCCCCCACTTGTGGGGGAGGGGTAGGGGAGGGGGCTCCTCATTCCTCCCCTCTTCCCCTCTCCGCACTCCCCTACGACATTCTCCTCTCTGCCGAAACGGAAATCAAATACGAGGGCTACTTAAAGGCGAATGAAAAGGAGATGGAGAAGGCGAAAAAGATGGAGGAAAAGCCCCTCCCGCCCGACATCGACTACGAAAAGATCGCGGGACTGCGCCTCGAAGCGCGGGAAAAGCTCAACCGTGTGCGCCCGTTGAACTTGGGGCAGGCGGAGCGCATTTCGGGCGTCTCCCCCGCCGACATCTCCGTCCTCATGATCTATCTGAGCCTCAACAAGTGACCCCCACCCCTCCTCTGTCATTTCATCCCCCGCCCCTCTTCCTCCTCTGTCATTTCGAGCGCAGTCGAGAAATCTCTTCCCCATGCTGTCCCCCGCGAGGCGGGGGGAAAGTGGCGAACGCAGTGAGCCGAAAAGGGGCACCTTATTTTACCCCCTCCACCCTCGGGAGACTAAGGGAGTGGGAAAAGGCCTACCCCTTCAAGGGGGAGGCTCCCGCGGAGCGGGTGGTGGGGGTTCCTCATCTAACGATATGTTTTTTCGCCTCTCCCCGCGCGAACGCGCGGGGAGAGGCGAAAAAACAATTTCAAAAGCGGCGGGGGCGCCCAAAGGGCGCCCCCGCCGCTTTCACAAACTTCCAATTCTTAAAAAAAGACTTTTAGTTAAACCACTGATAAATCGGCATCGCTTTCAACCCGCCGCCGAAAAAGGCATAATATGAGACATATCCCACAATGGCAAGAACGAAAAGAAAAAGGATAATCCGAATAACCATAATGACCTTTTTCTTGCGCTTATTCGTATTTTTGACTTGTTTTTTTATGATCACTTCTTTTTTGGCTCGTTTTTCCTCTTTTTTTGCCAATCTTTTGGAACGGGAAGTGCGCCGATCATCAAATACGTCGTGAGTTATAATCATTATGGCCCATAAAACCATGATTCCAGGTCCAATCAAAATAAGCCACGGGGAAATAAGTTCCAATACTAAACCAATGGTGAATGTAAAAGCCAAAGCATACGTCAAACCATCCAACCATGAACTCCAACTCCAAAATCCGCCTGAAAAATCACGGCTCGTACTGCTTGAAGAACTCGTTGAACTCGAAGTTGACGACATCTTTTCTTTCTCTGCCTTTTCATTCTCCTCCTTTTCTTTCATATATTCCGCCTCTCCGTACAAAGTACCCGCATAATATAATCTCAAATCTCCATAGCCACTGTCGCGCAGATCATAACTTGTATAAGATCCGTTTTTATAGATTTTATAATCGGCAGAATAATGTTGCAATGTGTATCCCGTTGCGGATCCGCAATAATCTACCCGAATTTCATAGTCATTCAGTTCATAGAGTGAAAACCCGGTAAATATCGACGTTTGCCATTGAAAGATTTTATTATCACGCATATCAAATCTAACGTCAGAATAATGACAAGAGCTCTTCAAAAATTCCAAAAAATCCATAACTTTCTCCTTGATAGAATATTCTATTATCATTATATATTAGAATTTTCTAACCGTCAAGCGAATTTAATAGAAAATTCTATATAATAACTGTATGGATTTTCGGATCATTTTGAAGGAGTTTTTAACCGAAAACGCGCTGACGCAAGCGGCGTTTGCGTATAAAATCGGCGTGAAACCAAGTCAAGTGTCCGAATGGTTACGCGGAAAGGCAAAACCGGGATACGACACGCTCAAAGCAATGGCGACAGCGTTCAATATCTCCGCCGATTATTTCCTCGGAATTACGGATAATTACTAAAATCACGCGGCGGGGGCGCCAAAGGGCGCCCCCGCCGCGTTACTTTCCCAACAACATAGTCAAAGAAGCCGACTTTGCGTCGGCTTCTTGTTATATCCGGTTCCGTTGCGGTTTAGTTGTTCTTTTTGCAACACGATCTTCCCTGCGGGTAGAGGGGCAGTTCGAAGAATCCCGAGCAAACTTCCTGCGAGTATTCCTGTGCGGGCGGGATGGCGCAGTAGCCGTAGCTGGGGAGAAGCAGTTCCACCTGCATGGCGACCTTGAGGATCAGCGTGAGGCAGGCGCTGATGTTGAAGGAGCCCGTCGCCGTGTTAAAGGTTCCCTCGGGGGAAACGCAGGAGGCGATGGCCGTCACCGTAAAGGGCATAACGGATGCGGGCGGCACGTACATGAGCACGTCCTCCTGAAGGACGATCTCACTGGTCGCTCTGCCCTCCGCGCCGGTGGCGTCGAGGTAGACGACCTCGATGGGCACCGTGATCGTACACTGCACGCGGGCACATTGACCGTCCGTCTGTTGGTCCACGACAAGGTTTGTCACCGTTCCCTCGGAAGCGAGGGAGCGCGCCGAGATAAACGTGAGCGGATATGTAGGGTTAGCGGGGGTAGGATTTACGAGGGTGATGGGATAGTTTTCGAGCCTCGTTTGGATGATCCCCGCGTCGAAGATTTTTTCCGCTTGGATGCACACCTTTTCGCAAAGACCGTTCAACGGATTGCCCGTGATGGTCCCGGGGCAATGGTCCGATGAGAAATTGGAAAAAAATGACATTTGTGACCTCCGTAAGCCTTGAATGGCTCTAATACAAGGTATGCGCAGGCCCCCTGAAATTGTGTCATTTGGGTATTTCCCTCTTTTTGCCCGCCGACGCGCGTTGCCGCGCGTCGGCGGGCAATATGAACCCCCTCCATTGGAGGGGGACTAAGGGGGTGGGGTGGCGAAAAGGCTTCTTCAATGCGTCATGCTGCCCCGCCCGCACGTTCTATGTTGCCTAAGGGCGGCACGAGCACGCAGTGCGAAGTAGCCGAAATGTGTTTACGCAGTTTGCAAAAGAAAGTCCGTGAAGGCATCTTGGTACGTTCGAGTTTGGTTTTAATCGTACTTGGACGTAACAAGATTCCCTCGGGGAATTGCCGTGTCGGACTTCGTTATTTTCTTTACGGCTCGGAATGACGCAGACAAATCAAGCAAACCCCCTCCATTGGAGGGGGACTAAGGGGGTGGTGACCTTCATCCCGAATTACGTCATTTCGACCGAAGCGAGCAACGCGAGCGAAGTGGAGAAATCTCATTTTATTATAATGCAGTAGAGATGTTTCGACTCCGGCTTACGCCTCCGCTACTTCGTCGCTGGCGCTCCTCGTGCCGCGCTTAGAGAAACAGAACAGCGCGCGGGACGGAATGACGTGATTTGAAATGGCGTTACGTTTTCCACTTGGCTGCCCCTTGAGGGTGGAGCATTGCATTCTGCCAATAGTTGATAACTGTTGGCGCAATGCGACAGGAGTGAGCGCATTATCCACGCGAACGGTGACCGAATGCGGGGCTCTACCCGCATGAGACAGCTGTCACCGCAGGTGACTGAGAGGGTGTTTGATTTTACGTCACCCCTTCCGTCTCACTACGTTCGCCACCCACCCCTCAAGGGGTGGGCAAGGTTTCGTCACCTCAAGGGGAGGCAAGAAAGGCGCGGGCTCACCCCTCCCGTTTCCAATAATAATCGCGGTAATAACTACTACTCGTGAAATATTCCGCAGCTGTTGCAGTGTTATCAAGCCCTGAAATAGTTTCTGCGTCCGTCATATCTATATTCTCCGACACTTTCCACCCGTTCGGGTTTCCGAAGTGCACCTTTTGGAGCTTGCTACAATCACGAAACGCCCTATATCCGATCGAAGTCACGCTTCTACCAATCGTAACCGTTGTTAACCCACTGCAACCAGAAAATGCATTATTCCCGATCTCCGTCACACTGTCCGGAATTTTGATCGAAGTCAACCCACTACAGCCATAGAACGCCTCACTGCCAATTGAGGTCACGGCGTCGGAAATGGTGACTGAAGTCAACCCGCTACAACCCTCGAACGCACTATCCGCTATCGTTTTTATGCCACCGCGGATGGAATAACTTCCCGAAATCGTATTTTTTACTTTGATCAAATGATTTCCAATGTAGAGCACATCACCTGTCCAGTTGCTATTGTTGTTGTAGTGAGCCGTGTCAAAAAACGCGTCTTTCCCAATCTCGGTCACGCTGTCGGGAATGATGACCGACGTCAATCCACTACAATTTTGGAATGCACTTTTGCCGATCGAGGTTACGTTGTCCGGAATTTTGATCGAAGTTAGACCACTACATCCATAGAACGCACTACCTCCAATCTCAGTCACGCCGTTCGGAATGATGACCGAAGTCAACTCGCTACAATTTTGGAATGCACTTTTGCCGATCGAGGTTACGCCATCCGGAATATTGATCGTAGTCAACGCGCTGCAATTCAAAAACGCACGATCAATAGTGTTAGGGATTTTTGTTTCCCTTTGGTTTGGCGGCATAACCGTAGCTATGCCGCTAAACTCTTTTCTTC
>CANQPO010000081.1 GCA_947625695.1 uncultured Clostridia bacterium | reverse complement strand
AACTACGAGGACGCCATCCTCATCTCCGAAAAGCTCGTGCAGGACGACGTGTTCACCTCCATCCACATCGAGGAATACGAGACCGAAGCGCGCGACACCAAGCTCGGCGCAGAGGAAATTACGAGAGACATTCCCAATGTCGGCGACGACGCACTCAAAGACCTCGACGAAGAGGGCATCGTGCGCATCGGCGCAGAGGTGGGAAGCGGCGATATCCTCGTCGGCAAAGTCACCCCGAAAGGGGAGGCGGAACTCACCCCCGAAGAGCGGCTCCTTCGCGCCATCTTCGGCGAGAAGTCGAGAGAGGTGCGCGATACCTCCCTCCGCGTCCCGCACGGCGAGGGCGGCATCGTCGTGGATGTAAAGATCTTCACCCGCGAGAACAAGGACGAACTCTCTCCCGGGGTCAACAAACTCGTGCGCGTGTACATCGCGCAGAAGAGAAAGATACAGGTCGGCGACAAGATGGCGGGCCGCCACGGCAACAAGGGCGTCATTTCCCGCGTGCTGCCGCAGAGCGACATGCCCTTCCTGCCCGACGGCACCCCCCTTCAAATTCTGCTCAATCCCTTGGGCGTGCCTTCCCGTATGAACATCGGGCAGGTGCTCGAGGTGCACCTTGGCTATGTGTGCCGCCTGCTCGATTGGAAGATCGCGACTCCCGTCTTTGACGGCGCGACCGAGAAGGACATCGAAAAACTCTTCGAAGAGAACAACCTCTTCAACCCCGACGGCAAGGTAGACGGCAAGTTCCAGGTGTTCGACGGCAGAACGGGCGAACCCTTCGAGAACCGCGTCACCATCGGCGTCATGTATATGATCAAGCTCATCCACCTCGTGGACGACAAAATCCACGCCCGCTCCATCGGGCCTTACTCCCTCGTCACCCAACAGCCGCTCGGCGGCAAGGCGCAGTTCGGCGGCCAGCGTTTCGGCGAAATGGAAGTCTGGGCGCTCGAGGCATACGGCGCGGCGCACATTTTGCAGGAGATCCTCACCGTCAAGTCGGACGACATCGTGGGCCGTGTCAAGACGTATGAGAGCATCGTAAAGGGGAACAACATCTCCGAGCCCGGCATTCCCGAGGCGTTCAAGGTGCTCCTCAAGGAATTGCAGTCGCTCGCGCTCGATGTAAAAGTGCTCACCGAAAACAACGAGGAGCTCATCATCCGCGAGTTCGAGGACGAGGACGAGCAGCCCCGCGAACAGGACAGAGCCATTCCCGAGACGGAGGAACCCGACTTCGACTTCGGTCTCGACGACGAGGACGAGGACGAAGAGGAGATTGGCGCGCTGTTCGACGAATCGGACGACGAGGACGACTTTGTTTCGAACGAGCTCTTCAATGACAAAGATCTCGACGATGATCTGAGCGACGTGAGCGAGGACTTCTCCTTCGGCGATCTCTTCGATGAAGAGGACGGCGAGGACGACAAGGACGACGGCAAGAGCGACGGCGATCTCTTCGACGATGAGGACTAATGGGAGGTAAGATATGTACGAATTAAACGATTTTAACAGTATTCAGATCAGCGTAGCGTCTCCCGAAAAAATCAGGGAATGGTCTTACGGGGAAGTCACCAAGCCCGAAACCATCAACTACCGCACTCAAAAACCCGAGCGGGACGGTCTTTTCTGCGAAAAGATCTTCGGGCCCACCAAGGACTGGGAATGCCACTGCGGCAAATATAAGCGCATCCGTTACAAGGGTCTCATCTGCGAGAAGTGCGGCGTGGAAGTCACCCGCGCCAAGGTGAGAAGAGAGCGCATGGGCCACATCGAGCTCGCCGCGCCCGTCTCCCACATCTGGTACTTCCGCGGCGTGCCTTCCAAGATCGGGCTCCTTCTCGACATGAGCCCCAAGGCCCTTGAGCATGTCATCTATTTTGCGGCATATGTCGTGCTCGACGCAGGTTTTCTGAACAAGGTGGACGCCTTAAAGCATGACGGTGAGTTCAACGTCCTTGGCGATGCGGAAGTGTTCATCGACGGCGTTGCCGCGCAGGTCGCGGCGATTGGCTACACCGAACCCAAAATTCTCAAAGTATTCTCCCAAAAGGAGGACGCAAAGGCCGCCCTTCAGAGTGTGCTCGAAGGGGAGCTCAGCGAAGAGGACGGGTTCTTCGACGAGGGCCGCATCTTAAACGGCGATGTAAGCCGCGTACCGAGCGTACTCAAGCGCATGAATGGCGGCGCGATCGTTGATCTGTATTCTGTCAAAGAGAGCACGGTGGGGGAGGAGAAGAACTATTCTCTCATCTGCCGCCGCGCAAAACTCATCAAGAATGCCGCAGACTTTGCCTCCGCAGACGACATCAAAAAGTATATTGAGAGCGCCGAGGCGGTGAGTTTTGCCTATAAGCAGGTCATCAACGACAAACAGCTCCGCGAGACGGAGGAACTGCTCGGCGAGAGCACGGGGCTCAAAGTGGGCATGGGCGCAGAGTCCATCCGCGAACTTCTGATGGCGGTGGACCTTGAAAAGGAGAGCGTGGAGGCAAAGAAGATCATCGAGAGCAACGCCTCCGGTCCCAAGCGGGTGAAGGCGATCAAGCGCATCGAGATCATCGAGGCCTTCCGAAAGAGCGGCAACCGTCCCGAGTGGATGGTGCTCACCGTCCTTCCCGTCATTCCGCCCGATCTTCGCCCCATGGTCCAGCTCGACGGCGGCAGATTTGCCTCGTCCGACCTCAACGACCTCTACAGAAGGGTCATCAACCGCAACAACCGCTTAAAGCGCATGATCGAGCTCGGCGCGCCCGAGATGATCGTCAAAAACGAGAAGCGGATGCTGCAGGAGGCGGTGGACGCCCTCATCGACAACGGTCGGCGCGGAAAGCCCATCAACGGCCCCTCCAACCGCGAACTCAAGTCCCTCTCTGGGCTCCTCCGCGGCAAGCAGGGACGCTTCCGTCAGAACCTTCTCGGCAAGCGTGTCGACTATTCGGGCCGTTCGGTCATCGTCGTCGGCCCCGACAAGCCCTTTGTGATGAAGCGGCTCGTGGAGACGGGCAAGTGCCACAACATCAAGAGCGCAAAGCGCACCGTGGAAAAGGGCAAGGACTTCGTTTGGGACGTCCTCGAGGAGGTCATCAAAGATCACCCCGTCCTTTTGAACCGTGCGCCCACCCTGCACCGTCTGTCCATTCAGGCGTTCGAGCCCGTCCTCATCGAAGGGAGAGCCATCAAAATTTCTCCCCTCGTCTGCGGTCCCTTCAACGCCGACTTCGACGGCGACCAGATGGCAGTGCACCTCCCTCTTTCCATCGAGGCGCAGGCCGAAGCTCGGTTTTTGATGCTCTCTGCGAACAACATCTTGAAGCTCGCGGACGGCAAGTCGGTCATGAGCCCCACGCAGGACATGATTATCGGCGCATACTATCTCACCATTCTGCGCCGCGAAGAGGGCAAGAAGTACGACGATCAGGGTCGGCCCGATGAAAGCGGCGAGACCTATGTGCCGCCCGTATACGCTTCCTTCGACGAGGCGCTCATGAGCTACCAGCTCAAAGACATCCACTGTCAGGACGAAATTTACGTCCGCCGCACCGTCAAACTCCCCGCAGGCAAGTTCGACGATCTTCCGCTCCCCTACGAAAAGACCTTCGCGCGGGACGAGGTCGTGCCCAACAACGGTTTGCGCGGGCACGTCGCCGCATGGAAGGACGAAAAGACGGGCGAGATGTATGTGACGGGCGTGCTCAAGACTACCGTCGGGCGCATCATCTACAACGACAACATGCCGCAAGACCTCAATTTCGTCAAGCGCGAGACGCCCGAGGACTATCTCAAACTCGAGCTCTCCACCGAGTTCATCGGAGGCGCCCGCGCCATCGGCAAGAAGCATCTTTCCAAGATCGTCGAGGCGTGCTTCAAGACGGGCTACGCGCCCAAGGCGTCCGCTGTTCTTGACGCCATCAAGGAGCGCGGCTATAAGTACTCCACCATCGCGGCGCTCACGACTTCCGTCTTTGACATGAAGATCCCCGAGGAAAAGGCGGAGATCGTGGCAAAGGCAGAGGACGACGTTGCGAAGATCTCCAAAAAGTATGCGCGCGGCCTTCTGAAAGAGGACGAACGTTACCACGCCGTCATCGACGTTTGGGACGACGCGACCGACAAAGTTGCAAGCCTTCTCAAAGATCAGGGCGCGCACGACAAGTTCAACCCCATTTGGATGATGGCGGACTCGGGCGCCCGCGGTTCCATCGACCAGATCAAGCAGCTCTCGGGCATGCGCGGCCTCATGGTCAACCCGCAGGGCAGAAAGATCGAGGTCCCCGTCAAGTCCTGCTTCCGCAACGGACTTTCGGTGCTCGAATACTTCATCTCCTCCCACGGCGGCAGAAAGGGCCTTGCCGACACCGCCCTCAAAACGGCGGACTCGGGCTACCTTACCCGCCGTCTCGTGGACGTCTCGCAGGACGTCATCGTGCGCGAAGAGGACTGCTGTGCGGGCAAGAAGCCCCGTGGCACCGTCATCCGCGCGATCGTCGGTCCCAACGGCGAGATGATCGAGAGCCTCGAGGATCGGCTCACGGGCAGATTTGCCGCCGAGGACATCGTGGACGCAGAGGGCAACGTGCTCGTCCCTTGCAATAAGATGATCACCGAGGACATGGCAAAGAAGATCGCCGCCATTCCGACCTATGCCGAAAACGGCGTGAGTATCCGCTCCATCTTCACCTGCAACACCCGCTTCGGTGTGTGCGCAAAGTGCTACGGCAAGAACATGGCGACCACCCTTCCCATCAAGGTGGGCGAGGCGGTCGGCGTCATCGCGGCGCAGTCCATCGGCGAGCCCGGTACTCAGCTCACGATGAGAACCTTCCACACGGGCGGTATTGCGGCGACGGGCGACATCACTCAGGGCCTTCCCCGCGTCGAGGAACTCTTTGAGGCGAGAAAACCCAAGGGCGTTGCCACCATCTGCGAAGTCGCGGGTATCGTCACCGTCGATAACAGCGAAAACCTCAACCGTATCATCATTTCGGAGGAGGGGACCAACGTCAAGCTCAAGGAATATCCCCTTCCCTTCAATGCCGAGCTCAAGGTGCAGACGGGCGACAAGGTGGAACCCGGCGCCATGCTCAACGCAGGCTCCGTCAACCCGCAGGACATCATCCGCGTCAAGGGCGTCAAGGGCGTGCAGGACTATATCCTCGAACAGGTGCAGTCGGTGTACCGCTCGCAGGGCGTGGATATCAACGACAAGCACGTCGAGATCATCGTCCGCCAGATGCTCAGAAAGGTGCGCATCGAGAACGCGGGCACCACGGATATGCTCCCCGGGCAGCTCGTGGATATGTTCAACTTCGAGGAGAAGAACGAGAAGGCGATCGCCGAGGGCGGCATCCCCGCAACGGCGAAGCGGGTGCTGCTCGGCATCACCAAGGCGGCGCTCGCCACCGACAGCTTCCTCTCCGCAGCCTCCTTCCAGGAGACGTCGAGGGTGCTCACCGAGGCCGCCATCTGCACCAAGCGCGACCCGCTCATCGGCCTCAAAGAG
>CANQPO010000080.1 GCA_947625695.1 uncultured Clostridia bacterium | reverse complement strand
GTGCCCATGGGAACTTCCACGAGGCCGACGTTGGTGATCTTGCCGCCGAGCGCGAACACCTTGGTGCCCTTGCTCTTTTCGGTGCCGATGGAGGAGTACCACTTCGCGCCCTTCATGATGATGGGGTTGATGTTCGCCCATGTCTCCACGTTGTTCAGAATGGTGGGTTTTTCGAAGAGGCCCTTGACTGCAGGGAAGGGAGGACGGGGACGGGGCTCGCCGCGATGGCCTTCGATGGAGGTCATAAGAGCGGTCTCCTCGCCGCAGACGAACGCGCCCGCGCCGAGACGGATTTCGATGTCGAAGTCGAACCCAAGTCCCAAAATGTTCTTGCCGAGCAGCCCGTATTCATGCGCCTGTTTGATGGCGATTTTCAAGCGTTCCACGGCGATGGGGTACTCCGCACGCACGTAGATGTAGCCCTGATGCGCGCCGATCGCATAGCCCGCGATGGTCATTGCTTCTAACACGCAGTGGGGGTCGCCCTCGAGAACGGAGCGGTCCATGAACGCGCCCGGGTCGCCCTCGTCGGCGTTGCAGCAGACATACTTGACGTCGCCCTGCGAAGCCTTGGCGAACATCCACTTTCTGCCGGTGGGGAAGCCCGCGCCGCCTCTGCCGCGGAGGCCCGAGTCGAGCACTTCTTTGATGACGTCGTCGGGGGTCATCGTGGTGAGCACCTTTTCGATGGCTTGATAGTCGCCCGCCGCGATCGCCTCTTCAATGTCCTCTGCTGCGATCACGCCGCAGTTGCGCAGAGCTATACGCATTTGCTTTTTGTAGAAGGGGGTCTCCGCGAAGGGGATGATGGAGCCGTCCTCATGCACGGTGCCCTTATAGAGAAGTTCCTTTACGATCTCGCCACCCTTGACAAGGTGCTTTTCGGCAACCGTCTTGGCGTGTTCGGGGGTCATCTGCGAATAGAACGCGCCCTCGGGATAGACGATCATGATGGGGCCGAGTGCGCAGAGGCCGAAGCAGCCCGTCTTTACGATGAGAACGTCGTCGATGCCGAGCTCTTTGAAGGACTCTTCGAGCTGGGCAATGACCTTCGCGGAGTGGGAGGAGGTACAGCCCGTACCGCCGCACACAAGCACCTGTTTGCGGTAACCCGTTATCTCGGCGAGCTTGTCTCCCTGCTCCTTGATGATCTTGCGGACATGTTCGCTCTGGTCCTTTTCGGTGCGGCGGACCTCGATGAGCTCATGCTTTTTCTGACGGATAACGTCTAATTCCTGTACTGTCATTTACGCTTCCTCCTTCTTGTATCCTTCGAGGATGGTCTTTACGCTGTCGGGAGTGAGGCGGCCGTACACCTCTTCGCCCACCATCATGACGGGGGCAAGCCCGCACGCGCCCACGCAACGGCAGCTGTCGATGGAGAACAGCCCGTCCTCCGTGCATTCGCCGCACTTAATGCCGATCTCCTTTTCGATGGCCTCAAGCACCTTGTCCGCTCCCTTCACGTAGCAAGCGGTGCCGAGGCACATGCTGATGCGGTGTTTTCCCTTGGGTTTCAAGGAGAACTGCGAGTAGAAGGTGACGACGCCGTACACCTCCGAGAGGGAGATCCCCAAGCCTTCCGCGATGGTCTTTTGCACTCCGATGGGCAGGAAACCGTAAATTCCCTGCGCCTCTTGAAGGATGTGCATAAGGCACCCCGGCGTTGAGCGCGATTCTTCGATGACTGCCTTCAAAGCTGCCGCTTGTTCGGGCGTCCCGCACGCTGCACAATGTTCCATTCTTTAACCTCCTAATAATCTTCCTTGAGCGCCCGTCCGACCCGCTTTGCATGCAAAAACGGACGCGGCGCGCGTTATCGGATGTATTATATCACAGCTTGAAATATTTTTCAAGAGTCTTTCTACAAAATATAAGAAAAAATCGCAGAAAAAAATGCCCGCATTTGGGCAGAAAAGGAAAGAGCGGGGGAGGTGATTGGGAATGGTTTTCCGCTTATCCCCTTGCTGTCTCTGAAAGGGAAAGTGGCACGCAGTGCCGAAAGGGTTTTCGGAAAACCCCTCAGTCACTTCGTGACAGCTCCCCTACGAGGGGCGCCAAGGGTTTTGTCATTTCGTCCCGCTGTTTTGATTATGTCATTTCGACCAAGCGTAGCGCGTGGAGAAATCTCGCCTTGTTATAATGCGGTAGAGACCCATTCGACTCCGCTTCGCTCCGCTCAGGGTGACATTTAGGAATTGCCCACCCCCTTAGTCCCCCTCCGTGGGAGGGGGTTCCGTTGGCGGTTTCGCCCAAGAAGGGGGTTCCGCTTTCTTACCCCTCCGTGGGAGTGGGTTTTCTTGCCTCCCCCCAACTCGTTGGGGGGAGGGTAGGGAAGGGGGCACCTTACTTTTCTTGCATGGTGACCGCCCCCCTTTCAGCTCACTGCGTTCGCCACTGTCTCATGCGGGTAGAGCCCCGCATTCGGTCACCGTTCGCGCGGATAATGCGCTCACTTCTGTCGCATTTGCGCCAACGATTATTAATCGTTGGCAGAAAGCAATGCTCCACCCCGCTTCGCGAGGGACAGCTAATTCACCCCACTCACTTCTTCGCGAAAAAGTTCTCGAAGATGATGTTATCCACATACTTGCGGGCCTTGTGTTCGTCCTCGGGGGAGCGCACCGTCCACGCAAGTTTTGTCCCCCCGAACTTCGTCACGCACCTCTGCGGCAGCTGCCAGAACCCGTAGCTGATGAAGTCGGGCTCCACAAGTCCGTTGAGCAGCATATGGGAGAGCAAATACGCTTTGAACTTCCACGAGAGCGGGTCGCCCTTTTTGCTCATCTGAGCGTGCGCGAGAATGCCGCACGGCACCTCGGGCGCGAGTTTTTTATACGCCTTTACATAGAACGGGTCGAACGACTGCACCGCATATTCGCCCCGATAGTTCATCTTCTTCATCACGGCGAGCATGGCGGAAGCGATCTCCTTGCCCTTCACCCCCTTCATCTCCTTGATCTCGATGAGAAGGGGAACTTTTCCCCCTACCAGCTCCAAAAATTCCTCAAAGGAGGGGATGCGCTCCTCCGTCCCGCAGAGGCGAAGCTCCTTGAGCTCTGAAAGGGTGCAGTCCTTTATCTCCCGCTTGTCCCCCGTCATGCGCTCCAAATTGTCGTCGTGAAAGACGGCGATCTTGCCGTCCTTTGTAAAGTGCACGTCCGTCTCGATGGCGTACCCCGCCTCCATCGCCGCTTTGAATGCCGCAGGGGAGTTTTCGGGCCGTTTCTCGTCGTGCAGTCCCCTGTGCGCCACGGGGAGGGTCTTTAAGAAGGAAACCTTCTCCTGCGCGGGCAGAAGGGAGAGGACGTAGGCGTCGGTGTTCACGTCGGCGACGGCGAGGGAGTAGAGCACGATGGGAAGTGCGAGCAAAAAGGCGAACAGCGGCTGAAGGGCATAGAGCCCCGCAAAGACGGCCACGTTGAGCAGGATCAGAATGCCCATCGCGGCGAGGTGGGAGAGAATGTTGCGGAAGGTGATCACCTGTTGCAGTTTGAGCTTCCCGCCGCCGTAGATCACCCACGAGCAGAGCAGGGAGACGGCGCTCGAAATGACGATCGCCGCCGCCGTGACGAGGAGGGTATAGTAGGAGATGAAAAAGAGGAGGGAGACGGAGAGGAGCATGAGCGCCCACTGCACAAAGGGAACCACCGTGTGCGCGAGGAGAAATTTATGCAGGGAACGTTTTGCGGAGCGTCTGCGCACGGCAAAGCGGGTCGCATAGCTTGCGGCGAGCACGCCGAGCGCAAAGAGAACGGCAAAGAGGGAGAGCCCCGCCTTCACTTCCCCCGCAAAGGTATTGACGATCGCCCTGAACTCCTCTTCGAAGCCCTCCGTGGAGGCGTTCAGCGTTTCAAAGAAGCCGACGAGGGTGCTTTCCAGCCATTCGGGGTCAAGCACCTGCCGCAGAATTTCGAGGAGGCTCCCGTCCCAATTCAGCTGTCCGAAGGAGTAGGAGAGGAATTCGTTGACGGAGGCGGACGACTGCTCGGTGGAAAGATGGATAAGAGTGGCAAGATCGCTCAGCATCACCCCCGCGCTCTTTGCAAAGGCGAGGAAAAAGAAGAAGAGGGCGGCGAGCAGAAAGAGATAGAGGATCCCCATCGGGATGAAGAGATAGACGAAATTTTCGCGCAGATTCCGGAATAGATTTTTGACCATGAGATTTTCCCGTGTCCGAGGTGAATTTTGCCGCGCGCCGTATCATAAGGCGAAGCGTTCTGCTCTATTATCCTACGATTTTTGCAAAAAGTCAACAAAAAGCGGCAGATCGTCCGCGCCCACGCAACTTTCACTTGCAAATTTTTGCCGTTTCCGCTATAATATTTTCCGAAAGGAAAAAAATCATGGCAAAACCCAACCGCAACATCCGCAATTTTTGCATCATCGCCCACATCGACCACGGCAAGAGCACCATCGCCGACCGCATCATGGAGCTCACGGGGCAGGTAAGTAAGCGCGACATGGAGGAACAGCTCCTCGACAGCATGGACATCGAACGGGAGCGCGGCATCACCATCAAGCTCGCGCCCGTCCGCATGTACTACACCGCCCTCGACGGGCAGGAGTACGAGTTCAACCTCATCGACACCCCCGGCCACGTGGACTTTACCTATGAGGTCTCCCGTTCCCTTGCGGCATGCGAGGGGGCGCTCCTCGTGGTGGACGCGACGCAGGGAGTGGAGGCGCAGACGCTCGCAAACGTCTACCTCGCCCTCGAAAACGACCTCGAGATCGTCCCCGTCATCAATAAGATCGACCTGCAGTCCGCCCGCATCGACGAGGCGAAGGAGGAGATCGAGGACGTCATCGGGCTCGACTGCACGGGCTGTCCCTGCGTCTCTGCCAAGGAGGGGACGAACATCCGCGACATCTTGGAGGCGGTCGTCAAGCAGATCCCGCCCCCCGACGGCGACACCGAAGCCCCCTTGAAAGCGCTCATCTTCGACAGCTATTACGACAACTACAAGGGGGTCATTCTGTTCGTTCGCCTCAAGGACGGCAGCGTGAAGGTGGGGGACAAGATCAAGGCCTGCCTCTCCGAAAAGATGTACGAAGTCACCGAGGTGGGGGCGTTTGCGCCCTTCCTGCAGCCAAAGGAAGTTTTGCAGGCGGGGGAGGTCGGCTACATCGCGGCGAGCATCAAGAGCATTGAGGACGTCGCGGTGGGGGACACGGTCATCTCCGCCGAAAAACCCGATACGCCCCCCCTTCCCGGGTACAAAAAGGTGCAGCCCGTCGTCTTTTGCGGCATCTACCCCTTGGACGGGAGCAAGTTTCTCGACCTCAAAGAGGCGATCTTAAAACTCAAACTCAACGACGCGTCTTTAATTTTCGAGCCCGATAACTCGGTCGCGCTCGGCTTTGGCTTCCGCTGCGGCTTTTTGGGGCTTCTGCATATGGAGATTATTCAGGAGCGCATCGAACGGGAGTTCAACCTCGATATCATTACGACTGCGCCGAGCGTTTCCTATCTCGTCCATAAGACAAACGGGGATACCATGTCCGTGGATAACCCCTCACACCTGCCGTCTGCCGCGGAAATCGAATATATGGAGGAGCCCATCGTCAAGGCGGAGATCTACTCCCCGCCCGACTATTTGGGCTCCGTCATGGATCTGTGTCAGGATAAGCGCGGCGTCTTCAAGGATATGACCTACCTCGATACCCGCCGCGTCAAACTCGAATACCGCCTGCCCCTCAATGAGATCGTCTACGACTTCTTCGACGAACTGAAAAGCCGCACCAAGGGCTATGCGAGTTTCGACTACGAGATCGCGGGCTACGAGCGGAGCAAGCTCGTAAAATTGGATATTTTACTCAACGGCGATGCGTGCGACGCGCTCTCCACCATCGTGCACGAGGAGCGTGCCTACGCCCGCGGCAGGATGCTGTGCGAGAACTTGAAGGACGCCATTCCGCGCCAGCTCTTCG
>CANQPO010000079.1 GCA_947625695.1 uncultured Clostridia bacterium | reverse complement strand
ACCCCCCCCCATTGAAAGGCGATCAAGGGAGTGGGGACAGCCCTTCCTCCTCCCGCTTTACTTGCACTTTGCCGCGCACGGAGGCATAACTGTCCTTGCGGATACGCGTGCGCGAGAGGAGCGCTCCGTCCTTTGCATACACCGCAAGATAGCTCTCGCTCTTGATCCCCTCCTTGGCGGCGCGCAAAATGCAGTCCTCCTCCCCCTCCTCTTCCTCCGGCGGCTCGGGGGGAATGCGCTCGAGCACCCTGCTCTCCACTTCATACCGTTTCCCGTCCGGCTTGCCGAAAAAGCGGAAGGCGACGCTCCCCTGCCCCATTTCGGCGAGAATGTACACGGGATAGGGATAGGGGTTGCGGAATTTGAGGTCGCTCGTCTCGGAGACCATCGCGTCCTCGGAGGGCGGAACGTACCCTACGGAGAGAGAGTGCGCGCGGCTCTCCACCGTCTGCATACCCGCCCGAAGCGCCGCGCCGTACAGGGTGGTGCTCGCTTGGCACACGCCCCCGCCCACCCCGGGCACGAATTCCCCGTCCAAGATGACCGCCGCCGTGCGGAACCCGTTCGCCTCGGTGCGCTTTCCCACCACCGTATTGAAAGAAAACACCTCATTGGGTCCCAAAACGCTCCCCGCAATGCGGGCGGCGGCGAGGGCGATGTTGTGTTTGCGGGGGGAATTGCTTGCGTCAAAGTAGGTGCGGAAGGAAGAGAGCTCCTGCGTGCGCTCTTTGAGCATTTCTTCTGTGACGGCGGGGGAAAATTCCCGCGTTTTGAGGGTCACCTCTCCCCCGCTCTGAAGGGCGCCCGCAAAGTCGGAGAGCAGTCCCTCATAGTCGCACGCGACCCCCAAAACCTCACACATATAGCGAAAACCCTCCTTGGAGAAGGACAATTCGGCGTTTTTCGCCTCCCGCGCGTTGCGCGCGCACAGTTCGTATAAGACCTTTTCCGCGTCCGCCCATTCGCGGCGGTAGGAGAGGGCGAGCGTCTGTCCCCTCTTCGCCCTTCTCACGAGCCGCGAGGCGTCGTCCTTTACGGTAAATTCCTCTTTGAAGCATACGTCCCCCGTCGGCGTATGCACGATGACGGGCGGCAGATCGCTAAAAAACTGCATACGTATTGCATTTTCCGCCTCCGCATATGTCATTCCACCCACATTTACGCCACCGATCGTCACGTCCTTGTTCACTCTTCCGAAGGCGAAAAAAAAGCTCCCCGCGAGGAGGAGCGCCGTCGTTTTTATCATCATACGCTTCCCTTCAGCGAAAGGAGCAATTCCCCGACGCGGGACCCGTCAAACACGGGTTGGCCCACCCTTCTCGAACCGTCGTCCGAATGAAAGTCCGACCCGCCCGTCACAAACAGCCCGTGCGCCTCTGCGAACGCGAGAAACTCCTCCGTTTCACTCAAAGTATGCGTCGAGTGATAACATTCTATGCCGTCGAGCCCGCTATCTGCAAGTCTTTCCATGAGCGCGTTGCGCTCCCCCACATAGGCGCGCTTGACCTCCCGCCTCTCCTCGTGGGAGAGTAAGCGGAAACGCTCCGAAACTTCCTTTGGAAGCACGAGGATCTGCGCGGGATGAGCGAGGACGGCAACGCCGCCCATATCGTGAATGGCGCGCACGGCCTCCTCGGGCAACGGCCGCCCGAGATCCGAAAACGCGGGCGCGCCGGGGGCGAAGAGCTCGCGATAGAGCCTCCCCTTGTCGCCGCCGAGGCGGTTTGCAAACGCCGCCACAACGTGCATGCCGTGGAGGGGGGAATCCTTGCGGGGGTGGAACAACTCCACCTCCTCCATGGTAACGTCGAGGGAGAGCACGGCGTTCGCCTTTTCTACGGCGTCCTGCGCGCGGGCGCGCGCCCCCTCTTCGCGCGCTTTCAAAAAGCGGGAATACGCTTCCCCCTCCTGACAGCCGTAGCCGAGAACGTGCACCTTTGTCGCCCCGAGATAGGCAGACACCTCGATCCCGCGGACGAAATGAAGCCCGAGCGACCTTGCCGCCTCCGCTCCCTCATGAAGCCCGCTCATGTTGTCGTGATCAGTGAGGGCAAAGAGGGCGACCCCCGCCTCCTTGCACCTGCGTGCGACCTCTGCGGGCGGGTACGCTCCGTCCGAGCAGAGGGTGTGAAGATGCAGATCAGCTCTCATCATACGATCTTTCCTCCGCTGATTCTGATTTTATTGCAATCTTTTCCGTAGAGCACCCTCTCCGCATGGGTACAGGTGAGGATGCATTGCACCCCCTCCGTGCGTTTTAAGAGCTTTTTGCGCCTTTGAAGGTCGAGCTCGCTCATCACGTCGTCGAGAATGAGGACAGGGGCCTCTCCCGAGACCTCGCGGAAAATTTCGAGCTCGGCAAGTTTCATCGAGAGCGCCGCCGTGCGCGTCTGCCCCTGCGAGGCGAACCCCCGCGCGTCGCTCCCGTCCACGAGAATGCGGATGTCATCGCGGTGGGGCCCCACCGTGGTAAAGCCGAGCCGCACATCCCGCTCGTAGGCGTTTTCGAGCTCCTTTTGCAGTTTTTGGGCAATTTCCCCCTCGTCGTCGGGGTAATTCCCGTCGAAGCCGAGGGCGAGCGTCTCCCCGCCGTCCGTTAAAAATGCGTGCGCGTCCGCGGCAAGCGGGGAGAGTTTTTCGAGATACTCCTTCCTCCGCCGGATGATGACGGCGGCATAGCGGGCGAGTTGTTCGTCCCACACGGGGAGGGTCTCGAAGATGAGGGAGACGTCCCGCTCCTTGAGAAGATTATTTCTCTGGTCGAGAATTTTATTGTAGCGCAGAAGAGCGGAAGCGTAGCTTGCCGACGTCTGCGAGATGGACAGATTGAGGAAGCGTCTGCGCTCGTCGGGGCCGTCCTGCACGATCCTCAGCTCCCCGGGGGAGAAAAAGACGCTCTTCATGTTGCCGAGGAAATCGACGGCACGCGCCACCTTTACGCCGTTGAGCCGCAGTTCCCGCTTGTTTTCGTAGATGTCCGCGCCGAGGGTGATCTTCCCGTAGCGACACTCCGTTTCGGCGAGGAGGGTGGCGTGGTCGCTCCCGCGGCGGATGAGCTGCTTGTCGTGTCGGATGCGCAACGAGGCGCCCGTGCAGAGATAGAACACCGCCTCGGCGCAATTTGTCTTGCCCTGCGCGTTTTTCCCCACGAGCACATTGATCCCCTCGGTAAATTCAAAGGTCTCTTTTTCGTAATTTCTGAAATTTTGTAAATCCAACTTCCTGATAATCACCGAATTTACCCGAAAAATACTTTCTTTTTGCGCGATTTTATATTATAATCTTAGTAAGCGTAGCGCCCCCGCAAGTCCGGAATGGGACAAGCCCATTATATCAAATTTTGCGGAAAAAACAAAGCGTTTGAGAGGGAAAAATGGCTGAAAATACCCAACTCGAATTTCTGTGGGACAAAATCAAGGAACGTGCGGAAAAACTCATCAACCCCGTCTCCTTCAGTTCGTTCATCGAGGACCTCGTCCCCGTAGACGTCGTAAACAAAAAGATCGTGCTCAAAGCGCCCGAGGAGGTGGTGGCGCTCACCGTCACCAAGCACCATCTCGAGCATTTGCGCGAGGCGGCGCAGTCCGCCGACGTCGGCATTGTCGGCGTCGTCATCGTGGTGGACGGGAGCGACACCTATACCCTCGACGAAATGCCCGACGCTCTCGAGGAGACGACGGTCGCCCTCGACAAGAGGTACACCTTCGACTCCTTCGTGGTGGGCCCCTCCAATAAATTCGTCTATGCGGCGGCAAAGTCGGTGGCGGAGGCCCCCGGGGAGAACTTCAATCCCCTCTACATCTACGGCGGCACGGGGCTCGGAAAGACCCACCTCATGCAGGCGATCGCCAACCACATCGCCAAGAAAAAACCCTCGCTCAAAGTCATCTACACCACGAGCGAAAAGTTTTTGAACGAGTATGTGGACAGCATGTACGCCAAGAAGTCGGCGGGCACGGACAACGAATTCCGTTTCCGCAACCGCTACCGCAACGTGGACGTGCTCATCATCGACGACATTCAATTCTGGGCGGGAAAGTACGGCGTGCAGGAGGCGTTCTTCCACACCTTCAACGAACTCTTCTCCCAGCACAAACAGATCGTCATCTCCTCCGACTGCCCCGCAAAGGAACTTACGACCCTCGAAGAGCGGCTCCGCACCCGCTTTGAGGGAGGCCTCATCGCGGACATCCAACCGCCCGATTTGGAGACGAAGATCGCTATTTTGAAGCGCAAGGCGCTCGAAAAGAAATACATCGTACCCGACGACGTGCTCGCTTTCCTTGCCAAGAATTCGGACAACAACGTGCGCACGCTCGAAGGGCGGCTCAACACGGTGATCTTTGCAAGCAAGCTGCACGAGGAGCCCATTTCCCTGACCCTTGCGGCGACCGCGCTTCAAGAGAGTATCGGAAACACGGAGGAGCAAGAGGAGATCACGCCAGAGACGATCATCCGCGCAACCTGCAGCTATTATTCGGTGACGAAGGCCGACCTCATCGGCAAGAGCAAGCGGCAGGAGCTCGTGCGGGCACGGCAGGTGTGCGTCTATCTCATGTGCAACATGCTGGCGCTCCCCCTCGTCTCCGTCGGGAAGATCATGGGCGGCAGAGACCACGCCACCATCATCTACGCGCGCGACAAAGTGGCCGAACTCATGCGCGTCAATGACGCCATCTCCAAAGCCGTCACCGACATCAAAAGCTCCGTCTTGAAACAGTAAAGAAATGCAAACGGCAGACCTGCCCCTCCTCAGGAGGGGGGGTAGGTGGTGGGCACCATTTCAAAATGTCATTTCGAGCGTAGTCGAGAAATCTCTACAGCATTACAATAAGGTGAGATTTCTCCACGCGCTTCGCTTGGTCGAAATGACATATTAAGACGACCCAACAAAACCCTCTCCACCGGAGGGGGACCAAGGGGGTGGGCGCCATTCCAAAATGTCATTTCGAGCTTGTCGAGAAATCTCTACCGCATTACAATAAGGCGAGATTTCTCCATGCGCTTCGCTTGGTCGAAATGACATATTAAGACGACCCAACAGAACCCCCTCCACCGGAGGGGGACCAAGGGGGTGGGCATCCCTCCCCCCCAACCCAAATCAAACCCAATGAAAGAATTCTGCGAATCGGTCTGCGACGCCGTCGTTATCGGCGCGGGGCACGCGGGAGCGGAGGCCGCTCTTGCGCTCGCCCGCACGGGGCTAACGACAGTGCTCATGACCCTCAATCTGGATAGTATCGGCTTTATGCCCTGCAACCCCTCCGTCGGCGGTACGGCGAAGGGGCATTTGGTACGCGAGATCGACGCGCTCGGCGGGCAGATGGGGGTCACCGCGGACGAGTGCGCTCTGCAAGTGCGCATGCTCAACGCAGGCAAGGGGGCGGCAGTGCAGTCCCTTCGCGCGCAGGTGGATAAGAACAAGTACCACCGCCGCATGAAGCAAGTGCTCGAGCACACAAAAAATCTGCGCATCGTACAGGCCGAAGCCGCCGAAATTCTCACCGAAGAGGGTGCTCCCCTCCCCCGCGTCGCCGCCGTCAAGACGACTTACGGCGGCGTTTTCAAGTGCCGCGCCGTCATTGTAGCAACGGGCGTCTATCTCAATTCGGACACGATCACGGGCAAACTCGTCACAAAGAGCGGCCCCAACGGCTTCCAAAACGCAACACGTCTCACAAAATCGCTCATAAAACTCGGCTACAAGGTGCGCCGCTTCAAGACGGGCACCCCCGCCCGTCTCGACGGCAGAACGGTCGATTTTTCGCAAATGGAGCGGCAGGACGGCGAGGACGTCTACCCTTTCTCTTTCCTGCACGAACATGCACCCAAGGCGCAGACGCCCTGCTATCTCGCCTATACCAACGAGCGCACACATGCGCTCATTTTGAACAACCTCGACCGCGCCCCCCTCTACAACGGGCAGATCTCCTCCACGGGCCCCCGCTACTGTCCCTCCATCGAGACGAAGGTCGTGCGCTTCCGCGACAAGGAGCGCCACCAGCTCTTTCTCGAACCCGAGGGCGCGGACACCA
>CANQPO010000078.1 GCA_947625695.1 uncultured Clostridia bacterium | reverse complement strand
ACCTGCCCCGCCTACTTCACCGACGCACAGCGTCAGGCGACCAAGGACGCGGGCAAGATCGCGGGGCTCAACGTGCTTCGTATCATCAACGAGCCCACGGCGGCGGCCCTTTCCTACGGGCTCGACAAGGACAAGGAGAGCAGCAAGGTCATGATCTACGACCTCGGCGGCGGCACCTTCGACGTCTCCATTCTCGAGATCTCGGACGGCGTGTTCGAAGTGCTCGCGACGAACGGCAACAACATGCTCGGCGGCGATGACTTCGATAAGCGTCTCATGGACTACATGGTGGAGGAATTCAAGAAGAGCCACGGCGTAGACCTCTCCAAGGACAAGATGGCGATGCAGCGCCTCAAGGAAGCGGCGGAAAAGGCGAAGATCGAGCTTTCGGGCATGACTTCTACCTCCGTCTCCCTTCCCTTCATCTCCATGACGGACGCGGGGCCCGCACACCTCGAACTCGACATCACCCGTCAGAAGTTCGAAGCGCTCATCTCCGACCTCGTGGAAAAGACGGCCGAGCCCATGCGCCTTGCCATGAAGGACGCGGGTCTTTCCTATAACGACATCTCCAAGGTCATTCTCGTGGGCGGCTCCACCCGTGTGCCCGCAGTCGTCGAAAAGGTCAAGCAGATCACGGGCAAGGAGCCCTTCAAGGGGATCAACCCCGACGAATGCGTGGCGGTCGGCGCGGCCATTCAGGGCGGCGTGCTCTCGGGCGAAGTGAAGGACGTGCTCCTTCTCGACGTCATGCCCCTCTCCCTCGGCATCGAGACTCTCGGCGGCGTGTTCACCCGCCTCATCGACAGAAATACCACCATTCCCACCCACAAGAGTCAGGTGTTCTCCACGGCGGCGGACAACCAGACGACGGTGGAGATCCACGTGCTTCAGGGCGAGCGCGAATTCTGCCGCGACAACAAGACGATGGGCAAGTTCACCTTAACGGGCATCGCGCCCGCGCCCCGCGGCATTCCGCAGATCGAAGTCACCTTCGACGTGGACGCAAACGGCATCGTGCATGTCGAGGCGAAGGACCTCGGCACGGGCAAGAGCACGGACATCACCATCACCTCTTCCACCAACCTCTCCGAGGAGGAGATCGACAGGGCGGTGAAGGAGGCGGAACGCTTCGCCGAAGAGGACAAGAAGCGCAAGCAGAAGGTGGAGGAGCACAACAAGCTCGACGGGCTCATCTTCTCGGTGGAACAGACGATGAAGGAGAGCGGCGACAAGCTCACCGAGGACGACAAGGCGACCTTGACCTCGGCGGTCGAGGAGGCGAAAAAGGCGCTCGAATCGGACGACGAGGAGAAGTACAAGGCGGCGTTTGAGGAACTTTCCAATAAAGTCCAGCCCGTGTTTGCAAAGCTGTATCAGCAGGCGGGCGGCGCGCAGGGAGCAAACCCCAACGGCGGAGCAAATAACGGCGACGAGGAATTCCACCAGTAACCGCAGAACGCAACTCATTATCTTTTTCGGAGACACTCCGCCCGCCCGCGCGTTGAGCGCGGGCGGGCGAGGCAATTTTTTGTTTTATGGCAGAGAAGAAAAATTATTACGAGATCCTCGGCGTTGCCAAAAATGCGAGCGAGGACGAGATCAAATCGGCGTACAGAAAGCTCGCCAAGCAGTATCACCCCGACCTCCACCCGGGCGATCAAGCCGCGGCGGAGAAGTTCAAAGAGATCAACGAGGCGAACGAGACCCTCTCCGACAAGCAGAAGCGCGCCGCATACGATTATGAGCTCGAGCACCCCGGCATGGGGGGCATGGGCGGCATGAACGGCGCGGGATTTAGTGGGTTCGGCGGCTTCGGAGACATCTTCGAGTCCATCTTCCAAGGGTTCGGCGGAAGCGCGCCCCACCGCGATGACACGGGCGACGACATCCAGATCGAGATGAAGCTCTCCTTTATGGACGCCGCCAAGGGGTGCGTCAAGGACCTCACCTACATGCGCAGCGAGCCCTGCGCTTCCTGCAGAGGCACGGGAGCGAGGGGCGGTACTGCCTACAAGGAATGCACAAAGTGCGGGGGAAGCGGTCAGGTGCGCTTTTCGCAGGAGACCATCTTCGGCAGGACGGTGCGCGTCGGCGTCTGCCCCGACTGCGGCGGCAGAGGCAGGATCATCACCGACAAGTGTCCCGATTGCAAGGGGAAGGGCTATGTGCGCAAGGAGACGACCGTCTCGCTGAACATTCCCGCGGGCGTGGATACCAATTCCTACATCCGCAAGCGCGGGTTCGGGCAGGCGGGAGAAAACGGCGCGGCGGCGGGAGACCTCATCGTCGTGTTCCGCGTGGAGCCGCACAAGCTCTTCAAGCGGGAAAAGAACGATTTGTATCTCGACCTCCCCATTCCCTTCTCGGTTGCGGCGCTCGGCGGCACGGTGAAGGTGCCCGACATCGACGACACCTTCGAATACACCATTCCCGAGGGCACGCAGAGCGGAACTACCTTCACGGTGCGGGGAAAGGGCTTAAAGACGCGCATGGGCACGGGAAACCTCTACCTCAAAGTGTTTGTGGAGGTTCCCACGCGCCTTTCCAAGGAGCAGAAAAAGAAGCTCGGCGAGGCGGCGACCTTCGACGTCAAGCAATACGACAAAGCCAAAAAATTTGCCGACAGCGTCTCCGCGCTCTATGGCAAGAACCCCTATTAAACCTTCTCAAAACTCCCTGCGGGGAGTTTTTTCCGCGCCTTTTTTCACCCAACGTTTACAAACGTCATAGGAAATTGTGATTGCGAGCGCTTGTCAATTCCGCCCGCAGCGTGCTATAATAGAGAAGAAAGAAAAGACCTTAAGGATCGGAGCGATCGGATGGAAGGGTTGAAAATTACAGGATTACAAAAAACATACGGGAGCGGTCAGCGCACGGTGAAGGCGCTCGACGGCGTCTCGTTCGACATTGCGGCGGGGGAATTCACCGTCATTTTGGGACCGAGCGGCTCGGGCAAGAGCACCCTCCTCAATATTTTGGGGGGAATGGACAGGGCGGACGGCGGCTCCGCGCTCGTGTTCGGCAAGGACATCACCACCTACAGCGCAAACCAGCTTGTCTCCTACCGCCGCCGCGACATCGGCTTTGTGTTCCAATTCTATAACCTCATGCCCAATTTAACGGCGAAAGAGAACGTCGCCATCGCCCGCTGCGCGGGGAGCATGGAGGAGAGCGAGGCTTTGGAGCGCGTCGGGCTCTCGGCGAGGGGAAACAACTTTCCCTCCCAGCTCTCGGGCGGGGAACAGCAGCGGGTGGCAATCGCCCGCGCCATCGTCAAAAAGCCGCCGCTGCTTCTCTGCGACGAGCCCACGGGCGCCCTCGATTCCAAGACGGGGCGCAAGATCGTCGCGCTTTTAAGGGAGCTCAAAGAGGAGTACGGCACCACCGTGCTCGTCGTCACCCACAACGCGAAACTGGCGCAGGTCGCCGACCGCGTGATCACCCTTTCGGACGGAAAGGCGGTAGGGGATACCGTAAACGAACATCCCGCCGAGGCAGGTGAGATAGAGTGGTAAACAGGCTCATGCTCAAGCTGATGGTGCGCGAGCTCTTCCGGAATTGGTTCCAATATCTCTCGATGTTCGTGATCACCGCGCTCGCCGTCACGCTGTTTTTGGGGTTCATTTCCAATACGCAGACTCTCCGCGTGCGCTCCGAGCGCTACCTCGAGGAGTCCAACCTTGCCGACCTCATCGTGCAGGTGACGACCTTCGAAGAGGAGGACGAGGAGTACCTTGCGGGGCTCGATACCGAGCGGCTCGAATATCGCGTCTATTCGGACGGGGAATTTTCCAAGCTCAATGAGGGCGTGCACAACATCGCCAAGATCTTCGTCTCGGACGGCGAGATCAACAAGCCCTACATCGTAGAGGGAAAGCGCGGGGCGCTCATCGACAAAACGGTGGCAAACCTCAACGGTTATTCGGTCGGGGACAGGATCACGGTGGAGTTCACTGCCTTCCGCGAGTTTGCCGAAACGGTCGGGGAGGAAGTTTCCGCCCAATTTGCCGCCTACGGCGCGTTCGTGCCCGAACTCAAAAATTTCGAGCTCGAAATTCCCTATGCCTATACGTTTGAGATCACGGGGCTCATGCACTCGGTGGAGGGGGTGAACATCTACTCCAACTCTCCCGTCTTTCTCTCGACCGACACAGTCGCGCAGACGATCGCGGACGAAGTCATCGCCCAACTTCCCATGGAAAACAGCCTTTTTTCCGGCATTGTCACCGAAGAAAAGGTGCTCGGGAAAGTGGAGGAGATCCTCGGAAACTGCCGCAACCAGGCGCTCATTTCCTCGAAAAACTTCGCGGAGCAAAAGGAGGAGATCAGGGACCGCTTTGCGGACGCGGGAAACGGCAACCTCCTCTTTGTGTACGACCGCGACACGATGGAGTCCGTCGTCATTCTCGACAACGAGGTGGAGCAGAGCAAGAACATGCTCTACATCTTCCCCGTCATCTTCTTCCTCGTGTCCATTCTCGTCATCATGACGAGCATCAGCCGCCTCGTCCTCCGCGAGCGCATCAACATCGGCACTTTGAAGGCGCTCGGCATGACGAACGGGCGGATCGTGTTCCATTACGCCTTTATGAGCGCCGTCGTCACCTTTTTCGGGTGCGTGCTCGGGGCGATCATCGGCCCCCTCATCGTACCCGCCGTCATGACGGTGAAATACGGGCTCATCTTTTCCATGCCCAAGATCGTGGGCACCGTTTACAGCATGCCGTGGACGTTCGGCCTCACTGCGATCGTCTGTTTCCTCGCCCTCCTCATCGGGGTATGGGCGGCGCGTTCGGTCATGAAGGAGAACCCCGCTGAGTGCATGCGCCCCAAGCAGATCCGCTACACCCCCAAGGTCAAGCGGGGAACGGGAAGGAGCAAGGAGTCGCGGCACCTTCTTCTCTCCTGCCGCATGGCGCTCCGCAACATCCGCATCAATTGGGGGCGGTCGCTCATGACAGTCATCGGCGTCATGGGGTGCGCGGCGCTGCTCGTCACGAGCTTCGGCATCGGCGACACCATGACGAACTCGGTGGAGAACGATTACGGCGTCCTCTGCTATTACGACGTCACGAGCCCCTACTCCGCCGCGCAGGAGGAGGAATTCTTCTCCCTGCTCGATGAAATGAAGGGGGAGGGGAAAATCGAAACTTACGAGCGGGTGCGCACCTACGTCGCCACCGCGCACACGGGCACGCAGAGCAAGGACATCACCGTGTATGTCTTGCCCGAAAATTCTCAGATGTCGGCGATCACGCGGGGCGGGAGCACCCTCTCCCGCATTACGGCGGACGTTTTGAAGATAGGAGAGGGGGAGCCTCTTTCCTTCACCCTCGGCGCGTGCACTGCCGATTATTCCGTAGAGGACGTGGTGGAAACGTCCACATGGAACGGATTTTTCACAACGGTCAACCATTTCTCGGAAGATTGTTATTATCAGGAGAACGTTTGGGTCAAGACGGACAGCCCCGACGAAGTGCGCGATAGCCTCAACGAAGTCAACGGCATGGGCACCGCAAAGACGATGGGGGACAGGCGCGCGGAGATCGAAAATCTCATCTCCTCCACCAACGCCATGAAGTACACCCTCATGGTGTTTGCGATACTGCTCTCCGTGGTGGTGCTGTATAATCTTTCGCTGCTCAACGTCAAGGAGCGCACGCGGGACATGGCAACGCTCAAAGTGCTCGGCTTCACCCATTTTCAGGTGAGTTTTGCGCTCATTGTGGAGATCATGTTGCTCACCCTCATCGGCACGGCGTGCGGGGCATGCCTCGGCTACCCGCTCATGTATCTCGTGATGAAGCTCAACGAAATGGCGACCATGGCGTTTGTGTACGCCATCACGCCGCTTTCGTATGTGCTCTCGGTGGCGGTCGCCCTCGGCACGGCGATCTTTATCAACATTGTGTTCGGCATGTCGATTTCGAAGATCAGCATGACGGAGTCGCTGAAGAGTGTGGAGTGAGTTCACGAAAAATCTTTTGCTTAATTTCGCACATTTTTTTCTTTGTGCTATGCGCAAATCGCTCTAAATGTCATTTCGAGCGGAGCGCGAAGCGCGGAGTCGAGAAATCTCACTTCGAAAATAATCGTGCGAGGAAACCTTCCTTTGCATCAACCGAATTGTTCTCTCATTCGTTTCATCGGACAATAAGTTGCAAGTGTGCAACAAATGCGGTCGCCTTAGGCGGAAGTGAATTCCGCCTAAGGCAAGCAATTCAGAACACGCCCCACCCCCCTACCCCCCTCCCACGGAGGGGGTAAGAAAGCGGAATCATCACGAAGGGGTGCAAAACTCGCTTCCAACGGAACCCCCTCCCACGGAGGGGGTAAGAAAGCGGAATCATCACGAAGGGGTGCAAAACTCGCTTCCAACGGAACCCCCTCCCACGGAGGGGG
>CANQPO010000077.1 GCA_947625695.1 uncultured Clostridia bacterium | reverse complement strand
CTTCGTCCGCAACGCGGAGCGCCTCGCTCATGGGCGCGTTCTTGGGAACGACGTCGCTGATCTTTTCATTGGGAATGATGATGAGGGTGTCGACATACTTTTTGAGGTTGTCGAGTCCCTTCATCGTGTTGTCCATTCTGCGCTTCCCCTCAAAGGAGAAGGGTTCGGTGACAACGGCGACGGTGAGGATCTTCATATCCTTCGCCATCTTTGCGATGACGGGAGCCGCGCCCGTACCCGTACCGCCGCCCATACCTGCGGTGATGAACAGAAGGTCGGTCTTTTCGATAGCGCGGACCAAATCGTCCTTATTCTCCTCGGCGGCGGCTCTGCCGATCTCGGGGTCCGCGCCCGCGCCGAGTCCCTTGGTGAGGTGCGCGCCGATCTGGATCTTCTTCTCCGCCTTGCTGCAAGCGAGGATCTGCGCGTCGGTGTTGACGGCAATATATTCCGCGCTCGTGATGCCCGCGTCGATCATGCGGTTGACGGCATTGTTGCCCGCGCCGCCTACGCCGATGACCTTGATGCGCGCTCTGCCCGTGTATTCGGGTTCAATGGGCGCTGCGGGGGCGTAGCTGTCCTGGGGTTGATTATCTTTTCCCACGAAAGGGATATTGTCGTTGTACATTGTTTAACCTCCGAATATGTTTAGAAATCTGAATAGTTTTCCGTTCTTACTGTTGTCTTTATACGCCATGTCCGTGAGCGCAATGCGCGAACTCATGGACGGCTTGTTGTAGTAAGGAAGGTCGGGCGCGAGCTGTTCGCACACACAGTCGAGTCTGCGCGAGAGATGTTCGAGCGCGCCGCGGATGCCGTCGAGCCCCTCGCCCGTCACATAGAGCGGTTTGCTGTCGAGCTCCTTTCCCGAGCACTCTTCGAGGAAGCCGCTCACTTTCTCGCAGAGCTCGTCCAACCCCGCCTTGACTTCCTCTACAAAATCGTCTGCGGGAATGTCGTAAGTTTGTCCGCGGAAGCTGAATTCCCTGCTCTTCGCCTCCCGCTTCAAAAAGAGGTTGGAGCGGGTGAGAAGCTGCACCGCGCCATCGTAGGGAAGGCCGAATTTCTGCATGAGACGGACGGCGATCTGCCCCTGCCCCACCCAATAGGTCCGCTGGGCGAGAATGCCGCCGCCAAGAAGCAGGCACACCGTGGACGAGAGGTAGCCCACGTCGAGGAAGAGCGCGTATTCGTCCCGCGTTTCGTCGGGGATGAGATAGCGCGCCATCGCAAGTTGAGTGGGCAAAAATTTGAGTTCAAGCTTCTGACCCGAAAAGATCTTTTCAAAGGTGGAAGCGAAATATTCCGAGCAGTAGAAATAGGAGAGCACCCCCGAAAGGCCCGTAGAATAGAGCCCCGTGGGGTCGGCGACGCGGCGGTTGTCCGCCGTCGTGTAGATCATGCTCGCCACGCGGATATTGCGGTAGCCCTCCATCTCCCGTCTGCCGCTGTCGAAGAGGGTCTCCTTCTCGCGCGCGCCGATCTTGAGGCGTTTGGGGAAGCCCACGACCTGCTCTTTGGGAACGACGAGGGTAAATTCCCCGGGGACGCCGATATAGAGCGTGCGGAATCTTTGCCCGCAGATCTGTTCCACCGCGTCGAGCGCACCCGTCACGGCGGCGGCAAGCTCTTCGGTGTCATAAAACTCGCCGTCCTGATAGCCGCCGTAAGATTCGGTCTTGCTGGCCTTAAAGACGAAGGTGTTGTTCACGCCCTTTTCGCCCACAAAGACAGCAATCTCCGAAGAACGGATATCGAGGACAGCCACGCTCTTGTTCGCCATTCTTCCTTCCCCTTGTATATTCTTACATTATTATATCAAAATGCCTTTTGCGTGTCAAGGGAATATTCCCATTTTTTTGACGTATGTTTGCACATTTTGCGTTTCTTGAACGTTCATACCCCCATATAGGGCGTGAAAAAACCGCCGTGGAAAAAACTTCGGCGGTTTTTTCGCGCCCCGCAGCGGAGCGTTTTTCAAAATCGGGGACCGACGATTTTCGGTCGGACCCTTTGAAATTTACGAGATCATGTCGGCAAAGCCCGTCTGTTCGAAGATCGCCTGCACCGTCTCGTTCTGTCCCTTGACGGAGAGAATGCCCTCGCCGACCTACATCAAAAGCAGAACGCGCAATCCCGCGGAAAAGATATAAGCAGGAAGGGAAATTCTGTCAAGGAAATGAGAAGGGTTTTCCGAAAAAAATGAAAAAACCCAAAATTAAGCGCCAAAAAGCGGTTCGTTTTGGGTTTTCTTTGTTAAGACGCTTATTTTTCTACCCCGATTTGCTGAAAAACGGGCGTTTTTGCTCAATTCTCAAAGGGAGGCTTGTCGCGGTGGTCGCTCACGGTGAAGCCGCCGTCCACCGAATCCACGAGGTCGAAGAAGCCGTACAGCCGCTCGGCGTCGGGGAGTTCGCGGTACTTGAGGAGCACTGCGAGCGCCTTTGCCTCGGTGAGGTGCGCGGGCGAGTACACGTCCACATACAGTCCCTCCTTGAAGAGGAGACGGAAGATGTAGTCTCCCTCGATGACGTTCCCCGTGGGCACGAGGCGGATGGAGACGAGGTTTGCGCGGATGTCGTTGAGCTCGGAGGCAAACACGTTGCAGAACTTGAGCGCCTCTTCGAAGTAACCTCCCGTGACCGCCGTGCCCGACTCCCCTTTCGTCAGCGTGAACCCCTCGAGAAGAACATTCCCCCCTTTGCGGCGGTTGACGTTGTCCGTCTTTTCATAGAGGTAGAGCCCCTCCTCGTCGAGCACCGCATACCTGCCGTCCGCGAATTCATAGGTGTAGGTCTCCTTGCGCTCGGTGACGGAGAGGGTGAGGGTGCGCGGAAAGTCCTTTTTGAGCGCGTCCAAACGGAAGGCGGGATATTTTTCGACGATCCCCTGCACGTCCTCGAGGTCGAGGAAGGTGGTGCTGGAGCCGACGAACTCCTCCTCAAGCTCCGCTTGCAGGGCGTAGCTGTCCGCAAGCCCCTCCTCGGAGAGGGTGGAAAAGTTCACTTTTACGTCCGTCACGGTGAATACGGCGTTGAGCGCCGCGGCGATCACCGCTACGAGCAGGACGACCCCGATCGCCGTCGCCAAAAGTATCTTTCCTCGTTTTTGCATATGTACTCCTTATCCGAAGGGGCTTTGCCCTCGGCCGCCCGAAGGCTACATTCTGATGCGCTTGATCTTTGCGCCGAGCCCCGTCAATTTTTCCTGCAATGCCGCATAGCCACGGTCGATGTGCGAGAGGTCGAGCACTTCGCTCCCGCCCTCCGCGCCGAGCGCCGCCAACACAAGAGCCGCGCCCCCGCGCAGGTCCCCCGCGGTGAGGGACGCCCCGTGGAGCCGCCTTACTCCCCGCACAAAGGCGAGCCTCCCCTTCACCTCGATGTCCGCGCCCATCTTTCTGAGCTCGGGCACGTACTTATAGCGGGTCTCGAAGAGGTTCTCCTCGATGACCGCTCCCCCCTCCGCGCCGCTGTTGAGGGCGGTGGCCTGCGCCTGCAGGTCGGTGGGAAAGCCGGGGAAGGGCATCGTCTCGATACGGCGGTTGCATTTCAGCCTGCCGCTACTCCCTATCCTTATTTTATCATTTTTCGCATGGATTTTGCAACCGTTTTCACGCAATTTATGTAAAAGCAAACGAATATTCTCGGGCGCGACCCCCGTCACCTCGATCTCCCCGCCGCAGATGGCGCACGCCATGAGGTAGGTGCCCGCTTCGATACGGTCCTTTATAGGGCGGAAGGTCACCCCGCCGAGGGTCTTTACCCCCTCGATCTCGATGGTGTCCGTGCCCGCGCCCCGCACCTTTGCCCCCATCGCGTTGAGGAAATTCTGCAAATCGACGATCTCGGGCTCCTTCGCGGCCCCCTGCACCACCGTTCTTCCCTCCGCCTTGACGGCGGCGAGCAGAATGTTCTCCGTCGCGCCGACGCTGGGAAAGTCGAGGGCGATCTCCGCGCCGCGCAAAAGGTCGCATTTGCAGAAGATGAACCCCTCCCGCTCCTCGATCTTCACTCCCAGCCGTTTGAGGGCGGAAAGGTGCAGGTCGATGGGACGGAGCCCGATGTCGCACCCGCCCGGGTAGGCGATGACGGCGCGGCGGAAGCGGGTGAGCAGCGACCCGAGCATGAACACCGACGAGCGGAGTTCCTTGGTGAGCGCGGAGGAGAGTTCGTGCGAGCAGGCGTTGGAGCTGTCTATCACAACGTCGCTCCCGCGGAATTCCGCCTTTGCACCCAATTCGCGCAAAATTTGCATCATACAGAGGGCGTCCGTGATGGGCGGCACCTCTTCTATCGTCACTTGTTTCTCGGTTAAAACAGACGCGGCGAGGAGGGGCAGCACGGAATTTTTCGCCGATTGCGCCTTTACCGTGCCGCTGAGGGTCCTCCCCCCGTCTATTAAAAATTTATCCATAATGACTCCTTGCGCAACGGAGCATAACCCCATAAAAGCCCTTAAGAGGGCTTTTGCGCATTTTTTCTCACTGCATCTTATGAATTTCCCCCCTTGCGTTGTGTCTCGAAATGCCGTACAGGACCCCCATCGCCGCCATGGTGACGACGAGCGAGGTGTTTCCCGCACTCACGAGGGGAAGCGGGAGCCCAGTGGGCGGGATACAGCCGCTCACCACGAGCGCGTTGAGCGCCGTCTGCACCGTAAAGGCGAGGGTAATGCCAGAGGCGAGCATGTAGCCGTAAAAGTTGTCGCAGGAGCGCGCGATACGGAACCCCCGCCAGATGATGAACCCGATGAGGGCGAAAAGGAGAAGCACGCCCACAAAGCCCGTCTCCTCCGCGATGACGGCGAGGATGAAGTCGCTCTCGGCAAAGGGCAGAAAGCGGTATTTCTGGCGGGACTTGAAGAGCCCCGTGCCGAACAAATTCCCGTTTGCGAGGGCGTAGAGGGACTGGATGAGCTGGTACCCCTCCCCCTTGGGGGACTGCCACGGGTCGAGGAAGGCGGAGAGCCGCTTCAGGCGGTAGGGCTCCATAAAGATGAGGGCGGGCACCGCGCAGAGGACGGGCACGGCAATCGCAAACAGCGTCTTCCAAGACGCGCCCGAGAGGAAGACCATGCCCACCGTGACCGCTGCGATCAGCATGGTGACGGACATGTTCGGCTCCAAAATGACGAGGGCGCAGATGCCGAGCCCCGCAAAGAGCACGGGCAAAATTCCCCTCCCCTTGCGCATGCGGGCGGGGTCCTTTGCAAAATATCCCGCCGCGAAGAACACGAGGGCGTACTTCGCAAGCTCGGAGGGCTGAACGGTGAAGCCGCCGAAGCCGATCCAGCGGGTCGCGCCGTAGTTGCTCTTCCCCACCCCGGGCACGAACACGAGGACGAGCAGAACGAGGGAGATAAGGAGTGCGGGGAGCCCGATCTTCTTCAATTTTTCGTAATTGACGAAGGAGATCGCGATCATCGCCGCGAGCCCGAGCACAAACCCGACGATCTGCTTTTTGACGAAGTAGAGGCTGTCCCCGTACTGCACCTCGGCGTTGTAGGAGCTTGCGGAGTACACGCAAATAATACCGTACACCGCAAGCAAAATGACGGCGACGAGAAAGGGAATGTCGCCGTAAGCGCCGCCCCGCCCCCGCGCGGCGGGGGCGGGGCGGCTTCCCTGCAAAAATTTACTCTTCGGCAACGTCGTCCTCCGCAGGCGGGAGCACGCCGCCCGACTTCTTCTCCGCGGTCAGAATGCTTAGCATCTCGCGGAAACGCTCTCCCCTCTCCTCATAGTTGCGGAAGCTATCGAAACTTGCCGAGGCGGGCGAAAGGAGGACGTTCTGTCCCTTTTTGGCGGTGAGGAAGGCGACGCGCACCGCAACGTCGAAGGGACGGCACAGCGTGACCGCCGTGTACCCCTTTTTGAGCGCCGCGCCCAAGATGCGGAAGGCGTTCTCGCCGTAGATGACGGTGTGCACCACCCCGCTGTTCCTGATGGCGTCGAAGAGGGGCTCGTAGGAATACCCCTTGTCCTTGCCGCCGACGAGGAGAATGCTCTCCCCGCGCACGCTCTTCACCGCCTTGATCGCAGAGTCCACGTTGGTCGCCTTGCTGTCGTCGATGAAGTTGACGCCGTCGAGCTCCCCCACCCGCTGCAGACGGTGGGCGACCCCGCGGAAACTCTTCAGGGCGGCGGCAATCGTCTCGTTGGGCACGCCGAAGAGCTTCGCCGCGCAGATCGCAGCCAAGGCGTTGGCGGTGTTGTGTTCGCCGTCGAGGGGAAGTTCGGCAATGGGAAAGAGCTTCTCCCCCATATAACAGAAATATCCGTCGCTCGGGTATCCCCCCTCCACGGGCTCGCGCAGGGAGAACCACACGGGCTTTGCCTTTGTCTTTTCGGCAAAGCCGCGCACGATGGGGTCGTCGTAGTTGAGCACGGCATACTCGCTCTCCGCGCAGTTTTTGAGGAGCCGCGACTTGAGATAGACGTAGTTCTCCATGTTGTAGTGGCGGTTGAGGTGGTCCTCGGTGACGTTGAGAATGACTGCAACGT
>CANQPO010000076.1 GCA_947625695.1 uncultured Clostridia bacterium | reverse complement strand
ACGGCAGGTCAGGACGGCAAGTACTCTGTGACGGTTGGCGAAGCCAATATCGTCATCACCGTCGAGACCGAACCGACTACTCCTCCGCCCGCAACGACCTACACGGTCACCATGGAGGCAAATGAAAACGTCACCTTCGCGATCGTCGAGCCTGCAAATGAAACTTCTTTTGCAAAGGGCACCGTTGTCAAGTTCACGGTCATCGCGAAGACGGGCTTCAAGGTCAAGTCCGTCAAGAACGGCACCCAGACCCTTACGGCTGATGCGGACGGCAAGTATTCCGTCACCGTTGGCGAAGCCAATATCGTCATCACGGTCGAGACCGAACCTGAAGCGGATCCTCTTGAGATCCCCTATGGCGGCGAAAGCGATTCCATGGATAAATGGGTCGTTTGGAATGCTGAAAACGCAGATGGCGTTGAGGCGAAATTTACTGACGACGAAAAGAAAAACATCTCCCTTAAATTTAACGGGAAGGGAGATTCCGATTACGGAGTTCAGCTTTTCTATAACAACTCTGAATGCGTAGTAAACACGCAGTACACCGTCAGTTTCTCCATTACGTCAAATAAGGCATTGACGATCAATTTCAATGGGCAGGTATATGAGCTCACTGCAAATGAAGCGACCGAAGTCTCTGTGACGCGTCCTTATGCGCCTCAACTTGAGGACCCCGACAATACTTGGCAAGGGAAGTCTCTCTTCTCCATGCAAATTCACACGACTGCGGCTCTTGGCGCAACCGAGCTCACGATCAGTGATATCGCATGGGAAGAATATCAGGCCAAGTTCGATGTCACGGGCGCAAAGGTTGAAGCGGACGAAAGTTCTGCTTACCTTGTGATCAGCGGCACATATCAAAATTACGAAGTTTCCGCTCTTGAAGATGAACTCAAGAAAGTTAGCTTCGATCTTCAGGAAGTCGATTTGGCATGGAACGCAGTTAATTTCCCCAGCGAGGCTAAGACGGTCACAGTGAACGGAGATGCTAAAACTTGGGAGTTCAAAGTCGATCTCAAGAATGTCCCCGTTCATACCAAACCCTACACGGGACATTTCAGCGGCGACCTGAAGCTCCCTGCCGCTCAAGCGCAGGACGGTCAATCTGTTACCTTCGGCGGCAAGACCTACACGCTCGTCAACAAAGCTGGTTCGACCGAGAAGGAAGACAACTATGGCTGTGTTTCTGTCATGGTCTCCAATGTCCGTTCTGATACCGCTAAAAACTACGTTGTCGATGAATACACAGACAACTTTATCAAAGCTACGGTCAGGGCAGATGAACAAGACGCTTACCTTGATTTGACTTTGACGCTCGCCGAGGCGACCGACGGTCAGACGGGTTACACGCTTGAACAGCTCAAAGCACTCAAACTTGGCAACGTCTCGGGCGATTCCAAGACCCTCTTCACATGCGTAGCGGGCGAAGAGGTTGACGGCGGCGTCAAACTCTCCTACAAAGTTACCGACTTCAGAGGCAAGGAACTCTATCTCAACTTCTATGAATCCGAATCAGCCCTGTTGAGGTCGTTTGAAGGCAAAGATCATGACAAGACCGCAGTCACGCCTGTGGCGGTGAATGGTATTGAATATTCTGTTACCTACCATGATAAATGGTTCAGCATTTTGCTCAATACTAAACTTGCGGACTCTGTGAAGATCGCGGTCGAAAAGTCCGAATTGAAAGTGGAAGGTGACAAGGCTCTCTATGTCGTGACCCTTACGGCAACGGGCGCAGACAAGGACGCGCTGCAGCAGGATCTTACCTTCGGCAATAACGCAGGCGATCATTCCGTTTATAAGATCGACGAAGCGGAAGGGAAGTTCACGGTCTCCTTTGATGTCACTGCTATAACGGGTGATTGGGTTTGGGCGCACCTCTATTACAATGGCGTTGCCTTTGACGGCAATAGCGGCGACATCAAGACTGGAACTGACGGCACTTCTATCACGGTTGGCGTAAAGAAGTACAACCTCAGGAACAAAGAAGGCGGTGACAACGGCGGTACATGGAGCGTTGACGTGCTCTATGCTGAAACATTGACCCCTACGATCACCTTTGACAAGAACGGTGCGACGGAAGGGGACGACCCCGAGATCACGCTCGGCGAACCTCAAGACGGCGTTTACAAAGTCACGCTTCCCGACAACACCTTCACCGCACCCGACAACACCTATTTCCGTGGTTGGGACGTCAACGGCGTCGTCTACTTCCCCGGCGAAAAGCTCGATGTTGAGCCCACCGCCACCGTCACCCTCAAGGCCGTTTGGGAAGAGCTGTATGAGGCGTACGAACAAGATGTCACGATTTCCCATACTTGGACGAACGCCGTAAATGTCGTCGTTGCAAACGGTGCGCCCGCTGCCGAACTTACGGCAACAGTGAGCGATTCCGCAACCCTTTCGGCTGCAACCGACGCTTGGCATGGCATTCTTGTTGACATCAATATGACGATCAAGGGAGCTACGGAGGCGAACTTCATTCGTCTCCGCGTGGACGGCTTCATCTTTGCCTTTAAAGATGATGCAACGAACATTGGGCAGATTGGCAAAGATGTCTCAAAGTGGGATGCGGCAAAGTATGTAGCGCTCTTCGCGAACGGCGGGAAGGCAGTACAGCGTGTGACTGCAAGCCTTAGCGGAAGAGTCCTCACCTACACGATCGCTACCTATGCGGCCGACACGACGGACTTCACGACGGCACAACCTGTTGTAAGCGTAACTTATAACGTGGAGAGCGCAGTTGATGTGGCCGCTTTGACGCTTGCATTCTATCATGATGACGGTGTAAAGAGCGTCGATGGCGTAGATCAACCTAATAACACCTTTAAGCTCGAGAATGCGAAAGTGAAAAACTATATCTCGTATTCCGCAAATCAGGCGCCTACGGAAGATGCTCCCATTACGGTCGGCACGGCTGACAATGGTATGGCTTATAGCGGAAATGCTCCCGCATGGACAACGAACCTCAAGAAGGGTGAAAAGGTTGTGTTGAAAGGTACAATGACTTCTGTCGCAAATGCAACGACCGCAGGGAACTACAATGCAATGCTCGCTTACCTTTACAGCGGCGTTTCACCCGTTGCAGCGATCCGCTCCGATAACTATATCGTTGACGAGGAGAAGATGCTTACCGCAGAGGAGATGACGAAAGAAGGAAGCTATACGATTGAAAACGGTACAAAGCATGATGCCGATAGCGGGATTGATCGTGACACAGCTGAATGGGCAAGCATGCGTGCAATCATCGCGAACTGCACTGCTGAGCTCACGTTCGACTATACAGATGCGTCGAAGATCGTAATCACCTTCGTGTACACTGGCGACGAGAACAAATTCACACAAACATTTACCTTTACCGCTGCCGCAGAGAAGACGTTGAAAGATGAATATAAGATCGGTATCGGCGGCGACCACAACTACACGGTTATCAATTCGCTTGTTCGCACTTCTGTGAAGGCGGCAGACTGATCGAGGCCTAAAACTCCAAACAAAAACACGGCTTCGGCCGTGTTTTTGTTTGGAACTGTGCCATTCGGAATGAAGAGGGGGGCGCCAAGACTTGCCCACCCCTTGAGGGGTGGGTGTCACGAAGTGACGGAAGGGGTGTCATTCCAATTCCGTCACCCTGAGCTTGTCGAAGGGTCGCCACAGAAAAAAATGAGGCGATGGTTCGACACGCGCGTTCCGCGCGGCTCACCATGACGGGAGCAGAACGACACCCCCTCAGCCGCTCACTTTGTTCGCGCCAGCGTCTCATGCGGGTAGAGACCCGCATTCGGTCATCGTTCGCGCGGGATAATGCGCTCACTCACCGCAAAACGTAGCGCACAGCACACTGTGCTGATGCGCAAGAATTGCGTTTTGCGACCCTCAAGGGGGAGCCAAGACTTGCCCACCCCTTGAGGGAAGAATTTTGCGTTCTGCGACCGATGAGGGGCGACAAGGGTTACCGCGTCATTCAGAGGGAGCGAAGTGACCGAAGAATCCCGAGGAGAGAATATAGACTTCGTTCTTCGGGATGTTTCGCTACGCTCAACATGACGCGGAGAGCGAGAATGCACCCCCCACCCTACCCGTTACGGCGGCAGGGACCGCCGTAACCTCCGTACTTCGCGGCTATGCCGCTCGTGCCGCCCTTTGACGCCATAAAGAATGTGCGGGCGGTCGGCGAGGCCACCGCTCCTGTTGCAGCATGCTCGAAGGATAGGGCGTACTTGTATTATGTTTGGCATTATGGTCCTATTTACAGACGAAGAAGAAAAATGACAAGCATGACTTGACATTTATTGTAACTTGTAGTAAAATTTATTCAAATGGCTTTACTAAAGAGGGAGTTTTAGTAGTGGAATTTTTCGACGACCTTGTAGGAAATATTATAGCCGAGATTATAATCGGTAGTGTTGTTCCCTTCCTTTTTTCGCTCTTAGTTGGTATTTACCGTGAAGTAATTCGGAAGAGATTTTATAACGCATTATTTTCTGCTTTGGGGTCAGAAAACTCTAAAAATATAGAGCTTTATCGCTTGAGACACTATGTAAAACATTCTTTCGTTTTAGAGTATTCGAGTGTCGAAACGATTGAAGAGGACAACAAAGAGCTTTCGTACAAGCAGTTCATAAAAAAGGTCAAGATGACCAAATTTGTGATTTTGACAGGTAGTGCAGGCATCGGAAAATCCAAATTGATGCAACGGTTGGCTTTTCAATTCCGATCACGCTTGAAAAAAGGGTCGGAAGAGGGAAAAGTATCGATATTGAATTATGGGATTTTATATTACAAACTTTCCGGCAAAGGGTCGGTTGACGAAATTATCGACTACATAAGAAATAAAATTGGTGGCTCCCCAAATAGCTACACGCTGTTTCTTGACGCTTTCGATGAAATGCGGGGATTGAATAAAAACAACGCTGATGAAATTCTGACAAATTTGATTCTTGCCCTTAATAATAATTTCAGTGACAAGTGCAACAAGATTTTCATTTCGTTAAGACCCGAAATTCTGGAAAATGGATACTCCGTTTTCAACTCCGCTGAACCGGAGGTGAATAATATTGAAATGGTGGTCTTTCGTCTCCAGAATTTTAGCGAAAAACAAATTTTGAAGATGTACCGAAGCGAGAGCCGAAAATATCGAATTTCTCAAGCTGACAGGAGCCGAGAGGGCGATTCCGATCAAGACGTGGCGCGCCGCGGCGGGAGGCGGGGGGCTAAGACGCGCGATGTCTTCGGGAACACGCCGTCAAAAACACGAAGAGAAAATCTCAGGAAATTAAAATCGGTCATAAAGAATAACACCGATAGCGTCTTTACCTATCCTCTGATATTAACTTGGGCCAACGAAATTTTATCCAAGCACTCCATTGATGATTTGCAGTCGATTTCTTGGTATGAAGCACTCGGAATAGTGATAGAGGAAGAACTGGAGCGAGACCACAGGTGTTATTCCCTATCTGTCGATATCGCAGAGCGTATCGATGATCCCGAGCAATTTGTCCAAGATGGGAGGGATTTCCTAAAAGAAATTGCCTTGAAGATGGCGTTGTCCAATTGTCAGCGCGTAAAGAAATCGGACGTGCTGAGCGGAGACGTTGCGAAGCGTTTGGAAGAGAAGTACGGGGAGAATACGCTCATTGCCCGTTCCTTGCTCCAATATATCGAGTGGTCAGAGGATGACACGGTTGACCTTCAGGAAAACAACGGCAGAGAAACATACTACGAGTTTTTGCATAATGCGATCTATTGGCGTGTACTCGCCGAACTGTTGCTCGATTCAAGCACGCCACAGGAAATTCGTAAGCAAATTATCTTAAAAGAAGTATCGCTCGACCCAAACACGCCACGGGTAACTCGCGTTGACATTCACTTAGAAGAAGTATCGCTCGGCCCAAACACGCCACAGGGAATTTTCGATGGCACTTCTTTAATTACGGGACAAAATAAGTTTTTAACTCCGCTTTTAGATTACTGTTTTCAGGGGCTGCTGTCTATTTACAAAGCAAATAACAACATCTTTCCATATAAAGACGAATCGACGTATTGGAACGATATTAAAACAAATAAGACAATTTGTTACAGAGGAAACGGGAATGTTCTTCCGCTGGAAGTTGTATTGACGTGCTGTTATGGGTTTCAGGAAGTCAGGGTCGTCGATCATTCTCTTCGCTTTGATTCCTTCAGGATCCAGGAGTTTGTCGAGGAGAGAAAGCTCGATCTGTCCTGTGCAAACGTAAGGGATCTTTCTTTCTTAAAATGTTTTGGGGATGGTAGCTTTGATGTCCTTGATTGTAGTTCTACGAACCACCTTGTGAATGCAGTTATCCCCAAATATGTGAAGGAAGTAAATTTTAAGGGCTGTTCTTTGCTGAGAAGCGTCTCATTCCCGGAAGACAGTTGCCTGACAAAGATCGGGGAGCGGGCGTTTGATCATTGCACATTGCTTCCCGCCATAGCGATCCCTCAAAATGTGACGATCATTGAGCCATACGCATTCGCGGACTGCACATCGCTGGAAAGCGCTACAATGGCTGACAACGTAACAGGCATTGGGAAAGGCGCATTCTTAAATTGCACATCGTTGAAAAAGGTCGAATTGTCTCAAAAGCTGGAGAGAATTGGGGAATACGCCTTCCAAAAATGCACCGCGCTTCCCGACATTAAAATTCCCGACAGTGTAACAGGTATTGGGGAAGGCGCATTCGGGGATTGCACATCGTTGAAAGAGGTCAAGTTGTC
>CANQPO010000075.1 GCA_947625695.1 uncultured Clostridia bacterium | reverse complement strand
GCGTGGATATCAACGACAAGCACGTCGAGATCATCGTCCGCCAGATGCTCCGCAAGGTCCGCATCGAGAACGCAGGCACCACCGATATGCTCCCCGGCCAGCTCGTGGATATGTTCACCTTCGACGAGCAGAACGAAAAGACGATCATGGCGGGCGGCGTTCCCGCAACGGCAAAGCGTGTACTCCTCGGCATCACCAAGGCGGCCCTTGCAACGGACAGCTTCCTCTCCGCGGCTTCCTTCCAGGAGACGAGCCGCGTCCTCACCGAGGCGGCCATCTGCACCAAGCGCGACCCGCTCATCGGCCTCAAGGAGAACGTCATCATCGGTAAGCTCATCCCCGCGGGCACGGGCATGAAGGAGTACAAGAACGTCTCCGTGCAGACCCTCGGCAGATACAGCGACATCATGGCGGAAGAGACCGCCGTCGCAAGCGACGAAAAGTAAAATAACAGCAAAGCCTGCCTCTCCGAATTTTTCGGCGGGGCAGGTTTTTTTCGCAAAAAAAGTTGAAATCTCCTGCGGCATGTGTTATAATAAAAGGGTAAAAAATTTGGGAATTTCAACAAGGAGGAAATGTGTATGAAGAAAAAGATTTTGCTTGTAGGCGTGCTTGCGCTCTCGCTGGCCTTCGGCGGCGCGCTCGCGGGTTGCGACGATGACGACGACAGAGAGCTCCACAACCAGGGCTCGCAGGGCGGCACCACCCAGCAGGGCGGCGGCTCTCAGCAGGGTGGCGGTACCCAACAGGGCGGCAGTTCTCAACAGGGTAGCGGAACCCAGCAGGGCGAAGAGGTGCCCTCGGGCGAGGTCGTGGGGACCTATTCGGGCCTTACAGACGCCGAAGCGGTGTATGCGGTCGGCGCGGTGACCACGGCAAAGCTGCTCTCCTTCTCCCTTGCGGGCGGGAACGCTTCGCTTGCGGATACCATTGCCGAGGGGGACAACAGCGGGTTCGACCTTAAGGACACAATAGAGAACCTCACTTCAGTGCAGGCGGGTGCGGAGGAATTCAACAAGTACTTCAACATGCTCGACAGCTTCCTCAATAAGCAGGCGCTCACCACCGTCGTCACCCAGAACAATGCAGAGGGCGACCTTGCGCAGTACGACTTTAAGGCCGTTATCACGGGCAAAAACGCCGCAAACGCGGACGTGAAGCACACCCTCTATTACAGCGAGACACTCATTCGGAAGGTAGACAATAACAACCGCGGCGAGAGCATCACCGTAGAGCAGTATTACCTCGAGGGTGTGGTGGAATTGGAAGAGGGGACTCTCTACTACATGTCGGGCACCCACACTCTGCGCTCGGAGACGGAGGACGGCGAAACGGAGAAGAGCGAAACGCTCGACATCCGCGCTTCGGCGATTCCGGACGATGCCCAAAACTATGTTCTGCTTCACCACGAGAACGAGTCCGAAGAGGAGTGGGGAGAGGTCGAAGAGGAGTCCGAATACGTCTACACCACCTATTCGGGCGGTCGCCGCGTGGAACAGACAGCGGTCGAATTCGAGACGGGCACCGAACACGGGCAGACGGAGACGGAGTATGAGATCGTGATCGCAGACGGCAGCTCCCGTAGCTCTTACGAGGTGGAACGGGTGAACGTCAACGGACGGACGTACATCGAGGTGAAGTATAACATCGACGGTACGCGCGGCAAGTTCGTCATTTTGAAGAATGCGGACGGCACCTACCAGTATAAGTTCACCTCCCGCGCCTCGGACGACAAATTTTTCCGCGACTTCGACGATTAAATTTTATAAAATCGCTTGACAGCGCAGAAAAGCTATGATAAAATAACAATCGTTATATAACGGTTGTTATTTTTTACGCAGTGAATGAAGTGCGCCCGCCCCCGCGCTGCATGCGCGGGGGCGGGCGAAAAGGGGAGATGAAATGCCGAGAACAAGCAAACTCACAAGGGAAGAGGCGCTCCGCGCGGCAGCGGAGATTGTGCGCACGGAGGGGGAGGGGGCGCTCAACGCCCGCTCGCTCGCAAGGGCGCTCGGCTGTTCCACCCAGCCCGTGTATTCTCTCTTCCGCAACATGGAGGAGCTGAAAAACGCTCTTTTCGTGGAGGCGAAAAACGCCTACCGCCGCTTTATCGACGGGTTCCTTGCGCGCGGCGGCAGGAGCCGCTACGAATCGTTCGGCATGGGCTATGTCAAGTTCGCGCAGGAGGAGCGGGGGCTGTTCCGCTTTCTCTTTTTGCGCGACTGCGAAACGCCGCAGGCGCTCACCGATCCCTTTTTGGAGGACATTTTATCGGAGATGATGTCCCTCTACCGCATGACGGAGGACGAGGCGCGCGCCTTTCACGGCGACATGACCATCTATTCTTACGGTTTGGCCGCGCTCGTCACCACGGGCAACTACGCCCCCACCGACGAGGAAATTTCGGCCTGTTTCAAGCGGGAATTCTATGCACTGTATGCCTACTATTTCCCTAAACGTCCTCATTTTTGGGAGTAGGGTCCGTTGCTGTCCATAATTTGTCATTTCGACCAGCCCGCACTATTCTAATCACGTCACCCTGAGCGTAGTCGAAGGGTGTCCGCATTATAGTAAGGACATGTTTCGACTTCGCTCAACATGACGTGATTGGGAATGGTATTCCGCTTGCCCCTTGCTGTCCCTGAAACGGAAAGTGGCACGCAGTGTCGAAAGGGTTCTTTAAGGCTCTCGGAAAACCCTTCAGTCACCTGCGGTGACAGCTCCCCTAAGAGGGGAGCCGAGATTCTAATTCTGTCATTTCGACCAAGCCGCATTGCGGCGCGTGGAGAAATCTCAACATTATGAAAACACGGAAAATATTATGAACATCATCGAAATACAAAATTTAAAAAAGTACTATGGCGAGGTGAAGGCGGTGGACGACGTCTCTTTCACCGTGGAAAAGGGGGAGTTTTTCGCCTTTCTCGGCGTGAACGGCGCGGGCAAGAGCACCACCATCTCCATCCTCTGCGGCGCGCAAAAGCGCACGAGCGGCTCGGTGAAGGTCGGCGGCAAGGACGTGGACGAGGCCCCCGCCGAGATCAGAAAAAAACTCGGGGTCGTCTTTCAAAGCAGCGGGCTCGATAAGTCCCTCTCCGTGCGCGATAATTTGAAGTACCGCGCCGCCCTCTATGGGGTCACGGGGAAAGAATTCGAACGCAAGCTCGAAGAGCTCACCGCCCTGTTCGACCTCAAAGACCTTCTCAAACGTCCCGTCGGCAAGCTCTCGGGCGGGCAAAGGCGGAGAGCGGACATCGCCCGCGCCCTTGTGCACAGCCCCGAAATTCTCATCTTGGACGAGCCGACGACGGGGCTCGACCCGCAGACCCGCAAGCACGTTTGGGAGACCGTGAACGCCATCCGCAAGGTGCGGGGGATCACCGTCTTTCTCACTACCCACTACATGGAGGAGGCGGCGGACGCGGACAGGGTCGTCATTTTGGACGGCGGGAAAATTTTAGCCGACGCCACCCCGCTGGAGCTCAAAAATCGCTACACGGGGGACTTTATCACCCTCTACGGCGCGAAGGAGGAGGACGTGCGCACTTTGGGGCTGCCTTACGAGAAGGTGGGGGAGGCGTTCCGCGTGGAGGTAGAAAGCACCGCCGCGGCAACAGAACTCATTTTGAAGCACCCGCGCCTTTTCACCGATTACGAGATCGAAAAGGGCAAAATGGACGACGTGTTTTTGAATGTAACGGGGAAGCGGGGAACAGAGTAGGTTCACGCGTTTCTTTTCTCGCTGTGCTCGAAAATAAACGCCGTGAGGAAATGGGCGGTAACGCCTTAACTTAGTTGGTCCTCTCGTTTGTTTCATCGGACACTAAGCCGCAGGTATGCGGCAAATTGGGTGCGCTTATGGAAAATGGCGATTTTCCAACGCGCAGTGATTGCGGAAGCCCCTTGGCGCCCCTAATAGGGGAGCTGGCACGAACGCAAGTGAGTGACTGAGGGGTTTTCCGAGAGCTTTAAAGAACCCTTTCGACACTGCGTGCCACTTTCCCTAAAAGGGACAGCAAGAAAAGAGCTTCCTCCTTTGAAGGGGTAGGAGGGCACTGTGGGTGACGGGTGGGGCATTCCCATTGTCATGTTGAGCGAAGGCGTAAGCCGAAGTCGAAACATCTCTACCGCATTTAATAATGTGAGATTTCTCGACTCCACTTCGTTCCGCTCGAAATGACAGATCAAGGACACGCCCCACCCTCTACCCCCTCCCACGGAGGGTGATTGCTAACATCATGAAAACATTATCTTATCTCATTGCAAGAAACTGCAAAGTTTATTTCCGCGACAAGGGGGTGTTTTTCGTCTCCCTCATGGCGCCGCTCATTCTGCTCTTTTTGTTCGTCGCGTTCTTAGGGAACGTCTACCGCGACTCCATCCGCTCGGTGGCGGAGGGGTTCGAACTCTCTGACGCCCTTGTCGAGAGCATCGCGGCGGGCTGGCTAATCTCCTCTCTGCTTGCCGTCTGCGCGGTGACCATCGCCTTCACCGCAAACACCATCATGGTGCAGGACAGGGTGACGGGGCAGGCGGACGACATCCTCGTCTCGCCCGTGCCGCGCTCTCTCGTCGCGCTCGGCTACTTTATCTCCACCTTTTTGGTGACGGCGGCCATCTGCCTTGTCTCTCTCGCGGCGGGATTTATCTACATCGGCATTGCGGGCTGGCACCTCACTGCCGCGGACATCTTTCTCGCCCTTGCCGATACCCTGCTTCTCACCCTCTTCGGCACTGCGCTCTCCTCCGTCGTGTGCCATTTCCTGCGCTCGCAGGGGGCGGTGACGGGAGTGCAAGCCACCGTCTCAGCGGCCTACGGTTTCCTCTGCGGGGCGTACATGCCCATCGGGAGTCTCGCAACGGGGCTGAAAAACGCCGTCATGTTCCTGCCCGGGACTTACGGCACGGGGCTTCTGCATGCCCACCTCATGGGAAGCGCAATCGGGGAAGCGGGCGCGGGACTGCCTTCAAATGCCGCCGAGCAGATAATAAAGGGGATGCGGGACGGCTTCGACTGCAACCTCTATTTCTTCGGGGATGCTGTGCCCGCGTGGACGTGCTATCTCGTGCTCTCGGTTGCAATTTTGCTCCTCGTGGGGGTGTATGTCCTCTTGTGTGCGAAAAGAAAATAAAAACATTAGAAAAGCCGCCCCGCGCAATGCTTGCGCGGGGCGGCGTTCTATACTTAAACCTTATTTTGTCAGCCTCTCGATCGCCTTTTCGTAGATCTCGAGGAGCAGTTTCACCCGCTCGAGGGTGATGTGCTCGTCCGCCATGTGCACGACGGGGGGATCGTCCGGCATCTCGGGCCCGAAGCCGACGCCCTCCTTGAGCGCCCGCGCATAGGTCCCGCCGCCGATCGCGATGGGTTCGGCCTTCACGCCCGTGCATTCTTCAAAGGTGGAGAGAAGGGTCGTGATCAGCTCGCTGTCCTTTTCGTGGAAGAGGGGCTTTTGGAAGTGCACCGTCTCGTATTTCACGCCGAATTTCGCCACACGGTCGAGCACTTCCTGTACGGGCACGGTCGCGGGGTAGCGGATATCCACCAGCACGAGGACCTGCTTTTTGCGGTACTTGATGACGTTGGGGGACATCGTGAGGTTGCCCGTCTCGTCGGAGAGCTGTTTCAGACCGTAAATGTCGTTGAACACGCAGTCGATGATGCGGGCGATGACTTCGCTCTTGCTCTCAAAGAATTTGAGAATGGGCAGAATGGCGTTTTCGCCGAGTTCGGGCGTGGAGCCGTGCGCGCTCTTGCCGTAGGCGATGATCTTCTTGTTCTGCACGGTGAGCCCGAGTTCCCGCGCCTTGGTGACGGTGAGGGAGCGGGGGGTCGCTTCGCAGCGGTCGCACACCATGTTCGCCTGCTTGCCGCCTTCAAGATGAAGGAAGGGCGCGGTGGGCAGGGGGAAGTGCAACCTCAGGTGCAAAATGCCCTTTTCCGCATAGAGGACGGGGAAGTTCGCGTCGGGGGAGAAGCCCTTTTCGGGCAAGTGGGCGACTTGGTTGTAGTGCTCGATGCACCCCCAGCCGCTCTCCTCGTTGCAGCCGACGATGAGCTTGATCTTCTTGGAGGGGACGAACCCCTTGTCCTTCAACGACTTCAAGGCGTAAAGACAGCAAATCGCGGGACCCTTGTCGTCCACAGTGCCCCGCCCCCAAATGCTGCCGTCCTCAACGACGCCGCCGAAGGGGTCCTTCGTCCAGCCGTCCCCCGCGGGGACAACGTCGAGATGGCAGAGAACGGCAAATTCCTCCGCGCCGCTGCCGAAGAGGACTTCGCCGATGTAGTTGCCATAGTTTACGGTCTCGAATCCGAGCGTTTCCGCCAGCTTCAAAAAGTGGCAAAGGCAGTCCGCCGCTCCCCGTCCGAAGGGGAATTTCGAGGAATATTTTGCGAGAGAAGAGTCGAAGCGGACGCTCTCGCAAATGCGTTTCACCGCCTCGTCGAAATAATTTGTCATAGGTAGTTTCTCTCCTTGTGGGTCCTCTCATTATACCATACGGCAGGGGCATTGTCAAGGCTTACCCAAAAGGGAAAACGCAAAAAAGAGGGCAAAAGTGAAAAAAATGCAAACCGCGTGAACAAAATTGTTCATTAAAATGTACGTTTTGAATTTTCCCCATTTTAAGGAGACGCACCCCCCTACCCCCCTCCTGAGGAGGGGGACTAAAGGGGGTGGGCAATACTCGCCTCCCCCCAACTTGTTGGGGGGAGGGTAGGGAAGGGGGGCACCTTATTTTTCTTGCATGGTACACCATCCCCCCTTTCGGCTCACTGCGTTCGCCACTTTCCCCCGCTTACGCGAGAGATAGCAACAAAACCCCCTCCACGGGAGGGGGACTAAAGGGGGTAGGCAATACTCGCCTCCCCCCAACCTGTTGGGGGGAGGGTAGGGAAGGGGGCACCTTATTTTTCTTGCATGGTACACCATCCCCCCTTTCGGCTCACTGCGTTCGCCACTTTCCCCCGCTTAC
>CANQPO010000074.1 GCA_947625695.1 uncultured Clostridia bacterium | reverse complement strand
AGGAGGAGGCGGTCACCGCCGTTGCAAAGGCGATCCGCCGTGCCCGCGCGGGGCTCAAGGACCCCAACCGTCCCATCGGCTCCTTCATCTTTGTGGGGCCCACGGGCGTGGGCAAGACCGACCTTTGCAAGGCGCTTGCGGAGAGTCTGTTCGGAGACGAGCGGCTCATGATCCGCCTCGATATGTCCGAATACATGGAAAAGCATTCCACGAGCAAACTCATCGGCGCGCCCCCGGGATACGTCGGCTATGAGGACAGCGCGGGCACCTTGAGCGAGCGCATCCGCAAAAAGCCCTACGCCGTCGTCCTCTTCGACGAAATCGAAAAGGCGCACCCCGAAGTGTTCGACGTGCTCCTGCAAATTCTCGACGACGGGCGGTTGACGGACAGCAAGGGCAGGGTCGTCTCCTTCAAGAACACCGTGCTCATCATGACGAGCAACGTGGGCGCACAGCAGGTGAAGGAGGTGGGAGTGCTCGGCTTCCGCACCGCCGAGGAGGAGAGCGAGTACGAGGACATGAAGGAAAATATTCAGGAGGCGCTCAAACAGCGGTTCCGTCCCGAGTTTTTGAACCGCCTCGACGAGACGATCATCTTCCACAAGCTCTCCAAGGAGGACGCCGCCCGCATCTGCGACAAGATCATCAAGGGCCTGCAAAAACAGCTCAAGGAGCGGGAGATCAACATCAAAGTGAGCAACCGCGCCCGCAATAAGCTGGTGGACGAGGGCTACAGCGAAGAATACGGCGCGCGCCCCTTAAAGCGCACCGTGCGGCGGCTCATCGAGGACCGCCTCTCCGAAGAAATTTTGCAGGGAAACCTGCCCGTCGGCGGCACCGTCATCATCGACGAGGAGAACGGCGAGCTCACCTTTACGGAAGAATAAGGTTTATAAAATTCGGAAGAATAGTTTGATAAAAGCGGAAGAAATTGATAAAAGCGGCGCGCACGAGCAACATGCTCGTGCGCGCCGCTTAAGTTTGGAGCGCTTGGCTCCCTCCCCAATAAAAATATCCCTGCGTAAAACGCGGGGATATTTTTATTGGCGTGCCAATTATATTGTACCGTACAGAGACGGACTGCGCTTTATGATAAAGCTACGTCCCCCCATGGCAACAAAGGCTTGAATAACGCCGATACAGGAAAAACACAAAACGGAAATAGGACAAGCCCCCGCCGCCAAGAGTTCACCATCTACGCCGATTTGCGGGATGATACAAGCATTCACGACAATGAGTGACAAATAGATAAGAATAAAAATAAATGAGAGGAAATTCCTTGCCCATTCCGAATGCCGTATATGTGCAGCGAGGTAGAGTAAAGAACAAAAGACGGAAATCGAAGCGATTACGATCAAGAGGATCATTAACGATTGGAACGATTTAGGAAAAAGGCTTTCACTCATGATCTGATATACGTTCCCGCAACTCATTCCAAACAGCGTTGCAATGGGAGTGGCGTATAGTGCAAACAACAATAAAGAAAAGCCGATGGCATAAAACAAGGGAAAAAGCACAAGAAAACGATTGAGTTGTGCGTCGTTTTCGTGTGGCTGTGGCAGGCTTGCGCGACCGCATACAGGACAAGTGGAACCGTAGAATTCGGTGTTACAGTATATACAGTGATTCATTTTTTTACCCCCATTTCGTTTGTAACATAAATATATCACATTTGTATAGTATTTGTCAACACTTTTGGGGCATAAAATTTTTAATTTTGTAAGTTATCCTAACATAGGAGGGTTTACAATGGAGGCATATGAAATCATCGGAAGAATCGAAAGACTTCGAGAAGAAAGAGGTTGGACGATTTACCGACTTGCCGAGGAGGCTTGTATTGCACAATCTACACTCTTTAATATGAATACAAGGAAAACGCTTCCCTCGATCACAACGCTTTCCTGCCTTTGCGACGCTTTTGGCATTACGCTGTCTGAGTTTTTTTCGGAGGGGGAAGAGACAGAACGTTTGACGCAAGACGAAAAAAAGCTTGTAAGCGATTATCGGAAACTTACACACAAGAACAAACAAGCAGTATGTGCGCTTGTGAATAGCCTTAAATAATAAATCCGCAGTTGAGAACTGCGGATTTATTATTTTGACGGCGCGCACGAGCAACATGCTCGTGCGCGCCGCTGTTTTAAGTCATTTCGCTCCGCGCATTCTCTTTATTGTCATTTCGACCAAGCGAAGCGCGTGGAGAAATCTCACAGTTACCTCTTTAATCGTTCAAGTTCCAATCGACGGGAGAAATCCCGTGCGAGATGAGATATTCATTCGTTTTCGAGTAGTGCCTGCACCCGAAGAAACCGTTGAACGCCGAGAGGGGAGAGGGGTGGGCGCACTCCAAAATCAAATGCTTGCTCCTGTCGATGAGGGGAGCTTTGCGCCTTGCGTTTCCGCCCCATAAAAGAAAGACGAGGTGTTCCTTTTGTTTGCTCAAAAGTTCGATCACGCTGTCGGTGAACCAACTCCACCCGCAGTTTGCGTGCGAATTGGCCTGATGTTCCCGCACCGAGAGGGAGGTATTGAGTAGGAGCACTCCCTCCTTCGCCCACTTGGTGAGGTTGCCCGAGCGCGGCGGGTCGAACCCCAAGTCGTCCTTGAGCTCTTTGAGCATATTTTCGAGCGACGGCGGCTTTCTCACCCCGTCCTGCACCGAAAAGCACAGCCCGTGCGCCTGATTCGGTTCGTGATAGGGGTCCTGTCCGAGGAGCACCACCTTCACGTTCGCATAGGGGGTGTAGCGGAAACAGTTGTAGAGGTCGTACATGTCGGGGTAGACGATGTAGTGGGAGTATTCGTACTTCAAAAATTCCCGTATTTTCAAATAGCGTTCGTCCGCAAAGAGGGGGTTGAGGACTTCATTCCAATCGCCTAAATCTATCATATGTTCTCCAAAATATCGAGGTACTTTCTAAGCTCTTCCTTCGCGCCTTCAAGATCGTGCGCTAAGTAGTTCCCGCATTCCTCCCGCTTTGCGCCCGGCACTTCTTCAAGGGCGAGGGCTGAGGGAATGCACTCCTTGAGGAGAGAAAGCACCTCCTCATAGCTCAAATTCACGGTGAGAAGATAGAACCCCGTGCGGCATCCCATGGGGCCGAAGTAGACGATGTTCTCCTTTTCGCGGCTGTTGCGCAGAACTGTCGCCATCATGTGCTCGATGGAGTGGAGAGCGTCGGGAGTGAGAAAGTCCCCCGCATTCGGCTTTTTAAAGCGGAGGTCGAAGGTCGTCACCCCGTTTGCGGGCGGGAACATATGCAGCCCCGTCTGCAGCACGTCGTGATTTTTTTGAAAAGATGCAATTTTTTCCATATGTTTGCTCCTTTTGAATGGTATGGGGTACGTTATAATTATGTCATCCCTGCCCTGCGCACATTCTAAATAAGTCATTCCGAGCGTAGTCGAGGAATGTCCTTATTATAATGCGGACACCCTTCGACAGGCTCAGGGTGACGTGATTTTATAATGGTTTTTCGTTTACCCCCTTGGCATCTCCCGCGCGTCATTCCGCCCCGCCCGCACGTTCTATGTTGTCTAAGGGCGACACGAGGAGCGTTAGCGACGAAGTAGCCGTAACGGAAAGAACAAAGTCCGACACGGCAATTCCCCGAGGGAATCTTGCTACGTCTAAGTACGCTTAAAACCAAGCCGAAAGTACCAAGATGCCTTCGCGGACTTTCTAACGGGACTACGTACCAACATTACGGCTCAGCATGACGCATATACACAGACTGCGTTCTCACAATTCGGCTACTTCGCACTGCGTGCTCGTGCCGCGCTTAGAGAAACAGAACTGCGCGCGGGGCAGCATGACGCGTTTACAGTTACCTTACTCTAACACTTGCAAAATTTCTTTGAGGTGGGCTTTTAAGTTGCGCAGGGCAAGGGCGCAGTTTTTGCGGAATTGCTCGGTCGTCGAACCCAAGCCGTACACGTCAGAGATCGCCTTCACGCTCACAAAGGGCACGCCCGCGTACTTGCAAACTTCTGCAATCGCGCCCGCCTCCATTTCGCGGACGTCGCACCCGAGCGAGAGAAGAAGAGAATGGTCGGTCGGCGAATCGTTGAACCTGTCTCCCGTGCCCAAGGTACGGCGGCGGTAGGGGAGAGGCGGACAGAAGAGGGGCAGAAAGTTCTCCGTCTCGCCGTCGAGGGTGCCCACGGGAAACCCGTTGATCTGTTCGAGATCGACGTCGTATTGCACCGCCTTGTCGATGAGATACACTTCGCCGACTTCGGTCGTCTCGGGGTTCAAGCCGCCCGCCGCGCCGAAGTTCAAAAGAACGTCCGCGCCCGCAGAAATGGCGGCGCATGCGCCCGCCGCGGCATTTACTTTTCCCACGCCGCAGGTGACGAGGACGACTTCCTTCCCGAACGCCTTCCCGATGTGCACTGTCTTTCCGTACATGGTACGGATGTTTTCCACTTCCATGAAGTCGAGCAAAAGCTCCGCCTCTCTGTCCATGGCGATCACGCAACCGATCATAAATTCACCTCGTTTTTTCTATTATAACAAGTTTTTTTGAGAAAGGCAAGCGGAGGAATACTTCTTTTTTCGAATGGCAATAACCGCCCCAAAAGGAGGAACGTATGAATCCGTTTGAAGTAAAGCCGCAAAAAGCGGACAAGATTTTTACAGGTTGGAATAAGGTGCTCGTAAAGTCCTACGACAAGAACACCGTGGACCCCTACACAAGACTGAGGGTCATTTTGATGAACGGCACCGAGTTCGAGAGCGTGCGCTGCGGGCATGCCTTTCACCGCATGTGCGCCAACAACGACGTGCGCCGCCGCCTTGCCTATATGCGCAGGGGGGAACAAATTCAGCAAAAGCGCATTGCGAGCTTGAAGCCCGCGAACGAGACCATTTTGGAGCACACCATCGGCTATGAACAGCTCGCCGTCGATCTCACCGCCGCGCTCGCCATCACCGAAAAGAACAGCTACGTCAAAAAGCAGCTCGATTTCGCTCTCCTCGAGGATTTCGACCACCTCTACCGCTACGCCGACCTCATGGAACTCGAAAAGGGCGGGGACCCCGCAAAGCTCGTCGGCGACTACACCGAGATCATGCCGGGCCGTCCCACCGTTTCGGAGTACCGCCACCCCTACGACGATGTGGACTTCTATATCAACTGCTATTTGAACGACCTCAAGACAAAGCTCAACATCAACATCATCACGGCGGCGGAGCAACAGACGATGAACTTCTATATGAACGTCGGCGACCTGTACGCTTCCAACCTCGGCAGAAAGCTGTATAACGAGATCGCCATGATCGAGGAACAGCACGTCACGGGGTACGGCTCCCTCAAGGACCCCTGCATGACCCCGTTTGAAAACCTACTCATGAACGAGTACACCGAGTGCTATCTCTACTATTCCTGCTACGAGGACGAGAAGGACGAGCGCATCAAGGGCATCTGGGAGATGCACTTTGAAGAGGAAGTTGCACATCTGCATGAAGCGGCCGACCTTCTCAAGACGTATGAGGGCAAGGTATGGCAGCAGGTATTGCCCGAGGGAGGGGAGTTCCCCGAACTTTTGAAGTTCCGCCCGCAGAAGGAATATGTGCGCGAAATACTCAAGAGCGTGCGCCTCACGGGGGTCGAAGAGGGCTGGGAAGAGCTTGAAAAGGTGCCCGACAGTTTCCGCTTCTTCTCCTACAATTCCCGCATTCACGGCGGCAAGCCCGAGACCCACGGCACCCACCTCTGCGTCGAAAAGCTCATCGGCGAAAAGGGACAGGATTGGCGTCTGCAGAATAAGGAGCACCCGATAAGAGCGCTTGCGGACAAAAAAAAGGACAACCTCGACGTCGGAAGAGTCAAGGGGAAATAAGAACGGCTTTGAAGAATTGACGATCGCCGCCGCGCCGCGAAACATTCGCGGCGCGGCGGAAAAATTTTTCATTTTTTTTCCTTTGATGAAAGTTGGGTGAAAGAGTTGAATTTTTTTTTGATACGTGTTATACTGTAATCTACGGAAAACTTCCGAATATCGACCCCAATACGGAGGATGAGATGAAAAAGATAATTTCTTTGGCGATAGCGGCGGTAATGTGCGCGGGACTTGCATTCGGCGCGGGTTGCAGCCATTCACATGAATTCGGGGAATGGAAGGTCCAAAAGGCCGCCACCTGCACCCAAGAGGGGGTGGAGCGGCGGGACTGCAAGGTCTGCGAAGAATCTCAGACCCGCCCGATCCCGATGACTCCCCACTCGGCGGCGACCTACAACGCGGATAGCAGCAAGCATTGGAAGGATTGCACGGTCTGCCAACAGCGCTTTGACGAGGGGAACCATACCTTCTCGGGCTCCGTCTGTTCGGTCTGCCAATACGATAAAAACGGGACGGGCGCCCTTCAATACAGCCTCAACAGCGACAAGCATTCCTTTACGGTCACGGGCATTCAGGGCACCGCGCCCGAAAAGGTGACGATCCCCAATCGCTACGTCGGCTATCCCGTCACCCGCATCGCCGCGGGGGCGTTTGTAGACCAGCAGGCGATGAAGAGCATCACCCTTCCCGACCAGCTCACCGAGATCGAGAGCGGGGCGTTTGAGGACTGCACCGTCCTTCAATCGTTGAACATTCCCGCGTCCGTCACCAACATCGAAAAGGACGCCTTTGTCCGTTGCAATGCGATCGGCTCCGTCACCGTGGAGAAGGGAAACCAATTCTATTCCGCGGCGGACGGCATTCTCTACGACGCTCCCATGACCAAATTTATCTACATTCCCGGGGGCAGAACGGGCACGCTGGAGATTCCCGAAAAGATCGTCAAGATCGACGCGGGGGTGTTCTCGGGCGGAAGCCTCGAAAAAGTCGTTATCGGCGCGCAGGTCACCGAGGTCGCGATAGGCGCGTTCAGAAGCTGCAAGACGCTCAAAGAGATCGAGGTAAAGAGCGCTTCTACCATCTTCAGAAAGGGCGCGATCGTCGATTGCACCGCCCTTGAAAAGCTCGTGCTCGCAACGACGTGGCAAGAGGGGCTGAGCGAGCCCGACCCGGGCAGAGTT
>CANQPO010000073.1 GCA_947625695.1 uncultured Clostridia bacterium | reverse complement strand
GCCCCGCCTTTCGCGCTCCTCCTTGGGAACGGCGGCGTGGGTCTGCAACATGGGGTAGGTGATAAGGCTTTCCACTCCGCCCAAACTTTCGGCGTATTGGAACACCTTAACGCCTTTTAAAATATTCTCCGCAAGCTCCTTGCTCTCAACCTCAACGGATATCATGCCCCCGAAGCCCGTGGACTGTTTTTTGGATATTTTATAGCCCGCGTGGTCCTCAAAGCCCACGTAGTACACCTTTTTTACTTCCTTTCTCGCGCGCAGCCATTCGGCGATTTTTCGGGCGTTGTAATTTATCCTGTCCATTCTTAAAGGCAGAGTTTTTATGCCGCGCTCTATCAGAAAGCACTCCCACGGCGCGAGGCATGCGCCAACCGTTTTATATAAGTAGCCGAGACGTTCGGCGAGTTCTTCGGAATTTACCACCGCAAAGCCCGCAAGGGCGTCGTTGTGCCCGCCGAGATATTTTGTACCGCTGTGTATGACGATATCCGCCCCGAGCTCTATGGGGCGCTGGAAACAGGGCGTTAAAAAGGTGTTGTCCACTATCAAAAGAAGATTGTGCTCTTTTGCAAGCGCGGAGAGCGCGGCGATATCCGAAACCATCATCAAAGGATTGCTCGGAGTTTCTATATAGAGAGCCTTGGTCTGCGGCTTTATAAGCGATGCGACCTTTTCAATATCGCCCGTATCTGTAAAATCGAAAGACATTCCCTCGTGAGAGTTGACGTTGTTGAACAGCCTTAAACTCCCACCGTACAAATCCTCGGAGGCGATTATGTGCGCGCCCTCGCCAAATAACTTCATTACCGTGGCGATAGCCGCCATACCTGTTGAAAAGGCAAATGCCGCAACGCCGCCCTCCAAAGTAGCAACCGTATTTTCCAGATGACTGCGCGTAGGGTTTGAAAGGCGGGAATAGCTGTATTCCGAGGGCACACCCACTCCCTTATGCACGAATGTCGCCGATTGGCATACGGCCTGCGTAAGCGTTCCCCACTCGTCCTTTTTGTTGCCGTCAGCATGCAGACAAAGCGTTTCGAATTTCATATTTTAACCTCGCCGTAAACGTCATAATTCAACAATCTATCCATAGTCCCGCATACAAATGATTGTAACCTAAATATATAAAAAACCGCTTGAAAAGTCAATAAATTAAATACGAAAACAATTTTTATAAGTAAAATGATAGCATTTGCAGCCCCGATATGCTATAATTCAATTAAGTCAGTCGAATAGTCCAACGTTGAATTGCAAAGTAATTTGCTAAAAGTAGGGGAAGTGCGGTGAAAGCCCGTCGCAACAGTCATTACGGTGAAAGTCCGATTGCCTACCCGTTGGATTTCGCGTTACTTTTCTCGGGCAATGGAGATGGATAGTAGCGTATTTTTTGTGCGCCCGAAAGCGGGCGCGCTTTTTTATAGGAGGTAATTTATGAAAAACACTCACAAACTTGCAGCATTCTTCGCTGCGGCACTTGCGGCATTTGCGGGATTTGTCTTTTCCGCATGTACGGACAATGACGTGCACGCAACCCTTCTTGAAAGCAGCGAAACTCTCGTTGTGATTCAAGCCGACGCGACGGGCGGAAGCATGCAAGACGCTATGGCGAAGTTAAAAGAGGCAGGTCAAATCACCTATGAAGGTTCGGAGAGCGAATACGGGTTTTATATTACGTCGGTAAACGGCTACACCCCCGACGCTTCCAAAAACGAATTCTGGGCCGTCTATACCACGCTTGGAGAATATGAGGGCGTAACTTATTCAAGCGCGGAATACACTTATAACTATAAAGGCACCTCATGCGCAAGCGCCTCTTACGGGATATCGGGTTTGCCGATGGTTGAGGGATATCTCTATATTTTAACGATTTCGACTATGTGATGAACGCAAAGAAAATCGCGGCGTGCGCTGTGATGGTCGCGCTTTTAATCGCCGTACAATTCGCATTGAGTTTTGTGTCCGGGGTAGAACTTGTAACCGTGCTTCTGCTCTGCTTTTGCTATACCTTCGGCGCGGCTTGCGGGATGCTTGTCGCCACCGCGTTTTCTTTGATCCGCTGTCTTTTATTCGGTTTCGTGCCGAACGTCGTTTTGCTCTATCTCATTTATTACAACTTGTTCGCGCTTCTGTTCGGGAGTTTGAAAAAGCATAAACTTCCCGTTTGGGTATGCCCCGTATTGCTTTCCCTTCTCGCCGCAGGAAGCGCTTATTTCGCGATTGCTGGGATCCCTATCAGTATTTTATATCAAAACAAAATCCGTATCATGTTTTGGATTCTCTTCGGGATATCCGCGGCGCTTCTTCTTTTCTATATCATTCTCATTCTATGCCATAAAAAAAGCAAGGAGCTCACTTCGATAACCGCCCTTGCCGCATTCTGCACGGTCTTGTTTACATTGTTGGATGATTTAATCAGCCCGCTCATTCTCGGCTACGGAGCGGAAGCGACGCTTGCCTATTTTTATACAAGTTTTCTTGCCATGCTGCCGCAGACAATCTGCGCTTCCGTCAGCGTTTTTATACTGTTTAACCCGATAAAAAACATTTTATCAAAAATCTGCCCCGACCCGAAAAAGAAACTCCTTATGGACTGAAAGGGGCTTCCCCAAGGTTTTAACGCCTCTTGTTATACGATAATACGGTAAACATTATCACTTTTATATAACAGCACCCGCGCTATCCTCACTCCCCGTTTAAAACGGAATATTCCCCGCCACAGGTGGAACAGATTTTATTCCGAAAAAATCATAAAATATTGGTATTCGGTTAAGGCTGAAATCAGTTCACCACGAAAAAAACACGGTTTTTGCCGTGTTTTTTTCGTGGTGATTTTTGCAAAAAAATCGAACCCGTTTTCGCGCGAGGAGCGAAGCGACGACGCTTTGCCGAGGGGACCCCTTTGAGGGGTTTCGGCAAATTCCCGCACTTGTCTATGAAAATATTATAGTCGATTATATACATTAAAGCCGCCCCACAAAGATTGCGTGAGCGGCTTTGTTTTCTATATTGAGACAATAATTTTTACCTTTACAATATATAAAGATTTTTCTTGCTTTTATTCGAGATTCGGAATATAATAGATATGCTGAAAGTGAGGTATCATAAAACACCGAAAACGGATGGTTATAGATGCTATCACATGGTATATTCATACTTCTCTGATAGAAGCCCTAAATACAACGGACTGTTTATAGAAATTCAAATTCGTACCCATATTCAGCATATGTGGGCAACCGCTGTTGAAACAATGGATACTTTTACGGGTGATCCTCTGAAATTAGGACAAGGTAGCGACGAAAACAGAGAATTTTTTGTAAGAGCCTCTAAATTGTTGCAACTGTATGAGGAAACTAATGGCGAATGGGGGGAAATTAAAGGCTCAAAAGAGTTGGAAAATTTTGTGGATTTTAATGGTAGCTTTCAAATATTGGAAAAACTAATTTCCATAAAGAAAGCTGCAGAATATGTACAAAATGACGATGCAAAAGGACAAGGCTACTATCTAATGATCTTAAATAGGGATACGGGCACTTTGAATGTATCTTCTTATTCCAAAAGAAAGTTGGAACAAGCGACCGAAGCCTACGATGAATTGGAAAAAATGAAGGGCGAGAGCGAAGATGTGGTTCTCGTTTCCACCACATCTTTTAATACTCTAAAACAAGCATACCCGAATTATTTTGTAGATATTCAAGAATTTTTAACTCTTATGCAACGATTCACTACGTTGCAATAAATAGCAAGGTTAGACTTTCTAATCTGTCCGCTCACCACGAAAAAAGCACGGCAAAAGGCGGGTGTCCATAGGGATTCTATGAATAAGCGGCTTGGCGGTTAGTCAAACCGCTTATTCGTTGTCCTTGCCGTGTTAAGCGGCTTCTTCCTGCGCGAAGTCGGGAATTGCTCCCACGCAGTTGTAGATGATTTCCACCGCTTGTGTCCGCTTACCGTCAATCACTTGCTTCTCGTGAACTATTACTTTCTCAACGAACTCCCGCACGATTTCGGGCGTAAGTTCCGTGATGTCCGTGTATTTACGAATAAGCCTCATGAAGCGATTCACGTTATCGGACTGTTCCTTTGCCTTCATTAAGATTTCTTGCAATTCTCGGATGCGCGCGTTCAGCGTGTTCTGCTCTTCCTGATATTCCTGCGATAATTTTCGGAAGCGTTCATCGGAGAGGTTGCCGTTCACTTTATCCTCATAGAGGTTTCGGATGATACGGTCAAGAGCCTGTACGCGCCGTTCGGCACTTTCTTTTTCCTGTGCATACCCCAAAAGAAGTTTTTTGTTCTCTCTGTCGGCGTTGCTTTGGAGCATAGAGAGGAAGTCTTTCTCGTGTTCTTTCGCCATAGCGAACACCCGCTGTAAATCTACGAGAACAATTTTCTCTATGGCTTCTACCGTGATTTGATGAGAGCTACAAAGATTTTTCTTCTTTTTTCGGTAAGTAGAGCAGTTGAAATACTCCTTCTGTTTCATTGTCGCGCAACGGCAGAGATACATCTTCTTTCCACAGTTGACGCAGAACACAAGCCCCGAAAACACACTCATTTCTCCCATACGCTCGGACGACGTTTAGCGTCTCTTATTCTTTGAACAACGGCAAACGTTTCCTCGTCGATAATCGCTTCGTGTGTGTTCTCGAACGTCACCCATTCCTCGGGCGGCAAGTCAATCGTTTTCTTGCTTTTATACGATTTCTTCCTCGTTCGGAAGTTCACCGTATGCCCGAGATAGGCGTGGTTTGCGAGAACTTTTTTTACCGATTCCGTGCACCAAATTTCGGGGAACTCCATTGAGAATGTTGTGGCGGGCAGACCGTATTTGCGGTTATGGATTGTCGGTGTGTCGATTTCCCGTTCCGTCAATATCCTTGCAATCTGCGTCGGACCGTAGCCCTTCATGCACAAGGAGAAGATTTCTTTGACGACCGCCGCGGCTTCCTCGTCTACAACCCAATGTTCCTTGTCGTTCTCGTCCTTCTTGTAGCCATAGGGTGGGATCGTGCAAAGGTGTTTGCCAGACATACCTTTTGCCTTGAACACGGCGCGAATTTTCTTGCTTGTGTCCTTTGCGTACCATTCATTGATGATGTTACGAAAGGGAGTAAAGTCGTTGTCTACATTGCTTTCGCTGTCCACGCCGTCGTTGATGGCAATAAACCGAACGCCCGCGTCGGGGAACGTGATTTCCGTGTAAACGCCTACTTTCAGATAGTCCCTGCCGAGCCTCGACATATCCTTCACGATGATAGTGCCGACATTCCCCGCATTGACATCTTCCATAAGCCGCATAAAGTCGGGGCGGTTGAAGTTCGTGCCGCTGTACCCGTCGTCCACATAGAATTGTGGATTGGGAAAGCCCTTTTCACTTGCGTACTTACCGAGAATTGCCTTTTGATTTACAATACTGTTGCTGTCGCCCTCGTTTTCGTCGTCCCTCGAAAGACGGCAGTAGAGGGCAGTTATTTTCTCGCCTCCGAGATATGATTGGTTATTTGATGCCGAATAATGTCTTTTCATAGAATTTCTCCTTTGGAATGACATTCTTCGAGCGAGTCCCTGATGATCGCTCTTTCGAGCTTCTTCAAAACCGTTTCTTTCGCGGTTTCACTTTCTCTTACAATTATTGTGTAAGTTGTATCTTTGATTTGTTTCTGATAGCTAAATTGTTTCTTGTTCAAGTATTTTTATTCGGGCAGAGTCGGCTCAGATCGCCGCGCTCTTATAGCTTTGAATACTATGTTCTCTTTCCATCGCATTTCCTCCTTGTTGATAAAAATATTTATTCGAATTTGTTTTTCTCCGACTCAAACTCGAAAAAATCGTCGTATCCGTCCATAATCTTACCGAGCGAAAGATTATGTTCAGCGGCATCATCTAACAAGGCTTTGTAGCCTGCTTCTATGAGTTGAACTTTGGTATAGCCATATCTTTCGAGAAAGGCATTTATCTGTTCTGCCTTCTCGCGGGGAACACTCGTTCCCCAGGTGGCGTTTTTCGCTTTGCGTTCTGCCTTGTGTTTCTCTTCGTAACGCTTGTCCTTGATCGATCTCAGTTTCTTTTCCATAGTGACCTCCGTGAAATATATCAATCGTATTCATACGACACATACATTTTACACCACTCCTTTGGAATTGTCAAGCGAAATCGAAAAAAATCTTCCCTGCATAGCCTCTTTCGGAAAGCGGGTTTCCCGCTTGTCTCCGCGTCCACTGGAAAGCGGCTCGAAAGTGGGTTTTTCCCACTTTCCTTATTCTGCTTGGGTGCGTCCCACACTTTTTAGATTTTTTCTTGTTTTTTGCTTACTGTTTTTATTTCCTTTTTTCACCTCCTTTTAGTTGTTTTTGTTCTCTTTTTCGCGTCCGTTTTCGCGCCTGTTCGATTGCCTTTCATAAGCCGAACTTCCCATCAGAACCTACTGATCGCAGTTCTTTACGATCATTGTTCATGGTCGTTTTACAAAGTTCATTGCGCTGTTCGCGCGCTTTCGGACAAAGCGTTCCCTGTTCGGTTTGCGGTCGCTTAATCGTTTGCCTTTCTTCATACCCCCTCATTAGGTAGCCAAGTAAGAAGGCTAAAAATTAGCCATTCTTCAAAAATTTGAGAAAAAATTTTTCTTTCACTTCTTCTCGGCTACAATCACCCCCTCACTTGGTAGGCAAATAGGAGGGGCACAAGTTAGCCATCTTTCAGAAATTTGAGAAAAAAATTTCTTTGACTTCTTTTTGGCTACAATTACCCCTCATTAGGTAGGCAAGTAACAAGCCCAAAAGTTTCCACTTCCCGAAAAATTTCACAAAAAATTCGGCGCGAGTGGCGCGCCGCGAGATTTTACGTTTTTATTACAACTTCGTGTGGAAATTTATTACCGTTTGGGACTACAATGAGGGCAGTAAAAAAACAGGAGGAACAAGAAAAATGAAAAAGGCAACAAGATTTTTCGCGGGCGCGGTGTGCTGTTTGGCTCTGGGCGCAGGAATGGGAGCCTTCGCGGGGTGCGGAGGGAAAAGCGAGGCAATCACCGTTTCGGGTTCGTCGTCGGTGACGCCGCTCATGGAAGTTCTTGCGGCGGAATACGAAAAGACGCATGACGTGAGGATCACGGTCAATATGTCCTCGTCGGGTGCGGGAATAAGCGATAC
>CANQPO010000072.1 GCA_947625695.1 uncultured Clostridia bacterium | reverse complement strand
TTCAATAAAGCGGAAGATATTTATGTAAACTTCGTCTTCATCGCTTTCATATCCATCAAGTTTTGCCTGAATTTCATTCTCGGTTTCGCAGATATCAGAAGAATGGGCAAAAGAGAACGGAAGCACTTCATCGAGTTTATTTTGAAGCGTTTCAAAATCTCCGGACCAATAATGGATATCCATTTCGTCCAAATATTCAAATTCGCCTGACTTCGTAGGGATATAGCCGCTTAAGCAATATTCATCCCGGTAGAAGAGACCATCCTCATCCCATTTCACATAGTATCCGTTGCCGCACTCTTCTGCGACATAAGCTATTTTGACATCGGGATAAAAGTCCTTGACGATGTGATGCCACAAGCCCATTCGTGCTACCGATATCGTTTCAGATGAGACCGAATAGAAAAAGAATTTATCTTTCTTTCCGAATTCGCCGGGTGCTATGTAACCGTGGCAGAGAATCTTATCATGCCCGTATTGCGGGAAATAAGCATCTGCGTAGTCCCCCATCCAGCCGCGGCCGAACCCACTTTCGGCAGTTGGAGAAGCGTAATAGATTTGCTCAAACCGCTTTTTCAGCTCTTCTATGCTTTCCTTCTTTTCCGAATAAAACGTAATTCCTACAGAACACAGATTTGCCATTTTACACCTCCGAAAAATTTCCCGATGGAACGTCATCGGTTTGGTTTTGATTGTACAAAACTCTGATCTCTTCCTGCTCATCCATACTCAGTTCCCAACTGCCGTCAACATACGACGACTCATCGGGGAGCGGAATGATTCCCGCTTCGTCCTTTGCGATCTCGATTGCCTCGGCGAGGGTATCTGCTTCGATATCAATGACCGAACAGACCGACCATGATACAGGGATCTTCCATATTTTCATTGAATCTTTCCTCCCGTTAAGCACTCCCTCATCTTGTCCAAGAACTTACCGATTTTCTCCGTTCTCTCAATGAACTGCGGCAAAAACTCTTTTTGGATGTCATAATTTAAGTAGAGCAAAAAGAAAAGGATCTTATTCAGGTTTTCAAAGTTCTCTTCCGACATCTGTTTTTCTGCGGTTTTTACATAATCGGACACCTTCATCAAAACCGTTTGCCACTTGAGAAAGAATTCATCTTCGATCGGGAGCTTTGAGCGGATCATCCATTCCAGCACGGTATGTTTTTGGCTTTTATCTCCGCAGTTTGGGTCGCTGAAAAAGAACTTGACCATATCCTGCGTGATTTCATCGGGTTTACTCTCCTCAAAACTGATTGCTCGTCCCAATGGAAACAATGCGCAAACGGTCGGTTTCAGGTCGTGCACCGTGCATTTGTTGTCTTGCAGGAACGGACATCGGTGATCGGTTCCCACCGATTGCAATCGCACGATCGGAACGCGCGAGTTTTTTCCCAAGTAGACATCTCCATATTTTTGCACGATTTGATCGCATGTCGTATGAAGGATCTTTGCAAGGTGGTAGACGTCTTTGGCATTCAACAGAATGTCCTCGCGGTTGATGCAACATTTACCGCACATTGTACACCGGAAACGAAACGAGCTGTAGATGCCAAGTTGATTGTTTTGAAAACTTTCATAGATATTTTTTTCTCGTTGAGTCATTTGTTTTTCCTTCCTTATAATTTTTTATCGACCGGTTCCAAAAAATAGGAGCCGTAGTACATCGGGAAATCACAGTCGTGGAAGAACGCCCCGACACAAAGTTTTTTTCCTTTGGCGCGATCGTGATCGTATTCCGCACTTCCATGATACATTCGCACTTTCGTGCAAACCTCCTTTTGATAACTTTTTGTTGTTGGATAATTCAGTTCTTCGTCTTATCCGTGTGAATCGCCCTCTCTAACCGAAAAGGGATTTTCAAAGTGAAGCGCCTTCCCGTCTTCTTCGACGATCATTTCTTTGATTTCCAGGTCGGCCGTCTCGGAAGACTCGGAATACATTCCGACGGAAGTTATGCGCAGATCCACCATATCGTCTATCCTGCCGTCTGCCCTTTCTTCGTTAAAGCAGATACCGGAGTAAAATGCTTCAAATTGATTTTTGTTTCGGTCTACATCGCTGTAATCCCAGTTTAACGAAACGGTTTGACCGCTTTTGAGTTCCGCTTCGATGTAGTCGATTATAAGGTCACTTACGCTTGCCGAGCCTTTTATTGTTATTTCCATACGTTACCTCCTTTAAGAAAAAAATGGTATAGCCGCATCGGATCTTCTTCTCGTCAAGGATCTCGTAGACGTCGTACCAACCATCTCCGCTCCCCGAGTAAGAACAGACGCCTTCACATCGAAATGGATTATCCTTATGGGCCTCCCAAACTTTACCCGATTGAAGAATTTCTTTTCCCAGCGTCTCCCATTCTTCTTCGCTGTAATTCGGTTTCTCTTCAAAGAAACCTGCGATCCCCGCATCAACTCCGATCAAGCAAATTTTTTGCCCGACGCAAGTCTTTTTTGAAGCTGTTTTTGTTATACTCAGTTGCGTAATTTGTTCACAACCGCAAACTTTCTTTTCGGTGGCTTTATACTCATATTTCCCGGGTTGAACGGGAAGAGCGCTGCGGCACCATGTACCCGCATTGTAGCAAGGATCGGTAACATCGATTTTGTCTTTTGATAAGACTATGTAGCCCCTATAAACTTTCATATAGTTCTCCTTTGTCTGATTTAGTATTTGCACAAGCATTTGCTTGGGAAGAGAGTTGAATGTTCCGTAAAAGGAACAAAATCTATAAAAAAAGGCGCCCGAAGAATATTCCTCGAACGCCTTGTTGCCTTTCGGCCATATTCATTATTAGCCACATCGTCGCGTGGTATTGTCTAAGCGCATCTGTCCGTTATAACAAAAAAACGCCCAAGGTTTCCCCTGAGCGATTTTTTGTCTTTCGACCAATGATTATTCTTTGTAAGTTTTTGCAAGATTTTCCGCCACGTCCTCCTCGGGTCTATCTTCCTGAGGCTTATGCTGACCTGCAAATTCTTTTAAGCGCCCGATGCGTCTTAATACGAGCTGCACGATTGCTTCTCTTCTCGCTTCGCTCACCAATCCGTCCGTTTCGGAAAGCACGGCGGTAATTTCATGTTCGATGCCCGAGAGTGCGTCGAAATTGATCCAATCGAAGGAAGAGACGAGTTTTAGTTGCTCTTCATGATGTTTCTTGAACGGTTTGCATTCGATCTCTGCTTCCAAGTCGATCATGCGCTCGGTCTTATCGAACCCAAGGGAGGAGCCGCTGTCGTAGATCGGCGCCGCACCGAGCCACTCCATCGAGTAAGCGTTTCGCACAAGTCCGAAATTGTTCAAATGGCGATCCTCGTTGGCGATGATATAGTCGAGAACGATCATGCGGTCAATTGCAGGGACGATATCCACGCCGAGTTTCCCGCAACAATTCACATAGTGACGATAGACGGAGGTCGCATTATCGCGCTTCATGGTTTTCATGATGTGCCATGCGCTGACAAGTTCCGTCTCTTTGTCGATGAAGTCCTCGCAGGTGCTATAAGGTTCTCCCCCATCCCAAACGATGTCATATTCCACATGCGGGATATTCAAGCGCTTTGCGATTAGAGAGGCGATCACCTCGTTAAAGGGCTGCTGGCGGAAAGGATTGCTTCCTGATTTCAAAAGGCAACGCTTTCCGTTTACGATTTTCCAGCGTTTCTTCAAGGCGCCGTCCGAAGTGTTATCGGGAGAGCGGAAATCAAGATTCTTTGAGTTCTTTGCTTTCCCAATCAAAATATCGCCGATGTCCTCGGAAAAATCGTTTTCGAAGAAATTGATCTCGTGCCAGGAAAGAGCAGAGTCCTTTGGGCAGATCCAATATTGATCGGAAAGGCTTAAACCGAAGCACCGCGCAAGGAGCATCTTTGTGGAGGAAACATTCATCGCCTCCAACGCCCTTTCGATGCCCGATCTGCTTGCGGGAATGGAACGGTCGATCCACCATTCGTTCAGAGCGGCTCTGTCCGGATGCGCATTCCGCACGCCGACGCCGCAGGGCAGGAGATATTCCTCGAAGAGTTTTTCTATTTTCTGAATGACGCCTGTATCCTCATCGAGCGCAATGAGCGCTACCCTTGTGATGTTATGCATCAGATAATACTCCATAGAGGCACCTCCTTTTTTTGATTTTACCATATTCTTAATTTTTTTTCAACTCAAATTTGAAAAAACCTCCTTTTTGTTTTTATGTAAACGGGAAATTCCCGACTGAAAGTTTTGCGGGCATCGCCCGATCTATATAAAAACGCCCAAAGGAACTCTCTTGGGCGTATTGTTGTCATAAGACACAGAAAACAAAAATATCCGAGCCATGAAACTCGGATACTTTAATAACGCGGATCACTCTGATTGCACACTGCAACCTAAGAAACTTTACAATCATATTATACCATATCTTAAAAGCGATTGCAAGCGTATCTGCAAAATTTTTTTCCGCTTTTCGCTTGAATTCTTCTATGAAATGAGTTATAATCGGTTTGGCCACAGTTATGCGTAATTACAAAAATGCACGTCTTAGGAAAAACTTAAAAGTGATCGAAGCCGCCAAGCTTCTCGGCGTTTCACAGCCAACCTTGTCATCCTGGGAAGCCGAACGAAAATCTCCCCCGATTGAAAAGCTCATCCGCATGGCAGATCTATACGAGGTCTCCACCGACTATTTGCTTGGGTACAAAGCAAAGACGGTAAATCAACCCTTGACCATGAAGGAGCTGACGACAAATCGCACCGTTTGGCTGGAACCGATATCTTCGGATGAGACGCTTCGGCAAGAACTCCGCGGCTACTACTGCATCATAGGGAACTATGCCGAGAACCAATGCGGGAACCGATTCCCCCTATTCTCTTATGGCGCGAAATGGATCGCATATGAAAATGCCCCTTCCGCAAAGTAGCTAAGTCCTAACGGCTTAGCTATTTATTTTGGCTATGATATCAGACTCTTTTACGAATGGATCTTCCCAAAATCTCGAATCGACCGAATTGGCTCGGTTGTCGCCAAGTACATAAAAGCAGCCCGACGGCACTTTGACGTCTCCTTCCGCATACTCACCTTCTACCGCGGCGATCCGCTTTACCAATGTCTTTCCGTCATGTTTGAAAACGATAATGTCGCCGGCGGTCAGTTCCCCGATGAAACGCGTCCCGATAATGATACTACCCTGCGGCAAAGTCGGTTCCATAGACGCGGTCGGCACGACTCCGATAAAAAATATCCCTTGAAATAAAAAAAGAGCCGCCATTGTTATCAATAGCGGTATCACCATCATACATGCTTTTTTCATGAATTTTCCTTTGCTTTTTCAAGCAGTTTTTGACTCTCTTTAAGAACGACTTCGCAATAATATTCTCCGAAATTTCCGATGTGCGTTTGCGACAAGGGAAGCGAAAGCATATTGGAAAGCCACATATATGCTTCCTCCCGAGTCATGATCCCCGATTTGTGGATCTGATCAAAAGTCCGATGCGCCTTATTCCGAAGCTCACGAAGTTCCCTGTTTGCCATTGTGCCGACAGGTTTTTTAGTCCCCGCATGGACACGGACATAAGCGTCGCACTTGGGGTAGCGCGCACAAACATACAGCATCACTCCGGAGCTATTTTCGCGATAGATCCCCTCCGCGCTCCGATAGATCACGGTAGAGCCGCAATAAGGACAGCGCATCTCATTCTTTCTTCTCTTTGCAGAGCTCATATAACTCCTCTGCTTGAACACAGGACCGACTCCATCGGGAATCGGTCCTGTGTATTTTCAAGCATTCCGCTTTGGATTCATAGCTGCACCATTGTGGATCGCTCAATGCGCAGATCCGTAACGGTTCCTCGCCGGTCTGACAAGTCTGACACCTCTTCTGATGTACCGAAAGCCTGGGTGCATTTCTATGTTTGCGAGAACAGTATAGCACACAGACACCTACTTGTCAAGCCTTTTGGGAATATTTTTTGATGTTTTTTAGAAAATATTTCCCAAAGTAATCTCATATTTCATTTTGAAATGAGTATGAGAGAAAATTGTCGTTTGATCAGCTCAAAGCAGACCGTACAAAAGCAACACGAGCGCTAACGTCACCATCAGGATCACCACCCCTACCAAAGCAATTTTGATATAGTCGGTTTTCCCCAGCTTATCGCCATTCTTATGAAGGCGATCGACGTGCCGCCAGGTATAAAGTCCCCAAAGGGCGGATGCGATCAATAGGGCAATGAGGAGCCACAGCCAAAGGAATTTCTTTTTATCCGCTTTTTTGGGGGTCGTTTGCGGATCCAGGATATCTTTGATCGTTTCTTCCCATTTTTCAAGTTCCTCATGGATGGAGTCTGAAGATTCAGCTTTGTTAATCGCGTCTTTTGCTTTATCTGCTTCTTCATCAATTCGGTCTTTCAGTTCCTCTTTCTTTTCATCGCTTAAATCGTCACGGGCATCAATCTCCCCTTTCGCTTCCTCGGCTTTGCGATCGACTTCGTCCTTGGCAGACTGCTTTTCGTCATCCAATTCCGTATTCTGCTTATCATTGCCCTCTGCAGATTGGACGATATCGTCTATAGCCTCTTTCCCTTTTTGAAGTTCGGATTGAACATCATCGGGAGTCGTCGCCGCGTCGATTGCGTCTTTGGCGCGCTCCGTCTCTTCATCGATCCGATCTTTAAGTTGCTGTTTCTCTTCGTCGGTCAGATCGCCGCGGGAGTCGATCGCGTCCTTTGCTTCTTCGGCTTTACGATCAATTTCGTCCTTCGCCTTGTCTTGCGCATCAGCGAGTTCCTTAGCGGGATCACGGTCTCCTTCGGTGTCCACGATGTCGTCAATGGCATCCTTGGCTTTCTGTAGTTCGGATGCAACATCGTCGGGTGTAGCCGCGCCGTCAATTGCTTCTTTGGCGCGCTCCGTCTCTTCATTGACCTTGTCCTTGAGTTCCTGCTTTTTCTCGTCCGTTAGATCTTCACGATCGTCGATCTCACCCTTTGCTTCTTCGGCTTTGCGATCGAGTTCGTCCTTCGCCTTGTCTTTCGCATCGGAAAGATAGTCCTCATCGACTGAATTACATTCCACGCAAACGCCGTTTTCAAACCGATGCCCACGAGCTTCAATCGTTTGACTCATTGTGTCGCCGCACACCGTACATTCGAAGATCATCAAGCCGTCAGTTTCGCAAGAAGCTACCTTTGTAATGCTTCCTTCATCCCAATTGTGTTCGCCTGCCGCTAGTCTTTCGGTCTGGACATCATTACATTCGTTGCACCGACGTGTTCTTACGCCGTCTTCGTCGCAGTGTATTCTTGAATTCTCCCAATCGCCG
>CANQPO010000071.1 GCA_947625695.1 uncultured Clostridia bacterium | reverse complement strand
CACCTTATTTTTCTTGCATGGTACACCATCCCCCCTTTCGGCTCACTGCGTTCGCCACTTTCCCCCGCTTACGCGAGGGACAGCAACAAAACCCCCTACACGGGAGGGGGATTAAGGGGGCAGGGTGACGTATATGTGTCATGCTCCGAGGAGCGCTTTCATTTTTTCCACCGCTTCGTTGCGGTTGTCGCTCTTCGTCTTTTCGTAGATGGCGGAGATGTAGTTGCGCGAGGTGCCGTCGGTGAGTTTGAGCGCAGAGGCGATCTGCTTGTTGGTGAACCCTTCGCAGAGCATGAGGGCGATCTCCACCTCGCGGTCGGAAAAGCCATAGGCGCGCTTGAGCTTGATTTCGCGGTCGCTCGAGATGAGCTTTGCGGCGTCCGCGATCCTCCGCGCGATCTTGGCGGGCAGAATGGTGTCCCCCGCATATGCGTTTTTGATGGCGTCGATGAGGGCGGCGGAGCTCGTGTCCTTGAGAAGATAGCCGCTCGCGCCGTTGTTGATGGCGCTCAAAATATAGTCGCTGTCGTCGAAGGTGGTGAGCACCAAAACCTTGACGTCGGGGTGTTTGCGCTTGATCTCGCGGGTGGCGATCACGCCGTTCATGTTGGGCATGCGGATGTCCATGAGCACCACGTCGGGCAAGAGCTCGTCCGTAAGGGCCACCGCCTCGAACCCGTCCTTGGCAACGCCTGCAACGGTGAGCTCGGGGCAGCTTTTCAGAACGCTCTTGAGCCCGTCCGCCAAAATTGCTTGGTCGTCCGCAAGAAGTACTTTTATCATAACGTTCCTCCCATATCGCTGTTTTTGCCGTCTGTCGGCAGGGTGATGTGCACTTCGAAGCCTTCGCCGCTCTCCGCCTCGAACCACACCGTTCCGCCGAGGCTCTCCGCGCGGCGGTGCATGCCCGTGAGCCCGAAGCCTTCCTTCATCGTCTTAAGGTCGGCGCCCGTGCCGTTGTCGGAGAGCAGGAAGTTCACCGTCTCGCCGCTTCGTTTGAGTTCGAACCAAAAGGCGGTCGCCCCGCCGTGCCTCAGACCGTTGGAGATGCCCTCCTTGAGGCTGTTGCACAAGAAGCGCGCCTTGGCGTCGCAGAGGTAGATTTCGTCGATGTCGCTGCGGATGGTGATGTCGGTGCCGTCCGAGGAGTCCTGGATAATGCGCTCGAGCGATTCGCGTAAGGTTGGCTTTGTCACAGTACCCGAGAGAAGGTGCACGCTGTCGCGCAGTTCTTCGAGGGCGTGCTTTGCCTGCAAATTGGCGGCGACGAGCTTGCGCTTTGCGTCCTCGGGGTCGGTGTCGATCACGAGTTTCGCCGCCTCCGTCTGCATGATGACGGTGGTGATGGAGTGCCCCGCGGTGTCGTGGATGTCCTTTGCGATGCGCTGGCGCTCTTCGAGCACGGCGACCGTTCTCAGCTCCGCATTTGCCTTTAAAAGCCGCTCGTTCGTCTCGTTGAGCTCGTCTACCGTCTTTGCGATCTCGATGTTCTTGCGGTAAATTTGCAGCGTAAAATTGACGACGAGAAAGTGCAGAACGAGGATGATGAGGTCGTTGAACGCCCCCGTGACGAGGGCGCCGACGTCCACGTCCTGTCCCTTTAAGGCGTTGGAGACGGCAAACACCACGAGGAAGAGCACCACACTGCAGACGCCCATCGCAATGCTGCCCGAAAGTTTCTCCTGGCTCACGTAGAATTCGGTGAGAATGACGATGTAGAGGGTGGAGATGAGCGAGCCCGTCGTGAAGTAGGTGAGCACGAGAAGAAGGAGCACGTCGAGCACATAGCAGGCGATCTTGTATTTGAATTTTTTCAGCCCCCACATTTTGACGGCGTTCTCCGCCGCAAGAAAAACCTCTGCGGGAATGATCACCCACAGCGCGTTGAAGCCCGAGGAGTAACGGCTGCGGTTGTTCACCGCAACGGCAATCTCCACCACGATGAGGAGGCAGAAGATGAGAATTTTGCCGATGCGCACGAGCTCGCCGATATTATGTTTTTCGGAATGAAAGGATTTCATTGCTTGTCCCAGAGAAGAGGGTCGAGAGGGATGGAGGCGATATAGTCGAACCGCGCGCAGGCGTGGTAGCTGAACGTCTCGGTGGGGGAGACGATGATGTGATCGTAGAGGGGAATGCCGTGAAAGGCGCACACCGCCTGCATCCGGCGGGTGAACAGGTCGTCGGCATGGGAGGGGTTGGCGGACCCGCAAAGGTGGTTGTGGGCGATCACGAGCGCCTTGGGGTCGTGCGCCGCAAAAAATTTGGAGAGGATGCGGGGCTCGATGCGGGCATGCTGCTGTTCGCGCGAGGTGTACGACTCCACGCCGAGAATGTTGCCGTCCTTATCGGTGGCAAAGAGTTCTATGCGCTCCTCCTGCAGCCCACGGAGACGCGCGGAGAGCAGTTTGGAGAATTCCGCATAGTTCTTGGCGGAGGGGAACCCCTCCACGGGGTCGGGACGGACGCGTTCGAGCGCAAGAAACACGCACCTTAAGTAGGCCGCCGTGTTGAGACCGATGCCGTCCACCGAGGCGATCGCCTCCACGTTCGCGCGGGCGAGGGCGGAGAGGGAGCCGAACTTACCAAGAAGCGCATGGGCAAGTTCGTTGGTATTTTTGCGCGGAATGGCGTTAAAGAGCAGAATTTCGAGCAACTCATGATCCAAAAGACTGTCCTCATGCTCCTCCAAGCGCGCGATCATGCGCTGTCTGTGTCCCTCGTGCATCGTGTGGTTTCTCTCCTGTTGAATGTAAAAATTATAGCATACGGCTGCACTTTTGGCAAGTCGGGAGGCAAAATTTTGCGAAAACTTTTGCACGGTTTTGAAATTTTTTTTTCGCCGCAGCCAAAAAGCGGGTTATTTATCGGTTTTGGGAGGGGAAAAAGGGGGTTTTCTTGCCCTCCCCCGCGCATTCGCGCGGGGGAGGGGTAGGGGAGGGGGCACGAAACCCCCTCCACGGGAGGGGAAATAAGGGGGTGGGTGACATTCCCAAATTCGTCACCCTGAGCGGAACGAAGTGGAGTCGAATGGGTCTCTACCTTAGTTTTAAAAATGTGAGATTTCTCGACTTCGCCTGCGGCTCCGCTCGAAATGACAATTAGAACCCTCGGCGTCCCTGCAGGGGAGCTGTCGCGCTTGCGCGACTGAGGGGTTTCCGAGAACCCTTTCCCCCTCACTGCGTTCGGGTACTTTCCCTTTCAGAGACAGCAAGGGGAAACGGAACGCCGTTCCCAATTATGTCATGTCGAGCGTAGTCGAGACATGTCCTTTTTTATATAATGCGGACACCCTTCGACTGTGCTACTTCGTCGCTGGCGCTCCTCGTGCCGCCCCTTCGGCAACATAGAACGTGCGGGCGGGGCAGGGTGACGTAATTAGAACAGTGCGTGGGGCAGGGGGACATTCCTAAATTAGGCAAAACAAAATGAGACCCGTTGACAGTGCAGCGGGTCTCAAAATTTTCAATGCGTTATACCGTTTCGAGGTTGATGAGAGAGGAGTTGCCGCTCTTGCCGTTCGGCGTGCCGCCCGTGATGACGATGACGTCTCCCTGCTTCACAAGTCCGCTCTCCACCGCCGCGCGCTTCGCAAAGTGGAACAACACGTCCACCGAGAAGTATTCCTCGCTCAAAACGGGCAACACCCCCCACGAAAGGGCGAGCTTCCGATAGCTCTTCTCGTCCGTCGTCATGCCGATGATGTCGATGTTGGGACGGAAACGGGAGACCATCTTCGCCGTGCCGCCCGTTCTCGTGCAGACGACGATCGCCTTTGCATGCACGTCGTGGGCGAGCAGGCAAGCCGAGTGGGACAGCGCGTCCGACAGCCCGCGGATAAGATAATCTTTGTCCTCAACGTATTGAATGTACTCGGTCTTGTTCTCCGCCTGCTCCGCGATGCGCGCCATCGCGGCGACCGCCTGCACGGGGTATTCGCCCGCGGCCGTCTCGCCCGAAAGCATAATGGCGCTCGAACCGTCGTAAACGGCGTTCGCAACGTCGGAAATTTCGGCACGGGTGGGGCGGGGCTGGTGGATCATGCTCTCGAGCATCTCCGTCGCCGTGATGCACCGCTTGCCCGCTTTACGGCAGGCGGTGATGATCGTCTTTTGAATGTCGGGCAGCTCCTCATAGGGGATCTCCACACCCATATCGCCGCGCCCGATCATGATGCCGTCCGAGACTTTGAGAATTTCGTCGAGGTTGTTCACGCCCGCGCGGTTCTCGATCTTTGCGATGAGGTCGATGTTGGTGCTGCCGTGCTCCTTCAAAAAGTTTCTCACGTCGAGGATATCCTGCGCCTTGGAGACAAAGGAACACGCCACGAAATCGACTTCATGCTCAATGCCGAAGAGAAGGTCGGCCTTGTCCTGTTCGGAGAGGTAGATGAGGTTGAGCTGTTTTTCGGGGAAGAACATGCTCTTGCGGTTGGAGAGCTCGCCGCCGATGACCACCTTGCACACCACGTTGGGTTTTTTCACCTCAGTGACTTCAAACACCATGAGCCCGTTGTTAAGCAAAATTTTATCCCCTGGCTTCATGTCGGCGCAGATGTTTTTATAGGAGACGGAGACGCGGGTCTCGTCGCCCTCGATCTCGTCGGACGTAAAGGTGAAGGTATCTCCTTCTTTGAGGAAAATTTTGCCGTCCTTAAAGGTTTTAATGCGGAATTCGGGGCCCTTCGTGTCGAGCAGAATGGGCAGCGGAATGTGCTTTGTTTCGCGCACTTTTTTGATGATTGCGATCTTTTTGGCGTGATCCTCATGGGTGCCGTGCGAAAAGTTGATGCGCGCCACGTTCATGCCCGCGTCCGCCATGGCGGAGATGATCTCCTCGGTTTCGGAAGCGGGTCCCAGCGTGCAGACGATCTTGGTTTTTTTCATTCTCAAATTCCCCCTCGAGATTACTTCGCAATTATTTTATCATAATCGGCACAAAAATCAAGGGGTTTTTTGAAATTTTTCGAATAAATTGTTTTGCGTATGTGCGGAGCGGAACCCCCTCCATTGGAGGGGGCAAGCGGGAACACCCTCGCCCAACGGAACCCCCTCTATTGGCAAGGGGCAAGCGGGAACACCCTCGCCCAACGGAACCCCCTCCACCGGAGGGGGACTAAGGGGGTGGGCAAAGTTCCAAAATGTCATTTCGAGCGCCATTCCTAAATGTCATTTCGAGCGTAGTCGAGAAATCTCTACCGAATTTCTAAAACACGTCATTTCGAGCGTAGTCGAGAAATCTCTACCGCATCATCATAAGGCGAGATTTCTCCACTTCGCCTGCGGCTTCGGTCGAAATGACAAATTGAGAACAAAGGGCACCACCCCCCTACCCCCTCCATTGGAGGGGGATTAAGGGGGTGGGCAAAAAACCATTCCGCAACAAAAATTTTGCAAAAGGCTTGCAATTCGCGCGCCGCTGTGCTATACTGAACCTACCACGCAAATTGAATAAAACAGACAAACGGATATACAATCGGGGCATTGCGTATCTCTTTTTTCCGTTTGTCTAAATGAGAATCATCAATTTGTGTGGTAACAAATTCGGAGATACCATGCAGGTGTGTTTCCGAATTTGGAAACACACTTTTTTTATGGAGGAAACACAATGAAAAAACTTTACAAATGCTTGCTTGCGGCGCTCCTGCTTGCGTCGATCGTACTCCCCATGGGCGGATGCCGTCCCGAAAGTTCCGCAAACCAAGGGAACACAAACAACCAACAAAACAGCCAAGGGAATAGCCAAGGGAGCGGACAAACGAACAACCAGGGGAGCGGCAACAACTCGCAGAGTGGCAGCGGAAACGCCGAAGAGCAACCCCATTACAGCGATATTTTATATACTGTTTTGACGGAGAGTTATTATCTTTCACTTTCAGAGCTCCCAACAGGTCAAATAACAATTACAAGCCAAAAAAGACGACAAAATCCTTTCGGATACTTAAAGCAAGAGGGATATAACCTTGAAGATTATTTAAGCGAAGAGTTGGAAGTTCAAAGTGATGTCTATATCAAGGGAGATGACACGTCGAATTTATATATCGCAACCAGGGCAGAGAGCAAGCATGAGCAGGGCAATTATTACACTTGCTACGTTTTGCAATATGAACTCACCGAACAGGAATATGCCGACCTTGAAATGTTGCACAAAAAAAACTATGTGCAAGCCCCGCTCTTTATTCAGGAATTGAGCTATCAAAAGCAGCCCGTTTCGGTAAACAAAGCAAGCATCTCAAAAAAAAGTTACGAGTATATGGAGGATGTTGTTAAAAGTTACTACAACGTTTTTAGAAATAAAACATTTCAATTGGATTTTTTGGGATATGACACAAGCGCTTCCGAAAATTATTCTTTTACCTTTGCGGTAAGATGCGCCCCTTACACAGGCTCAATCATGATAGATGACGCCGCGGAATTAAGATATCTTATAACAGATGTGCCTGAACTTAAAGGACCTCTAAATACTTATGGAAATAATGTGTTTTATGGGACGAGATGGACTATGGGAAGCAATATTCACCAAGAAGAATATGAAAAATCGCAACCGATCACTTATTTTGAATCGGATCATTTTACGACGAGGCAATTTATGCTTCCTTTAACTCACAAAACATAAAACACGTCCCACACCCCTGCCCCTCCCCCAACAAGTTAGGGGAGGGCGAGAATAGAACCCCCTCCTGCGGAGGGGGACTAAGGGGGTGGGCAACATTCCCAATCACGTCATGTCGAGCGTAGTCGAAAAATCTCTACCTCGTCGCCGCCCGCAAACAGAGCTTTTCTTACGAAAAGCTCTGTTTGCGGGCGGCGGCTCCTCTTCCCAAAAAATCTTGCTTTGCAATCTTTTTCGGGAACTCTAATCATGTGAGATTTCTCCACTTCGCCTGCGGCTTCGGTCGAAATGACAAATTGAGAACCCTTGCCCACCTAAAGGGACAGCAAGGGGAAACGGAACACCATTCTTAAATGTCATTTCGAGCGTAGTCGAGGAATCTCTACCGCATTTCTAAAACACGTCATTCCGAGCGCAGTCGAGGAATCTCTACCGCATTATAATAATGTTGAGATTTCTCCACTTCGCCTGCGGCTTCGGTCGAAATGACATAAACCCACTTGCCCACCCCTTGAGGGGTGGGTGGCGCGAGCGCAGCGAGTGACGAAAGGGGTGTCTGCAAGTCTTAACAAAACACCCCCTCAGTTTCGCTTCGCTCAACAGCTCCCCCTCAAGGGGTAGCCAAGGAATAACTAAAAATGCAATGTCGCCCCCCGCAAACAGAGTTTTTTTTCGCAAACGGCGCAAAAAAGGGTGTCTTTTCCCAAAAAACGTGCTATAATATTTTCGATACGAGCGGACTACGCGGTCGCGGCGCAAGAAATTGCGGTGAGGAAAGTCCGGGCATCGCAGGGCAGGACGCCTGATAACGTCAGGTGAAGGCGACTTCAAGGAAAGTGCAAC
>CANQPO010000070.1 GCA_947625695.1 uncultured Clostridia bacterium | reverse complement strand
ACTTTCTCTCACGGACTACGTACACACATTACGGCTCAGCATGACGCTTTGGAAGAGCCCATTTGCCGCCCCACCCCTTAAGTCCCCCTCCCACGGAGGGGGTCCCGCACCCATGCCCCCTCCACAGGAGGGGGGTAGGGGGGGTGGTGTCCTTTGTTCCTCCAATCTGTCTTTCGACCCGCGCTTCTAAATAATGTCATTTCGACCGAAGCGAGCCCCGCGAGCGAAGTGGAGAAATCTCGCCTTTTTATAATGCGGTAGAGATGTCTCGACTACGCTCGACATGACGTGATTTAGAACCCGCCCCACCCCTTAAGTCCCCCTCCCACGGAGGGGGTCCCGCACCCATGCCCCCTCCTCAGGAGGGGGGGTAGGGGGGTGGTGTCCTCATTTTCTCCGCAAAAAATCATTTTTTCCGCGCAAAAATCGTTGACAAGCCCTTGCTTTTCTGTTATACTTTCTTTACGCACCAAAAAGGGGTGTAATTTTTTTGTATGGAGTTTTCTCACCATGGCTGTTAAATCCACGCGTCTCAAAGTCACCTTCGAGTGCACCGAATGCAAAAACCGCAATTACGACAGCTTCAAGAATAAGAGAAACGATCCCGATCGCCTCGAACTCAAGAAGTACTGCCCCACTTGCAAAAAACATACCGTCCATAAGGAATCCAAGTAATTCCACGGAGAATCATCATGGCCAAATCCAAAGATCCCGAAACCGAGAAGAACCAAAAACCTGTCGAGCAGAAAAAAACCAAAAAGGATAAAAACAAGAAACCCAATTTCTTCGTCCGTATCGGCAGAAAATTCAAGGAAACTTTCTCAGAACTCAAGCGCGTAACGTGGCCCACCCTCCCGCAGGCCTTAAAAGCGACGGGCGTGGTCATTGTCATCGTGCTCATTTTTCTCGTTGTCACCACCGGCGTAAACTACGGTTTCTCCGCCCTCTTAGACCTCTTGACCAAAACAGGAGCATAACTTATGGCGATCACAGATACCGTTCCTCAATGGTATATCCTGCACACCTACTCGGGGTATGAATCCATGGTGAAGGACTCTTTGCTGCGCCTCATCGAGAACAATAACCTCAGCGACAGCATTGTAGACGTCAAAATTCCCACCGAGCAGACGATTGAGGAAAAGGCAAACGGCAAAAAGAAGGTTGTGGAACGCAAACTTCTGCCTTGCTATGTCTTTATCAAAATGATTTATTCCAACCAGCTCTGGTACCTCATCACCAACACGAGAGGCGTCACGGGCTTTGTCGGTCCGCAGGGGCGTCCCATTCCCATGAAGGAAGAGGAGATCCGCAAAATGCGCCTTGAGGAGTTCGTCGTGGACGCCGACTTCAAGCAGGGCGACAGAGTCTCCATCGACAGCGGCCCCTTGGAGGGCTTCATCGGCACGATCTCGTCCGTCAACGACGAAACGCAGCGCGCCAAGGTGGAGATTGTCATGTTCGGCAGAAATCAGGAGGTCGAAGTCGAATACATCCAGATGACGAAAATCTCCGACACCGCCGTGGAAATTCCCAAAGCGGAGGAGTAAAGGCACGCTTGGGGCAAACGCTTGCCCACCCCTTGAGGGGTGGGTGCCGACGAAGGAGGCGGAAGGGGTGTCGTAAAACAAAACACCCCCTCAGTCACTCACTGCGTTCGTGACAGCTCCCCCTCAAGGGGCAGCCAAGAAATACACATCATCAATTCAGCGATAACGCATTAACGCGTTTTCGATAGAGTGGGAGGCGGCAAAAACCCAATCGCCGCCGCAGAAACCACAGAAGGAGTAAAAATGGCAAAGAAAATTACCGCAGTCGTGAAGCTCCAGCTTCCCGCAGGTAAAGCCACCCCCGGTCCCCCCGTCGGTTCCACGCTGGGCCCGCACGGGATCAACATCCCCGGCTTTACCAAAGAATTCAACGCGAAAACCGCAGGACAGGAAGGCCTCATCATTCCCGTCGTCATGACGATCTATGCAGACCGTTCCTTCACGTTCGTCCTCAAAACGCCGCCCGCACCCGTCCTCATCAAGAAGGCGCTCGGGCTCGAGACCGCTTCCTCTACCCCCAACAAGGTGAAGGTCGGCAAGCTCACCAAGGCGCAGGTCGAGGAGATCGCAAAGACCAAGATGCCCGACCTCAACTGCTCCACGCTCGAGAGCGCGATGAGCATGATCAAGGGCACGGCGCGCAGCATGGGCGTCACGGTAGAGGAGTAAGGAGGTTTTATCATGGGTAAGAAATATGTAGACAGCCTTAAATCCTATAACCGCGCCGAACAGTACACGCCCGACAGGGCGCTCGAGATCGTCATCGACAACGCAAAGGCGAAGTTCGACGAGACCATCGAGATCCACGTAAAGCTCGGCATCGACCCCCGCCAGGCAGACCAACAGGTCCGCGGCGTGCTCGTCCTTCCCAACGGCACCGGTAAAACCAAGAAAGTGCTCGTCATCGCCAAGGGCGAGAGAGCGGACGCGGCGCAGGCTGCGGGCGCGGATTTCGTCGGCGCAGAGGAGATGATCCAGAAGATCCAGACCGAGAACTGGTTCGGGTTCGACGTCATGATCACCACCCCCGATATGATGGGCGTTGTCGGCCGTATCGGTCGTTTGCTCGGTCCCAAGGGCTTGATGCCCAACCCCAAGTCGGGGACCGTCACGATGGACGTGCAGAGAGCCGTCGCCGAAGTGAAAGCAGGTAAGGTCGAGTACCGTCTCGACAAGACGGCGATCATCCACTGCCCGATCGGCAAGAAGTCCTTCGGCAAGGAGAAGCTCCTCGAGAACTTCACCGCCCTCATGGACGCGATCGTCAAGGCAAAACCCGCCGCCGCAAAGGGCCAATACTTAAAGAGTATCGCGCTCACAAGCACGATGGGCCCCGGCGTCAAGGTAAATTATGCTAAAATGTAAGGAAAATCGCTTGACGAATTTCTCTTGATTTGGTAAACTGTAACTGTAAACATTCTATGCCGCAGACAACGGGTGCGTTTCCGCTCAATATCCCGTCGAGGTAAGGAAAGTTTTTCAAATGCGAAAAGCTGCTCCGTATCCGTCTGCGGTACGGAGCATTTGTTTTCCCACAAGGGGAAACGCAAAATCGGGCTTTCAGCCTAATGGAGGATTTCAATGTCGGCAAATTTTGAAGCAAAAAAAGTCGTCGTAGAGGAGATCAAAGAGAAGATCAGCGCAAGCAAGTCGGTCCTCATCGCCCATTACGACAGACTCACCGTCAAGGAAGTTACCGACCTTCGCAACAAGTTCCGCGAAATTTCCTGCGAATACAAGGTGTACAAAAACACACTTGTGCGCAAGGCGTTCGACGAGCTTGACGTCAAGGACTTCGATAACGACCTCAACGGCGCGACGGCATTCATCTTCTGCCCCGACGAGACGAGCGCATGCTCCACTCTCGCCAAGGCGGTAAAGGAAAACCCCGCGCTGACGGACAAGATCGTGCCCAAGTGCGCCTATGTAAGCGGCGCTTATGTGGACGCGGAAGGGGTAAAGAAACTCGCGGCGATCCCTTCGAGAGAGGTGCTCATCGCAAAGATGCTCGGCTGCCTGCAGTCGCCCATCGTGAACCTTGCGTTTGTGTTAAAGGCAATCGCAGACCAAAAATCATAATTTATTCGGAGGTAATCAAAAATGGATGTTCAGAAATTTATCGAAGAAGTCAAGGGTATGACGGTTGTCGAGCTCAACGACTTTGTAAAGGCGCTTGAAGAGGAATTCGGCGTGAGCGCGGCGGCGGCTGTTGCAGTTGGCGGCGGTGCGGGCGCAGGCGCTGCGGAAGCGGCTCCCCAGGAAGAGGAAAAGACGGAGTTCGATATCGTCCTCAAGGAGATTGGCGCGAACAAGATCGCGGTCATCAAGGCAGTGCGCGAATTCACGGGTCTCGGCCTTGCCGAAGCGAAGAAGGCTGTCGAGGCGCTTGGCGTCTTGAAGGAAGCAGTTCCCAAGGCAGACGCAGAGGCCGCTCTTGCAAAGCTCAAAGAAGCCGGCGCAACCGCGGAACTCAAATAAGTTTTATCGAAACGCAAAACTCCCGAAGATTTTCGGGAGTTTTTCATAAAATTCGCCGCCGTGTATATACGGCGGCGAATTTTATATCATTGTTTCCATGCTTTTAAGGTTTTTAAGGCAAGCTCTTGCATAGGAGAGGAGAGCTCCCGATAGGCTTCGATAAGTTGCATTTCGGCGGCGGAATATCGCACCGTATCGGCAGTGGAAATCGTGCCGTATTCATCTTCACGGCAGAGGAGATAATCTATGCTTACCTCAAAAAAGTCCGCAAGGCGCACCAAAGTCTCGGGATCGGGCTTATTCACCCAATTTTCATAGTACCCGAGAGATTGTGCACTGATTCCAAGTTGTTTGGCAACATCAATCTGCCGCAGCCCGCGTTCCAAACGCAGTTCACGAAAACGATTTTTCATACAATAGATTCTTTTTAATATTATACAAGAATTTCTTAAAAAACACTTGACGATAAAGAAATTCTTTGCTATAATTAAAATACAAGAAATTCTTGTATGGAGTATAATATGAAACAGAAGAAGTGGTATGCGGTATTGTTGGCGATTTTGTCGGCAGTGGTGTTATGTTTTGCCGTTGGGTGCGGCGAAAAATCGCACGAAGAAGTTTGTGGCGAATACGCGATCAAGTTGATTGAGGACAATGATTTTTACAATCCGAGTTCCGTGCGCGTTCTGAAAGCCTACTATGAAGATAGCGAGGGGAATGCTACGATAAAGAGCAAAGAATGTGAAGCGATCGTGTATTGCCAGATTCAGGCGGGAACAAAATCGGGCGGAACGACCACCGCGCGGTATGCAATTATTATTGGTGGCGAGGACGACGGAACGCCGATGTCGTGCAGCGAAAGCGACTTCACCGGAGACGCTCTTGATGTCAGCGTAATCAATAACATGATAAAAAAGCATTGGGAGGACTTGGGGGTTCTTTAAGAATGTCGCTAAGCTACCTTAAATAGGAGCAAAAAAGCCGCTCACCGAGCGGCTTTTTTTATGTCTTGAAGCAAGTTATTCGGACGAATAGCGGTAAGGTGCGGGTGGCGAACGAAGTGAGACAGGTGGGGGATGTATATTGTCATTTTGCCCCGCCCGCACGTCCAAATTGTTATTTCGAGCTTGCCGAGAAATCTCTACTCATTTTGGCGCCCCTGTAGGGGAGCTGCCGAGCAAAGCGAGGCTGAGGGGGTTTCAGCGAGCTAATAGAAACCCTTTTGGCGCGTGCGCACCACTTTCCCCCGCAACGCGGGGGACAGCTTTACATCTCGCCCTCCCCCGCAACGCGGGGGAGGGGTAGGGGAGGGGGCACATTATACTCTCTTCAAAGCGTCATTTCGAACTTGCCGATACATTGATTTTTATCCGAACGCCCGTTTCGTCCACGAGCCCCAAGAGATAATCTACCGAAACGTCAAAGTAAAGGGCAAGCATAATCAGCTCGTCCATGCTGGGTTCTGTGTAGGCAGTTTTCCAGTTGGAGAGCTTTTGTTTCGTGATATGCAATTTACTGCAAATAAAATTCTGCGTCTTTCCGCTCTCGCTTATCAGTTCGCCCAATCTGTCTGCAAATCTATTTTTCATCAATTCATTTTGTACCAAAAATTGGGACGAAATACTTGACTGTCCTAATTTTTAGGACTATAATGGTATCATTCCAACATAGGAGAATGGTCATGAAAAAATTTTTGATTGCAGTTGCTTGTTTGTTCCTTTCGTGCGGGCTTGCCGCGTGCGCACCGTGCGGGAAAGGACATACGTTCACTTCCGAAAACAAATGCAGTGTATGCGGCGCGGAATGGGAATACACTGAGGGGCTGTCTTATGCGGAAAACGGCAACGGTACCTACTCGGTCTCGGGGATTAGTCCCGAACGGGAGGAGAGCCATGTCGTCATTCCTTATGGGCATGACGGGAAGGCGGTGACTGCGATCGGGGCAGAGGCGTTTACGGGACGCGTCGATATGACGACCGCCGTCCTGCCGCAGAGCATTTTGAGTATCGGAACCAACGCGTTTTCGAACTGCGTCCACCTTGAAAAGATCGAGATCCCCGTAAGCGTCAAAACCATCGGCGCGTATGCGTTTTACCGTTGCAGCATGCTCACGGTTTGGTATGCAGGGATGGTCGAACAATGGAATGCGGTCGAAAAAGGGGAGAATTGGAATGGGTCTGCGGAGGAATGTAAGATCGTCTGTAAAGATGGTAGCATCGCGCAGGACGGCACAGTGACAAAGAATTGACCGTAATGGGGGGTTCTTGCTGTCCCTTTTAGGGAAAGTACCCGCGTTAGCGGGGGAAAGGGTTTTAATAGGCTCTCGGAGAAACCTTCAGTCACCTGCGGTGACAGCTCCCCTATGAGGGGAGCCGAGAGCTCACCCACCCCCTTGATCCCCCTCCGATGGAGGGGGTCTGCTTTCCACTCACCCCCTCCGTGGGAGGGGGGTAGGGGGGTGGGCGGCGAACGGACTCCTCCAAAGCGTCATGCTGCCCCGCGCGCTGTTCTGTTTCTCTAAGCGCGGCACGAGCCGTAGGCGAAGTAGCCGAAAGGGTCTCTCCAAAGCGTCATGCTGAGCCGCACCCTTTCTACGCAGTCCGTTTAAGCAAGTCCGCGAAGGCATCTTGTTGCGTTTGGGTTTGGTTTTAAGCGTACTTGAACGAAGCAAGATTCCCTCGGAGACTCTCCGTGTCGGACTTCGTAATAACCCTTACGGCTCGGAATGACGCGGGGAGGGGCTTGCCGTTCCTACTTTGTCATTTCGCCCCGCGCTGTTCTTAAAATGTCATTTCGAGCGCAGTCGAGAAATCTCGCCTTATTATAATGCGGTAGAGATGTCTCCACTTCGGTCGACATGACAATTTAGAATGGAGGTGTCGTTTCTAATCATGCAACACCCTTCTGCTTCTTTCGTCGGCACCTACCCCTCAAGGGGGTGGGCAAGCACCCCTCTCCCGAGGAGGGGTTCCGTTGTGCGGGTTCCGCCTTTCCCTTGCTCCTCCATGCCCCCTCACAAAAGAATTTCTCCAAACACCCCGAAAATGCTTTGACATTCTCCTTGGAATGTGCTATCCTATAAAGGACGTCCGCGAGGAATAGCGCTCTCCACGCTTCTCTTGGCGGAACGCGAATATTTTCCATAGGAGGATAAACGCAAATGGAAAAGAACGAGATCATCAAAAAGTACGCGCAGCACGAGGGTGATACCGGTTCTCCCGAGGTTCAGATCGCGCTCCTCACCGAACGCATCAACCACCTCAACGAGCACCTGCAGATCCACAAGCATGACAACCACTCCCGTCGCGGTCTTTTGAAGATGGTCGGTAAACGCCGCGGTCTTTTGGACTACCTCAAAGCAAAAGACATCGAGCGTTACCGTGCGATCGTTGCGGCTTTGGAACTCAGAAAATAAGAAAAAGGGCGGCGGGTCATTCCGCGCCCTCTTTTTTTATCGCCCCGCGCCGGTCGGCGGCGTTTGGGCACAAGAACAGAAAAGAATAAGGAGTAGAAAAATATTATGACACCCAATTACAAAGAATTCAAATTTACGGTCGGCGGCAGAGAAGTCACCGTGGAGACGGGCAAGTACGCCGAGCAGACAAACGGCTCCTGCGTCGTCCGTTGCGGCGAAACGGCTGTCATGGTCAACGTCTGCATGTCCCCCGCACCCCGCGAAGGCATGGACTTCTTCCCCCTTCAGGTGGACTATGAAGAGAAGATGTACGCCGTCGGCAAGATCCCGGGCGGCTTCAAGCGCAGAGAGGGGAGAGCCTCCGATAAGGCGATCCTCACCGCCCGCCTCATCGACCGTCCCCTTCGCCCGCTCTTCCCCAAGGGACTCTTCAACGACGTCGTCGTCACCGCTTCCGCCC
>CANQPO010000069.1 GCA_947625695.1 uncultured Clostridia bacterium | reverse complement strand
GAAATTGCGATCAAGACGCTTGCCGCCGATCGGGACAACAGGCGCTCGGAGAGATTTGACGGGATCTACCGTCACATCTACTTCGTCCCCTTAAATGAGTTTGGTGGGAGACTCCTTCGCGTTCTCATTACTCCAAACCGAAATGAAAAACTCTTGGGAAAACTCTTCCCTCCGAATCTTCGCTCCTACGATCGTGGCGCGTTCGAGTATGACGCATACATGAACGGGACCTATATCCTATCTCACCTCGATGGCGATATCGGGAGACTGATCCGCTTTCGGGAGGGGATAGAGAATCAGCATTTGCAATGCGAAGTTCTGTGCTATCCCGAGCAGGTGAAGTTCCTGAAAGCCTATCTCGGAGAACTCGTTTCTCTGAAAACCATCTCATTGGATGCAGTGGAATCTGCGCTTAAATAAGAGGAGGAAATAGCCGATTGAAAAACAAAATCAGAATCATTTTTCTTACGCTTCTGACCATTGTCGGAATTTTAGCGGCGTTATACTTCAGCGGAGTATTGGCACAGCTCTTTACGAACAGCGCAGAGTGGCAGCAAAACGGCGGCTTCGGAGGCGAGGCAACGATGCGCCCCGTAGACTGGGATTTCTTGACCTGTCTGAAAAGAGCGTTTACCGTGGAAGGCATTCCCGGCATTCTCTTTATCATTATTCTCCCGCTCGGTATTCTTCTTGTTATCAAAATCGACAGGGGATTTTCGAGCAAGGACTTCGACGAACGAGGCTTTGCAAAAAGCAAGAACGGAACCTATGGAACCGCGGCCTGGATGACCGACAAAGAGATCAAAGCGACGCTTGAATTAGAGAGCCCGAAAATTGCGCAGGGAGTCATCTTAGGTGAGCATAGAGGGAAAGCCGTCTGTATGCCGACCGACACCAAACTCAACCGCCACATTGCGATCTTCGGCGCATCGGGCACGATGAAATCGAGGGCGGTGATCAGGAACGCATTATTTCAGGCGCTAAGGCGAAACGAGTCTGTCGTCGTTACGGATCCGAAAGGGGAGCTATACGCGGATACATCTGAGTTATACAGATCCAACGGATATGAAGTGAAGGTCTTGAATCTTGTCAACCCGGAACACAGCGACTCCTGGAACTGCATGTCCGATTTGTGCGGAGACACCTTAATGGCTCAGGTCCTGACGAATGTCATCATCGGAAATACCAGTTCCGGAAACGGCGATCACTTTTGGGATAACGGAGAAGGGAACCTCCTGAAAGCATTGGTACTCTATGTAGACCGAGACATCACGAGAGGGGAGGAGATGAAGAATCTTCCCGCGGTCTATCGGCTCTTGACCCAAAACACGGAAAAGCAGCTTACGGCGCTTTTTGAAAAACTTCCGCTCGATCATCCCGCCCGCGCACCATTTAACCTATTCTCGCAATCCAGCGATACGGTTCGGTCTGGAATCGTTCTCGGACTCGGGACGAGATTGCAGGTGTTACAGAACCAAGCGGTACAACGAATCACAACTCGGTCTGACATCGATGTAACAGCACCGGGCAGACGTAAGTGCGCCTACTATATTATCCTCAGCGACCAGGACGCAACGATGGCATTTTTGTCGTCGTTGTTTTTTTCTGTCATGTTCATCAAACTGACCCGATATGCGGATTCCAGGCCGAACGGCGCGTGCGATGTTCCCGTCAACCTGATTTTGGATGAGTTCAACAATGTCGGCAGGATAGGAGGCGCGGCGGACGGTTCCGATTTCGCTCGCTCGATCAGCGTATTTCGGTCGAGGGATATTCGGGTCATGCTTGCAGTGCAGAGCCTTGGCCAGCTTCAAAATAGATATCCAAATAATCTATGGGCGGAGATCGTGGGGAACTGCGATATCCAGCTCATGCTCGGCTGTACCGATGAGGTCAGCGCGCAATACTTTTCAAACCGAAGCGGAGAGATGAGCGTGGAGATCAATTCCTACATGACCACGCGCAAAACGATCGCCCTCGCACAGCTTATTCCCCAATACCGACATTCGGAAGGTCAGGGGAAACGCAAGCTTTTGACGCCGGATGAGATCTTACGCATCCCGCGGAACGAACTTCTATGTATCATTCGCGGATGTAACATCCTGAGGTTGAAAAAGTTCGACTACACCCGTCACCCATACTCCAAACTCATTCGAAAATCGTCGATTTTCGAGTACGAAGGCAAGCCGGAATCCCCAGAGGGAGGAGCAGTTGATTCTCCTGTCAGCTCACCCGAAACCGATTTGAAACCAACACCGTCGCCGGTCGCTTCGTCCGGCGAGTTTCTTTACGGCACAGCAGTACCGCCAAAGGATTTTTGATCCTTTCGGCGACAAGCACATCGTGTGCAAAGTAAAAAATCAATTTTATGGAGGTGCCAAGCATGGCAGCAAAAAAACAACTTAATAAAAACGATACGGAACCTGCAAATGAGATCCAAGCCGAACCCGTTGAGCAAGACAGTAGCGCCCAAGAAGTAAGTGCGTCCAATCAGCTGACCGTTCCTCAGACCGAGATGAAATCGGATGAACTTGCGTCCCAGATGGAAGACTGCGTCATACTCGAACAGGAAGTTTTGGAGGCGTCGGAAGACGCCGCAATCCAAAAGCAAAACGAAAGTGAGTCTGACAGAGAGGAATTTCTGCAGAATTCATTGACGTCACAGAATCAACCGGATGCCGAGGCAATTGGGAAAAAACACCAAACCTTAAGACCGAGATTGAATGTGGTCACGATCGACGAAGAGCGCTCGGTGGAGACCGACCAAGACAAGGCAAGGAACGACCTTCTCGATTTGACCGAATCCATGAAAACGGGGCGGATACTCTCGGGAAGCATTCAAGGCGTGGAAAGACCGAACAACAAAGCTCATGCCTTTGCAGTCATCTATCACGGCGCTTTCAAGGTCATCATCCCCGCGCAGGAAGCGGTAGAACAGCCCGAAGATCTTCGGGATCAAACGGCGGAAGATGTTTTGCACTATCTTCTGACCAAGAGGCTCGGCGCGGAAGTCGATTACATTATCAAGGGGATCGACACCGATTCACGGATCGCGGTCGCCAGCCGTCTCGACGCAATGCGGGCAAAGAGGAAGCAATACTATTTCGGCACCGATCGTGACGGCAACAACCTGCTGTATACAGGGCTTATCGCCGAGGCAAGAGTGATCTCGGTGATACGCGCAGGTATTTTCGCGGATCTTTTCGGGGTCGAGGTGTATATCCCGCTGCGTGAACTCAGCTACCAGAGAGTGATGGATGCCGCAGGGTATTTTCAGCCCGGGCAGAGGATCCTCGTCAAGATCACCGAGCTTGATCGGAGCGATCGTGAACATCTCAAAGTGTCCGCCTCCGTTAAACAAGCTGGCGAAAACCCGTATGAGAAGGCTCTCAAAATGTACAGCGAGGGCAATCGTTACGTCGGCACCGTCAGCATGGTGGACACAAATGGCGTGTTTGTTGCGCTGGACGGCGGGATCGACTGCCTTTGCAACTATCCAAAGCGCGGACGCCCTCCGAGAGGCGCTCGCGTAACGGTGCGTATTCTCGGGATCAATCATGAGTCCAACCGGATCTGGGGCGCGATCACGCACATCGCAACGCCTCGGTAAAAAGGAATATAAAAACAGGAGGTCGATATGACAAGAAGAATAAAATTATTTTGGATGTTGATTCCGCTGATTGCACTGCTTCTATTCGGGTTTCTGACATTTTTACCGATAGATAATCATGTTGATGCTCCGATTAAAGCGGAAGCGGCAACGATTGAATGTCAATATTTTCAGAACGCTGACAGAGATACCGGACCTCTTCATTGCCCCGGATGCGGTAACTACTATACCCTCAAATATACCTCTATAAATGCCGACCCGAGAGCTAATTTTATCTTATATAAGCAAGGTGAGCAAGGTAATACCGACGCGGTTCACGTCTCTACACTGACAAGCACCAGAAACCTCTGCGGATATAGTATAACATGCACCTATTCAGGCGGGTCATTAACGTATGATTTAGGTTTTCACTACACTGGATATAATGATAGCGAATCATCTGTTATGGCATCAGGCGTGTATTCTAAGGTTATTGCGGGTACCGACGAGTATTGTGCCGATCGGTATTGGACATGTAAAAATTGCAATGAACGCGGCTATGAACTCGCTTGCCAAAGAAATACGTCCACGAGTAAACGCACGGAACATGAATACAAATGGGTGAGTTCGGGGTCCAGAGTGCACAAGGAAGTTTGCTCCACTTGCAGTTTTGAATCCGGCACTATGGCAGCATGTAGCTATACCAGCGAAACGATTGAGGCAACGTCTACATATTGCGCAGATAAGAAATATACCTGCAGATCCTGTTCCGCCTACTATTATGAACGTAGTGGGACGTCCTCAAAAACTTGGCATTCGAAAGTGACAGATGCAAAAGTCGATGCCACTTGTACCACCCCGGGTCACACCGCAGGTAGTCATTGCTCTAAATGCAACTATATCTACACGGCGACGACGGAAATTCCCGCAACAGGACATAACTACTCTGCGAGTTGGACATGGTATGGAGGTTATGCACAGGGGTCTTTTACCGCAATCGTCAATATTACATGCAGTAAATGCGACGACAGCTATACAACTACTGCGCCCGTCCCCGGGAATGTGACCCAAGAGGCGACATGCGAGTCCGGTGGAAGCTTTTACGGTAAAGCGGTGGTCGAATACAACGACGAAACCTTTGAGGATGAGCACACCGAAAGCATTGATCCACTCGGACATAGTATGACTTATTATCCGGCTGATCCTGCCACTTGTACCGTAAATGGCACGCTTGCCTATTACCACTGTAACCGATGTCGATATAATTACTCGGATCAAGACGGAGACTATCTCCTTTCGGATCTGACCGATATTGCTACGGGGCATAATTACAATTCTTCAAGTGTTGCCGCGAACAGCTCCTATTGCTCAGACACAAAAAAGACATGTTCAAAATGTGCCGATTACTACTACACGAAATCAGGGACCACAGCGCGGACGAGTCACAACATTCAGAGTTCGGTTTCAAAAGCTGCAACCTGTACGACGACGGGGACACAAAATCACGCCTGTACAAAATGCACTTACTCGTATCAATCTACAATCGATGCAACAGGCCACAGTATGACCCCTCACACCAAGGTGGAACCCACTTGCACGGCAACTGGTAAGAAAGCATATTACTCCTGCTCTCGTTGTAGTAAGAATTTCGCGGATGACCAAGGTAACGCTGAGGCGGGGGAACTCACGATCTCGGCACTCGGACACAACATGACCCCGCACACCAAGGTGGAACCCACTTGCACAACGACAGGTAAGAAAGCATATTATTCTTGCTCCCGCTGTAGTAAGGATTTCGCGGATGACCAGGGCAACGCCGAGGCTGGGGAGCTCACGATCTCTGCTCTCGGACATAGCATGACTCCGCACACCAAGATGGAGCCAACCTGCACGGCAACGGGCAAGAAAGCATATTATTCTTGCTCTCGTTGTAGTAAGAATTTCGTGGATGACCAGGGTAACGCTGAGGCGGGGGAACTTACGATCTCTGCGCTCGGGCACAACATGACCCCGCACACCAAGGTGGAGCCAACTTGCACCGCAACAGGTAAGAACGCCTATTATTCCTGTTCCCGTTGCCGTAAAAACTTCGCGGATGACCAAGGTAACGCCGAGGTAGGGGAGCTTACAATCTCGGCACTCGGACATCAGATGACACCCCATGCGAAGGTGGAACCCACTTGCACGGCAACTGGCAAGAAAGCATATTACTCCTGTTCCCGCTGTAGTAAGGATTTCGCGGATGACCAGGGCAACGCCGAGGCTGGGGAACTTACAATCTCTGCGCTCGGGCACAACATGACCCCGCATACCAAGGTCGAACCTACCTGCACGGCGGCAGGTAAGAAAGCATATTTTTCCTGTTCTCGTTGTAGCAAGAATTTCGCGGATGACCAAGGTAACGCCGAGGCTGGGGAGCTCACGATCTCGGCACTCGGACACAACATGACCCCGCACACCAAGGTGGAGCCGACGTGCACGGCAACAGGAACCAAGGAGTACTACTCCTGCTCCCGCTGTAACACGAACTTTGCCGATGATGACGGAAACTCGGTGTTGAGCGATTTGAGTATCGATGCGCTCGGTCACTCGATGACTCCGCATACGAAGGTGGAGCCAACATGCACGACGACAGGAACCAAGGAGTACTACGCTTGTTCGCGTTGCCGTAAAAATTTCACTGACAACGACGGTAACGCCGAGGCTGGGGAGCTCACGATCTCTGCGCTTGGGCATAACATGACACCCCATACGAAGGTCGAGCCAACATGCACGACGACAGGGATCAAGGAGTACTACGCTTGTTCGCGTTGCCGTAAAAACTTCGCTGATGACCAGGGCAACGCCGAGGCGGGGGAACTTACGATCTCTGCTCTTGGACATAACATGACACCCCATACAAAGGTCGAGCCCACCTGCACTGCAACTGGGACCAAAGAGTACTACTCCTGCTCCCGCTGTAACACGAACTTTGCCGATGATGATGGAGACTCGGTGTTGAGCGATTTGAGTATCGAGGCGCTCGGGCATCAGATGACCCCCCATACGAAGGTTGAACCCACCTGCACGGCAACGGGGACCAAGGAGTATTATTCCTGTTCGCGTTGTAATACAAATTTCGCTGACAATGATGGGCATTCGGCCTTAAGCGATCTAACAATAGAAGCTACCGGGCATTCGATGGAATTCTACACAAAGCAACCGGCAACTTGCACGGTCGAAGGGGTTTTGGAACATTACTTATGCCAAAACTGCAAGAAAACTTTCCAAGATTTGAACGGTGATATTGAACTCTCGGATCTGACGATAGAGCCAAATGGACATCAATACGGCGATTGGGAGAATTCAAGAATACACTGCGACGAAGAAGGCGTAAGAACGCGTCGGTGCAGTGAATGTGATGACGTCCAAACCGAAAGTTTGGCAGCAGGCGAACATAGCTGGGGCGAAGGAATAATTTCAAAAGCGGCTTCTTGCGAAACTGATGGCTTGATGACTTTTGAATGTACGGTGTGCGGCGACACAATGAGCCAAGCTATTGAAGCTCATGGACATCGGTTCGAAAACGGTGTTTGCGTGGAATGTAATGCAGTCGATGGGGACTATCTTTCCGATTCCAAGGCCAAGGCGAAGGAGGAACTGGATCGTAGGCAAAGAGTGAGATCGACGCTCGTGAAGATCTCTCAGATCAGAAAAAGAAGGAACTCAAAGATCAAATCGATGAGGAGGTCCAAAAGGGTAAGACTGCAATTGATGGAGCGACGACTCCCGATGACGTTGCGTCCGAGCTGCAAAAAGCTAAGGATGCCATCGATGACATCGTGGACACCGAAGTTGATCGAGATCCCGCCAAGGAGCTTGCCGACGCCAAAGACAAGGCGAAGAATGAACTCGATCGTAAAGCCGAAGAAGCGAAGGACGAAATCGATGCTCGTGAGGATCTTACAGATGGAAAGAAGCAGGAACTCAAGGACAAGATCGGTGAAGAGATGGAGCGCGCCAAAGAAGCAATCGACGACGCAACCAACAGCGACGACGTTCAGTCCGAGCTCGAAAAGGGGAAAGCCGCCATCGATGACATCGTGGACACCGAGGGAGACCGCGATCCAGCGAAAGAGCTTGCCGACGCCAAAGACAAGGCGAAGAATGAGCTCGATCATAAAGCCGAAGAAGCGAAGGACGAAATCGACGCTCGTGAAGATCTCACAGATCAGAAGAAACAGAAACTCAAAGATAAGGTCGATGAAGAGGCGGAGCGAGCAAAAGAAGCCATAGACGGTGCAACGACTCCCGACGATGTTGCGTCCGAACTCGAAAAAGGAAAGGATGCCATCGATGACGTCGTGGACACCGAGGGCGACCGTGACCCCGCCAAGGAACTTACTGATGCGAAAGACAAGGCGAAGGACGAGCTTGATCGTAAAGCCGAAGAAGCGAAGGGCAAAATCGACTCCCGCGGCAATCTGACCGACGAGGAGAAGCAGGAACTTAAAGATCGGATCGACGAGGAGACAGAGCGTGCCAAAGACGCAATCGACGCGGCAACTACTCCAGATGATGTCCAATCAGAACTTCAAAAAGGGAAAGATGCCATCGATGATATCGTCCAATCGGCAGGGGACCATGATAAGCACAATTCGGAATTGGAGGACGAAAAACAGTCTGCCAAGGACGAAATCGATCGCAAAGCGGAAGAGGCGAAAGGCGAGATCGACGCCCGTGACGATTTGAGCGATGAAAAGAAACAAGAACTCAAGGATCGTATCGATGAAGAAGCGAATAAGGCAAAAGACGCGATCGACAAAGCCGAATCTTCAGACTCCATCCATGAGGAACTTGAAAAATGGGAAGAAACGATCAAAGATATCCTGGATCCGCAAACG
>CANQPO010000068.1 GCA_947625695.1 uncultured Clostridia bacterium | reverse complement strand
ACTCGGTCAGGGCGGCGGATACACGAGAATTTATCTTCTCGGTCAGCGCCGCGGCGATGCTTCCGAAACCGCAATCATCGAATTGGTGTAATCGTATTAAAGTAATTTCACGCCGCCCGAGGCATTACCTCGGGCGGCGTATTTTGCATTAAGGGGGGTTGGCACTTGGCGCCCCTGTAGGGGAGCTGTCACGAAGTGACTGAGGGGTTTTCGAGAACCCTTTCGGCGCTTACGCGCCACTTTCCCTAAAAGGGACAGCAAGGGGAATATGAACCGCCATTTCCCAAAATGTCATTTCGAGCTTGTCGCGAAATCTTTACCTTATAATAACAAGGCGAGATTTCTCCGCGCGCCGCAAAGCGGCTTGGTACTTCGTCGCAAACTCCTCGTGCCGCGCTTAGAGAATCAGAACTGCGCGCGGGGCGAAATGACAGAATAGAAAGCCAAAAATAAAATGGCGCCCCGCGGCATCGCCGCGGGGCGCCAAATGATACTTAAATTCTTTTATTCCTCGGTGTTGTAGAAGTAGAAGCAATAATATCCTTCCTTGGTGTAGAAGTCGGGGTTCTTCTCGGTACCTTCGGCAACGCCCGTGCCCGAGTAGTTGTTCACATACACATAGTTGTCGGTCTCGGCAAGGAAAAGGGTATGCGCGCCCTTTTTGAGGGTGACGGTGATATATCCCTCGCCGTCCGTTGTGACTTTTTGCGCCTCTCCTCCGTCCACCGAGAGGGTAAAGGTCTCGTTTGTCTGCGCCGCCTCTCCCTTCATCACGCGGAGCTTCACCGTGTAAGTCTCGGGCGACTTGTCGTTTGCGATCAGAATGCGGTCGTAGTCGCATTTGTAATCGAGCACGCCGCCGTTCTGCCCGCTCAGATAGAGAATGTAGTCCTCGATGAGGATGTCCTCGCCGCCGAGCTCGCCCAGCTTTTCCGCCTGCGGGAAGAAGGTGGAGACATAGTTGTTTGTGGCAAGCAAGATTTTATTTTCAGTGTCCGTGCGATCGAGCGCCGTCCCGTCTGCAAGTTTGACTTCCACAACTTTGTCCGTTTCGCCCGCGGGGTCGTAGGTGTAGGTGAACCCGCTACATTGGAGGAAGGAGCCGCTCACCCGTTCGCGCAGGAGCAGCCCGCTCTCGTTCTGTCCCGTCGTGGCAAGTCCATTTTCGATTGCCGCAAACAGCTCGGCGGGGGAGACCTTCAAAACTTCCACCAAATTACCGTGGTTGAAGGCGCTGAGCACGTCGCCGCGGGTGACGTTCGTGCCGCCCGAGTGCCACGTGGGCAGGCTCTGTGCAATGCCGCCGCCGTTTTCCACCGCCACCACGGGAAGGGTGAGTTCTTCGTTCTTTGCAAACTGCTCTGCATAGTAGCGGAAGGCGTCCGTCACAAAGTCGCCGTAAGAAGTCTCCACCACGCGCGACTCCACATAGTTATAGCAGACATAGCCGCCGAAGAGGGGATGGTCGATTTCGCAGAGCGTCTCCCCCAAAATTTCATCCTGTTGAAGGTTGATGGCGTCGAGCGTCTCTTCGACTTTGTGCGCCTTCTGCTCTCCCGCGTCGGTCGTTTCATAGCTCATCGCGGCGGCGTAGTCGAGCACTTCGCCCTCGGCAGAGACGCTTGCGCCTTGTTCGCTGTCCGTGAACGTGAGTGTGAGCTTGCCGAGGTTCGCAAAATTGACCCCTGTTTGAAGCACGGGAATGCCCTGCACCGTTTTTTCCTCCACGGTGTGGCTGTGCCCGTCGATGACGGCGTCTACTGCCGCCTGTTCCGCTTGGGAGAGCCCGTTGAGGAGCTGCTCGCTCGTGCAGGAGACGGCTTTGTCGTTGTCGCCCATGTGGCAGACGAGGATAAGGGCGTCCGTCTCGTCCTTGAGGGCGGCGATCTCTTTTTTTGCAGTCGCAATTTCGTTCTCAAAGGTCACGCCCGAAAGGAGGGTGGGGTTGGTCGAGGTCGCCGTGGAGACGGTCGTCAGCCCGATAAAGCCGATCTTATATCCCGCGCTCTCGAGGACTGCAGAGCTCTTCAAAAGGGGCTTGCCGTCCTTTTGCACGTTCGCGGCGAGAATGGGGAAGTCTGCGAGTTCCTCGTTTTCGAGGAGCACATCCGCGCCGTAATCGAATTCGTGGTTGCCCGCCGCCATGAGGTCGTAGCCCGCCTCGTTCATCATGCGGATGACGTCCGCACCCTGCGAAATGGAGGCAAAGGACGCTCCCTGCGTGGCGTCGCCCGCGTCTACCAAAAGGGAATTGGGGGTGGAAGCCTTGATCGCCGCAGCCTGCACAACGCCGATCGTGCTTTTCCCGTCGCCCGAAAGATTGCCGTGCATGTCGTTGGTGGTAAAGATCGTCACCGTGGCGTTTTCACGGGGACTCCAGGAAGGCGGGACCAAAGGCTGCTTGCACGCCGCAAGGGCGCAGGTCGCCGCAGTCATCGCCGCAGCAAGAAAGAGTGCAGTCCATCGTTTCATGTTTCTACCTCTGTATCCATCAATTTTTTCATTATTTTAGCACGCTTTCTCGGAAATTGCAAGCGCATGCGGGGATAGTTCGGTGATTTTCATTGCCTTTTTTCGGAGGGGGTGATATAATGATGTGGAAAAAATCAAAAACGGAGGACGGTATGTCTGAAAAAAAGAGCAAGGGGCAGGAGCTGATGGAACAGCTCGCCTATAAGAAACAAAATTATTACGAAGTCGCAGACGAGGCCGAGCGCAAGGCGATCTTCGACTATGCGGAGGGCTACAAGGCCTTCCTCAACGCCGCAAAGACGGAGCGCGAGGCGTGCGATTTCGCGGTAGAGACGGCAAAGAGCCATGGGTTCACCGAATATCGGTTCGGCGACAAGCTCCAAGCGGGCGACAAAAAATATTTCATCAACCGCGGCAAGTCCGTGGTGGTGTTCCGCGTGGGGACGAAGAATTTGGAGGAGGACGGCATTCGCCTCATCGCCTCCCACATCGACGCCCCCCGCATCGACGTCAAGCAGAACCCTCTCTATGAGGACAGCGGCATGGCGTTCTTCAAGACCCATTACTACGGCGGCATCAAAAAGTATCAATGGACGGCGATCCCGCTCGCGCTTCACGGCGTCGTCGTGCGCAAGAACGGCGAAAAGGTGACCGTGCGCGTCGGCGAGGACCCCGCCGATCCCGTGTTCTACATCAACGACCTTCTTCCCCACCTCGGCGGCGAGCAGATGAGCGGTAGCGCAAATAAACTCATCGAGGGCGAACAGCTCAACGTGGTCGTGGGCGGGCTCCCTTACGGCGATAAGGAAGTTTCCGAAAAGATCAAGCTCTCCGTGCTCTCCATTCTGCACGAAAAATACGGGCTCTGCGAGGAGGACCTTCTCTCGGCCGAGCTCTCCGCCGTTCCCGCATACGGCGCGCGCGACATCGGGCTCGATCGTGCGCTCATCGGCGCATACGGGCACGACGACAGAGTGTGCGCCTATCCCGCGCTCACTGCGGTCGTTTGGAACGAGACGGAGCACACCGTGCTTGCCATGCTCGTAGACAAGGAGGAGATCGGCAGCGAGGGCACCACGGGCATCCAATGCAAGGTGTACGAGGACCTCATGGAGGAAATTTCCCTCTCTCTCGGCGCTAACTTCCGCAAGGTGCGGGCGGCGAGTAAGTGCCTCTCCTCGGACGTGACGGCGGCATACGACCCCAATTTCGCGGGCGTGTACGAAAAGATGAATTCAGCGATCCTCTCCTGCGGGACGGCGATGTGCAAGTTCACGGGCGCGCGGGGCAAGAGCGGCAGCAACGACGCCAACGCGGAGTTCGTGGGCGAAGTGCGCAAGATGTTTGCGGAAAGCGGCGTTGTCTGGCAGACGGCGGAGCTCGGCAAAGTGGATGTCGGCGGCGGCGGCACGGTCGCAAAGTTCGTGGCGCAGCTCAACATCGACACCGTCGATTTGGGGGTGCCCGTCATCTCCATGCACGCCCCGTGGGAGCTTGTCTCCAAAGCGGATGTATACAGCAACTATAAGGCGTTTCTTGCATTCATGAAATAAAAAGCGGATAAATAGAACGGCGCCCGCCTCATTGTGAGGCGGGCGCCGTTTTGCTTTTTCATCGTGATTCGTCGGAAGCTGTGCGATTTGTTTAATCGGAAGCTATCGCGCTTGCCGTCTTGTAACGCGTCCATTCGCCGAGATAGCTGATGCGCAGCGACCATGCCGCATTTCTCTGCGAGGTCTCCGTGTCGTCCGTAGGAGCGACGCCACGCCCGAGGAAGTGATCGGTGGAGTCGGGACGGAGCTGCCATGCGAGGAAGGAGTTCGTGCCTTTGATTGTGGCTTTCGCGAGGTTGTTGCAGCCGCTGAAGGCGAGCTTGCCGATGAAATCGACATTTGCGCCGATCGTGATCTCCGTGAGCTCTGTGCAATTCTCAAACGCGCGGGAGCTGATCGTGACGGTCGCATCGTCGAGAACAACTGCACCTTTGACGGTTTCTACGCCATAGGGGACCTTTGTCGCCTCGTTGAGGGTGGGAAGCTCGCCGGTTGCAGAAGTAACAGAGGGTTCGGGGCGTTCGGTTTCCATATTTTCGCCTGAATTCGCCTTGAGCAAAAACTTCTTGGCTCCCTTTGTGCTACTGAGATAGAGCAAACCGTTTTGCCAATTAGTCGCGGTGGACTGCAGCTCCCCGTCTTTCCACTCTTTGTTCTTATAGAAAGCCGTTCCCGCAAAGGCGTCCTCGCCGATATAGGAGAGTTTGCTGTCGTCGGGGATCAAAATGGTTGCAAGAGAGGAGCAGCCGTAGAAGGCATATGCGCCGATCTTGGTGACCGAAGCGGGGATCGAGATCGTCGTGATCCCCAAGCCGCGGAAGGTGCCCGCGGGGATATAAGTTACGGTATCGGGGATCGTGACAGCGGTGCTGGAGAGCTCATCGATCTTGAAAGCAGACGCATAGTGGAGGGGACTTGCCGTGTCGTTTTCAAAGACGATGCCAAGCCACTCGTTCAGCGTCCCTTTGAACTCCGCCGATTGCAGCCCCGTGCACCCTCTGAACGCGTCTCGGTCGAACGTTGTGACCGAATTGGGAATAACGACGCTCGTCATTTGTGTGCAGTCCATAAATGCTTCCACCGCAACGGAGACGGTCCCTTCTTCGATCGTAAATTCGCCCGTGTAATCATCGCTCACGCGATAGAGGTGTTTGCCGAGATAGAGCGCGCCTTGTGTGCTCTTTTCGGCATCGTTGACCGTCTTGGTGTTATAGAATGCGGCTTCGCCGATCGTCGTTAAGTTGTCCGGCGCCTCAAAGGTGTATGCGGGGCACTCGGCAAACGCATATTTTTCCACGGTCTTGAGACTGTCCGGAAGGACAAAGGTCGTCAGGCTCTTGTCGTTGTTGAACGCGTAATCGCCGATGGTAGTGAGTTCGGAGGTCTTGTTGCCATTGAAAATGGCGCCTTCATATTCCCCGATCACAACAGATTTGAGTTCGAAGAGGCAGTAGAACGCGTATTTGCCGATCGTTGTGAGAGAGGCGGGGATAACGAGCTCTTCCGCCTTGGTTGCGGAATAGAAGCCTCTTTCGGCGACCTCTATGACGGGAAGACTCTCATGTGACGCGGGAATAATGATGCGCTTGGTCTTTGCAAGTTTGCTGTCGCATTTCACGCGATAACCGTTTTCGCCGATCACTTCATAGATGAGCGCGTCTACGCCGCAGGGACAGAAGTTGGATTCGCTGTAATCGTGCTCCGATTCTTCCACCGCATTGCATTCGGTATTCTGGCAGACGCGCTTATGGCGGCCGTTTTCGAGGATCTCCCACGCTCCCCATTGATGACCGCGTGCATCCGTCTCCTTTTTGGTCTCGAATTTGCAGAGCTTGCAGGTCTTTATCTCCGCGGTAGGAATGATGCAGGTCCCCTCTACAAAGGTGGTGTCGAGGTCGCAGGCGCCGCTACTTCTGAAGTCGCAACGGGAACAGGTGATCATGTGCCGATTGCCGTCGGTGTGGGTGTAGATGTAATCATGCCCGAGCGCGTCCGAATCGTCGCGGACAAGGAGTTTTCCGCAAATTTCGCACTGCAGGTCGTTGTCGCCCGGCGCGGTGCAAGTCGCCATCGTTTTGACGGGTTTCAGACTGCAAGTTCCCTCTTCATGCAGACCGCATTTTTCGCAGGTCTTGACATGGGTGTGCGTATTTTCCCCGTCGCCCGTGTATTTCCAAACAATGGTGTGTCCGTTTGCGGGAACGGTCATCTTAGCCGTCTCTCCTCCGCAAATAGTGCAATATGTCCGCGTGTGGCCTTCTGCCGTACAGGTGGGATCGACGATTTCCTGTTCGTAAATGCATTTTTCGGGCTTGCTTGCGGGGCAGCGGGAGCATTTTACATAATGCTGGTTGTATTGCTTGTTGTAGCTATTGGGAGAGGCGTGATAGTCATGCCCGAGCGCAGTGGTCACATCTTCTTTCCAGGTGTTGTTGCAAACGGAGCAAGTATATTCGGTATATCCGCCCATCAGGCAGGTCTGCTTCTGCGTCTTGGTCTTTGTGGGGTCGGCAGTGCAGGGCGTAACTTCAATCGTCTCGCCGCAGCTTCTGCAGACGCCCGAGTGGGTATGATTTACGGAATCGAACGTATAACCGCCGGTAGGGGAATGTCCCGTCGCCTCCGCGGTGATGTAGGTGTGCATGTGAGAGCAGCGGATGCAGGTGTAAGTCTCGGTGCCTTTCTCGGTGCAGGAGACTGCGACCGAAGCGGTCAGTTCGAGTTTGCACGCCTCTTCCACGTCCTGTCCGCAACGGGAGCAGTGTCCGGTGTGGAAGTGACGCTCTCTGCTTTCGCCCTCCGTCTCCGCCTTGAAGGTATATTTGTCGAGCATGTGCCCGAGCTGGGGCAAGATCTCCTCGATTTTGTTGTTGCAGGTGGGGCAGGTCTTTACCTTTAAACCGTTCACGGCGCACTGTGCGGGCGTTTCACTGACGGTGTAATTGCACTCCACCGTCTCTGTGAATCGGCAGACGGAGCAAATGCGCTGATGCTTATCGCCTCCGATCGAAGTCCAGCCTTCGGGGTTTTGGGTGTTCTCCCACTTGTGTCCGAGGGCAGCGAGCACTTCACCTTTTTCGGTGTAGCCGCAGTCGGGGCAGAGCTTTTCGGCAGTGGAACCTGCCCGCGTGCAGGAGTTCTCAATGCTCGATCCCTCTTTGAGGACGCACTTTTCGGTGACGGTCGCTTCCGTTTCATTGCATTCGCGGTTGCAGGTCTTGGTGTGAGAACCGTCTTTATTGGAGACCCATCCACTGTAAGCATGCCCGAGGGCGGGGAGAGTGGTTTTGACCTCTCCGCTGCAGACGGCGCAGACGTCCGTCTGCGAGCCCTCTTTTGTGCAGGTAGCGGCTTTCACCTCGCCCACGGTGAATACACACTCTTGGGTGTCCGTTGCGTCGCAATCGGGATTGAGGCAGTGTCCCGTGTGGGTGAGTTTATCGTCGTTTTGGGTGTAATTTCCCCAATTGTGCCCCGTTTTGTTTTCGTTGATTGTCTCGATCACATATCCGCATTGGCGGCAGGTCTGTTTGAACATACCGTCCGTATCGCAGGTCGCCTTTGTGGTTTGTGTTTCGAAATCGGAACACGTGCCTTCCTCCACTTCCGAACAGTCCTCGCGCGTGCATTCGCGGTAGTGCTTGCCGCTATGGTCGGACTGATACTGCGCATCTTTGAAATCATGCTCGAGCGGTTCTACAAAAGTGTCTGTTTTGGAAGCGCCGCAGTCGGGGCAGGTGTGGGTGGTATAGCCCTGCGCCACGCAAGTGGGCTTGGTCACGCTCTCCTGCGAGTAGTCGCACGCTTTCGTTTCGATGTGGGTGGGGTCGTTGGCGCACACGCGGTAGTGGGTGCCATCCTCCTTGTTCGTCCACGTGTCGGGGTAGTCATGGTTGAGCTTGGGCAATACCTTGGCCGCTTCGAGCTCCACTTTGCAGACCGAACAATAGGTCCCCGCGGACATGCCGTCCTTTTCGCAGGTGGGGGCTTCCGCCACCGTCACAAAGGGAGTGTGCGCAACCTTTTCGAGCGTTTTCGCTTCCACATAGCCGCACACCGAGCAGGTATATTTCTCCTCGCCCTCCTGGGTGCAGGTTGCAGGCGTAACGGCGGGCGCGCCGTATTTCTCGGCGCACTTTTCCGTTTCCACGTGCGTTTCGTCGAGCTTGCAGGTGCGGGTATGGTTGCCTTCCCCGTCCGAGGTCCATTCGCTCCAGTCGTGCACGTGTTCCACAACGGGCGGGTTGGGGTCAACGGGCGTGTCGGGTTCTTGGTCGCAGGCGGCAAATCCGAGCATTCCGCACGTCGCCGCAAGCAGCACGAGAAGAGTCGTTAAAAGTTTTTTCATAATACTCTCCTAAAACGTAAATTTTCAAAACGCGATGATCGCGTTTGCATTATATCATACGTTTCACATTCGGTCAAGGAAAGCGGGAAAAGTTTTCGGCGAAATATAGTGAAATTTTGTCGCGCGCGTACAATTTAATAACGATTTATTAAATAGATTTTAGAGTTTCAAAAATATTATAAAAAACCCTCTCTGCAAAGGGCGCAAAGAGGGGGAAAATACGAAAAAAACTGTGAGGGCTTTTTTTGTTGCAATTTACCGAAGCGGGAGCGCGACAGGTGACTCCGACAAAGCTACCTCATGGCACACGCGCGGCACCGTTTAGCGCTGCTGTATCCCTACCCTGACGCGGTTCGCGGACGCACGTTGCAT
>CANQPO010000067.1 GCA_947625695.1 uncultured Clostridia bacterium | reverse complement strand
GCGAGCGTTGCCTTTTCGGTCACGGAGTAGAGAGATGAAGCGGTTGGAAGTGGTTGCGGCGCTCATTTGGCGCGGAGAAAAATTTCTCGCCTGCAGACGCCCCGCAAATAAGGCGCGGGGACTTTTGTGGGAATTTGTCGGCGGAAAGGTGGAGAGAGGGGAGACAAAGGAGGAGGCGCTCGTGCGGGAATGCCGCGAGGAGATGAATATCATCGTTTCGCCGCAGAACATTTTTGCCGAAGTGACGCATGAATATCCCGACGTCACGGTGCACCTCACGCTGTTCGAGTGCACGATTTTGGCAGGAGAGCCGCAAAAGTTAGAGCACAGCGACATCCGATGGATCACGCCCGCCGAAATTCCGCAATATGAGTTTTGCCCCGCGGACAAAGAGATTTTGGAAAAACTCTCGCAGCTTTGATTGGGTTTGAATTTTGAGATTTGCATGGGATTTGCATGAGGGGGGGCGCGCCGCTTTGCGGCGCGCCCCCCCTCACGATTTGTAGTTATAAGGTACAATCAAGCGTCCAATTTCATTTTATTGATGAGTAATCTTATTTCTGAGAATGGTACATCAAAGATAGAATGCTACCTAAAATCAAGCTTGCCACTCCGCCCAATATCCAAAATATACCATTTCGAAGATATTCACTTACACTATTTGTAAGTATTTCGCCAGTTGCGCCCAATTGATTGCTTTGATTGAGGATTTTCCCATAATCAACTATGTAAGTTATTCCCAAATAAATGCAAAGCACAGCAAATGCAAGTAATATTACGCTTAAAATAAAGAAGATGCTTGAATAGTTATTGTTCGGATAAATGCCTATGAATTTTTTATAAACTATTATGACGTTCATGGGCTAACCGAAAGCATTAAAACAGGTCAAGTAAAAAACTATTCAAATGAGGCAAGGATGAACAAGGAAAACGTCGGTGTTATTAGTGTGGTTCCACTCAAAGAAATAGAAAATATATACCGTCATTCAACTATTTAGCGAAAAAAAATTTATTCTCGCCATTTTCAATAGGTTAACATAATCTTATCATTTGGGCGAACCCGCGGGGAACTCGCGTTTTCGAGCGGGCCGCCTTCTGCGGCACGTGAAAAGGGCACCCATTTGGGTGCCCTTTTCGTGGCGCAGAAGGCGGGATTCGAACCCGCGCTACCATTCTCTGATACTACTCCCTTAGCAGGGGAGCCCCTTGAGCCACTTGGGTACTTCTGCATGTTCACGAAAAATCTTTTGCTGGCGCAAAATCTTTTTCCGTGAGGAAATTAACTTGTTTGTTTTAACTTAATGCGGACACCCTTCGACTACGCTCAGGGTGACGTATTTTAGAACAATGCACGGGGCGAAATGACTACCAAAAGTGCAAGTCAAAACGCAACTTCAACTCTTTTACGCATTTCACATCATAGCATAAAATTCGGCGATTGTCAAAGTATATTTCCCCCGAAATGCAAAAAAAACAAAAAAATTTTCGCCGAAGCATTGCAGTTGCTCCAAAAATATGGTAAACTGTTGGCACAAAGGAGTTTATTATGAATAACATTTGGCATGACATCGCTCCCTCGCGCATTACGCCCAAGTCGTTTGAGGCGCTCATCGAGATCCCCAAGGGCTGCAAGGCAAAGTACGAGCTCGACAAGGAGACGGGGCTTCTGCGGCTCGACCGCGTGCTCTACACCTCCACGGTTTATCCCTCCAACTACGGCTTTATCCCGCGCACGCTTGCCGAGGACGGCGATCCCTTGGACGTGCTCGTTCTCTCGGGTGAGCCCATCTATCCCATGACCCTCGTCTCCTGCTATCCCATCGGCGTCATCAAGATGATCGACAGCGGCTCTCTCGACGAGAAGATCATCGCCATTCCGCATAAGGATCCTACATACAACGATTATTACGACATCAAAGAACTGCCCAAGCACATCTTTGATGAAATGATGCACTTTTTCGAGGTCTATAAGACACTCGAGCACAAAAAGACAACGGTAAAAGAGATCGCCCACCGTGACGACGCCATCGAAGTTATCGAAAAGTGCATCGGCATGTATCACGAAAAATTCGGCAAATAGTTTACAGCAAAGGGGGAAGGTATGAAAATCGTATTTTTCGGGGATTCCATCACCGAATCCAACCGCAACGTTCTCGATCCCAACGACCTCGGCGTGGGTTACGTCAAGATCGCGGCGGGCAAACTTCGTCTGCTCTATCCCGACGCCTCGCTCGAGATGCTCAACCGCGGCGTGGGAGGAGACCGCACCGCCGAGCTCCTGGAGCGTATCCAAACGGACGTGGTGGAAGAGCACCCCGACGTCGTGGTACTTCAGGTCGGCGTCAACGACGTGTGGCACCGTTTCCTGTTCGGCAAGGAGGTCACGCCCGAGCAGTTTGCGGAAAATTACGGAAAGCTCGTCGAGATCATCAAGGGAACGGGCGCGAAGCTCCTCCTCTTGCAGCCCTTTGTGCTGAACATGGAGGACAAGTCCCGTCTGCGTCCCTATCTCAAGAAGATCAACGGGGTGATCACCGACGTCGCCGCGCGCGAAAAGCTCACCCTCATTCCGCTCGACGAGATTTTTATGGGGCTCACGCAGGACATCAAGCCCGAACAGTTCTCGGTGGACGGCGTGCATCCCACCCACCGCGGCTGCCGCTACATCGCCGACCTCGTCATCAAGGAGCTGAAGAAATATCTATGAAAAAATTGCTCATCGTCGTGGACATGCAGAAAGATTTCGTCACGGGCGCACTTGGAACGCCCGAAGCGGAGGCGATTGTTTCCCGTGTGAAAGAGCTTGTGAATGGGGCGGAGGAGGTCGTCTACACCGCCGACACCCATCCCGAGAACTATCTTCAAACGCGGGAGGGGAGGCTGCTCCCCGTTCCCCACTGCATCAAGGGCACGGCGGGCTGGGAAATTCTGCCCGAAGTCTACAAGGCGGGCGCAAAGGTGTTTGAAAAACCCACCTTCGGCAGTCTTGAGCTGATGGACTACGTGAAGGCGGGGGGATATACGGAGATCACGCTCTGTGGCGTGTGCACGGATATCTGCGTGGTGAGCAATGCGCTGCTTATCAAGGCGGCGCTTCCCGAGGCGGAGGTGCGTGTCGTTTCTTCCGCTTGCGCGGGGGTAACGCCCGAAAAGCACACCGCTGCGCTTGAGACGATGAGGAGCTGCCAGATCTCGGTTTTAATATAAATTTATACATTGTATAATAAATAATTATACTCATTTCTCTTGACAGTTCACTGAAAGCGTTGTATAATAGGGCTATAAACTTGCTCATTCTCACTGTGGGTAGCCGTGCGCCATTCGTGGCGTGCGGCTTTTTGTGCAAAAGAAGATAAAAACAGCGGGCGCGTTTCATGGAAACACGCCCGCTGTTCTCGGTCGGGGGGATCGAGATAAAGTCTCATTTAGACGTTGAAGCAGCTGCCGCCGATGAACTCTCTCAAAAGGGAGTTGCAGGGGACGAGAGAAGTGTCGTCGATCTCGCGGAAATATTTCAAGGTCTTGATGAGACGGTTGGCAACGAGGTACTGCGGGTCGGAAGCGGTGATCTTGGTCAAGGCCTCCATCGCCTCCCGCTTCAGCGCGCAGAGCTCATAGCCGAGGCTCGAATTGAACACGTAGTCCGCATTCTCCTGGTTGGGATAGATCCAGCGGAACTCGCCGTTGCGCACCGATTGCCACATGTCGATGGTGGTCGCCGCGGGACAGCCCCTGAACTTCATGTCGCGGACGATGCGGCGGATGAGCCGTGCGTTGGTGACGGAGAGGGGGGAGTGGTTGTCGATGTTCATCTGCGCATGCGGCGCGATGTAAATTTTGAACTTCTGGTGTTTGGGAATGGATTTCGTGAGCTTTTCGTTGAGCGCATGGATCCCCTCGATGATGATGGGAACGTTCTGCTCCACGCGGATCGTCTTGCCTACCTCCCTTCTGTCCATTTTGAAATTGAAGCGGGGCAGGTTGACTTCTTCGCCGTTGATGAGGTCGAAGAGGTCCTTGTTGAAGAGCTCCACGTCGAGGCAGTCGATGTGCTCGAGATCGAGCTTTCCGACGGGCTTTCCCTGCAGCTCGCTTATTTTCGCCTTGTCGAAATAATAGTCGTCCATCGAAATGGTGACGGGGTTGATCCCGCGGGACAAAAGCTCGATCCTCAGACGGTTGCAGAAGGTGGTCTTACCGCTCGAGCTGGGACCCGCGATCGCGATGAGGCGCACGTCCTCGATCTCCTTTTCGATCATGTCGCCAAGCTCGGCGAGCTGGCGGTTATGGTGCGCCTCGCACATCTGCACGAATTCCAGCGTCTCGCCCCGCTCGATCTTGCGGTTGATGTCCGCCACCGTCTGCACCTTGGCCTTCTCCGCCCAGTTGTATGCACGCTGCAGCGTCTTGCAGTAGGTCGCCTCCTCCTCGAATTCGGGAATGTTCGCGTCGAAGTCGTGGCGGGGATATTGGATGATGATGCCGGGGCTGTACGGCGTGATCGTGTAGTTGTGGATGCACCCCGTGGAGGGCACCATATAGGTGTGCAGATAGTTGTAATAGTCTCCGCACTTATAGAGGTGCACCGTATCCTCGGGACGGTACTGCAATATTTCGATCTTGTCGTCGAGGTGGAACTTTTTGTAGATCTCGGTCGCCTCTTCGATGGTGACGGTGACCCGTTCAATGGGCAGGTCTGCTTCGATGATGCGCTTCACCTCCTCCGAGATCGCTTCCACCGCGCGGGACATGTTGAAGCTCTTCGTGATCGCCTGGCAGGAGATGGACCGCGAAATGTTGTAAGAAAATCTGATCTTGACGTCGGGATAGATGTTGTAAAACGCCATCGCGACGATATAGCGCAGGCTCGCGCTGTACGCCCTGCCCGCCTCGGCGTTGCTCAAGTTGAGCAACTTGATTGTCATGCCGTTGTTCTTTTCGGAGAGCCGGTACCTAAGCTCCTTTACCTGCGCGCCCACCTGGCACACGACGAGCTTTTTTCTGTCCTCTTTTTCCACGAGCTCCAGGACCCGCGTTCCCTCTTCCACCGAAAGCTGGCGGTTGTTAAAGTTGACTTTTATCATGGTTTTCCCCCTTAGTTAGTTCGGTTAGAAGTTTATTATACATCAAAAAAAATTATTTTGCAAGCGGTTTTTGAAAAAAATTTTCTGTTTTCGTAATTTTTAGACATGTTTTTGCACGCTTTTTGCATGTAGGGCGGGGCGCGTTTGTAAATCGTTTTAACTTTTTCCTCGTTTTTTTCAAAAAGCCGTCTTGACAAGCGGGCGAGGGCAGGATATAATAGGAATGCAAAACCCCACAGGAGATTGACAATGAAACAAATTTATTTCCCCGAACCCTTCCGCATCAAGAGTGTGGAACCCCTCAAAATTCTCACCCGTGAGGAGCGGGAACAGAAGATCAGAGAGGCGGGCTATAACCTCTTTTCGCTTGCCTCGCGGGACGTCTATATCGACCTTCTCACCGACAGCGGCACGGGCGCGATGAGCTCCGACCAATGGGCGGGCGTCATGCTCGGCGACGAGTCGTATGCGGGCGCAGACTGCTATTATAAAGTGCAGGAAAGCGCAAAGGAGATCTTCGGCTTCCCCTATATTCAGCTCGTACATCAGGGCAGAGCGGCGGAGAAGGTGCTCCTTCCCATCCTCTTGCAGGGGAAGAAGTACGCCATCGCCAACATGCACTTCGATACCACGAGGGCGCATGTGGAGCTTGCGGGCGCGCGCGCCATCGACTGCACGGTGCCCGAGGCCCTCGACACCACCAAGTATTTCGACTTCAAAGGGAATATGGACGTTGCGCGGCTCGAAGAGCACATTCACGAGCTCGGCGCGGAGAACATCGGCGTCGTCATCATGACGATCACCAACAACTCCGCGGGCGGCCAGCCCGTCTCCGTCGCCAACATCCGCGCCACCCGCGAGATCGCCCATAAATACGGCATTCCCTTCATGATCGACGCGGCGCGCTATGCCGAGAACTCCTATTTTGTCAAACAGCGGGAGCCCGAATTCAAAAACAGCACCATTCAAGAGATCGTCAAGGCGACGTTTGAGGGAGCCGACTGCTTCACAATGAGCGCCAAAAAGGACGCGATCGTCAACATGGGCGGGCTCATCGGCTGCCGTAGCAAGGAAGTGTTTGAACTCGTCAAACAGCGTTGCATCTCCTTCGAGGGATTCATCACCTACGGCGGCATGTCGGGGCGGGACATCGAGGCACTCGCCCGCGGCCTCAAAGAGGGGATCGACGAAAACTATCTCCGCTACCGCATCGGGCAGATGCAATATCTCGCGGCGCGGCTGGATGAAGCGGGCATTGCCTATCAGTCTCCCGTCGGCGGGCATGCCGTGTTTGTGGATGCGAAAAAGCTCTTGCCGCACATTCCCTATTATCAATTCCCCGCGCAGGCGCTCGCCGTCGAACTGTATAAGGAGGCGGGGATCCGCGCGTGCGACATCGGCTCCTACATGCTCGGCAACGACCCCGACACGGGCAAACAGCTCGAGGCGGACTTCGAATTCACCCGCCTTGCGATCCCGCGCAGGGTGTATACGCAAAGCCATCTCGACGTCATCGCCGACGCGCTCATCAACATCAAGGAGCGCGCGAGTTCCATCAAGGGCTACAAGATTGTGGAGGAGCCGCCCATTCTGCGCCACTTCACGGCCAAACTCGCCCCGCTTGAGTAAGTAACGTAAATCCCCGCGTCATTCCGAGCCGTGCTTTTACCCCGCGCACTGTTCCAAATCACGTCACCCTGAGCTTGTCGAAGGGTGTCCACATTATAATGTGAACATGTTTCGACTACGCTCAACATGACGTGATTTAGAATGGCGTTTCTCAATCTGTCATTTCGAGCGGAGCCGCAGGCGCAGTCGAGAAATCTCTCCTTTTTATAATACGGTAGAGACCCGTTCGACTCCGCTTCGCTCCGCTACTTCGTCGCAGGCTCCTCGTGCCGCCCTTAGGCAACATAGAACGTGCGGCAGGGCAGGGTGACATTTTAGGAAGCACGCTTTCGTGCCCCCTCCTTAGGAGGGGGGTAGGGGTGGTGTCCTTTGTTCCAAATCACGTCACCCTGAGCCGCCCGCAAGCGCGTCGTTCCGAGCCGCATATTCTAAATATGTCATTTCGAGCGGAGCCGCAGGCGCAGTCGAGAAATCTCGCCTTATTTTAATACGGTAGAGACCCGTTCGACTCCGCTTCTTTCCGTTCAGGGTGACATTTTAGGAAGCACGCTTTCGTGCCCCCTCCTTAGGGAGGGTAGGGGGTGGTGTCCTTTGTTCCAAATCACGTCACCCTGAGCGTGTCGAAGGGTTTCCACATTTTTTCCCATGCAAACACACGAATTCACCAAAATTTTATCCGAAGAACTGTTGCCCGCGCTCGGCTGCACGGAGCCCATTTCCGTCGCCTATTGCGCCGCGCTTGCCCGCAAAACGCTGGGCAAAATGCCGACCCGTATCGAAATTTTCGTCAGCGGCAACATCTTAAAGAACGTCAAAAGTGTCATCGTGCCCAACACGGGCGGGCTCAAAGGGGTCGCGGCGGCGGCGATGGCGGGCGTCGTGGCGGGAGACGCGGAGAAAAAGCTCGAAGTTCTCTCTTCTCTTTCGGACGCCGACCGCCAAAACATTGCCGAGGCGCTTCAGACAATTCCCGTCACCGTCAAAAAGGCCCCCTCGCGGTGCGTGTTCGACATCGGCGTCAAAGTCTTTGCCGAATGGGACGAGGCGTTCGTCCGCATCGAGGGGAGGCACACCAACGTGGTGGAGATCACAAAAAACGGCGTCTGCGCCTTCTCGGGCGAACTGTGCGAGGAGGGGACATCAGAGCGCGCCCTTACCGTGGAAAAAATCGTAAAATACATCGAGGAAGTCCCGCTTTCGGAGATCGAGCCTCTCATCGCGCGACAGATCGAATATAACTCCGCTATCTCGGAGGAGGGGTTGAAGGGAGACTACGGCGCGCGCGTGGGCAAAATTTTGCTGAAGGCATATGGAAATTCGGTGCACAACCGTGCAAAGGCGGCTGCCGCGGCGGGGTCGGACGCGCGCATGAACGGCTGTTCCATGCCCGTCGTCATCGTATCGGGGAGCGGCAACCAGGGAATTACGGCATGCATGCCCGTCGTGGAATACGCAAAGGAGCTTGGCGTTTCGCACGAAAAACTCATCCGTGCGGTCGCGCTGTCCGATCTCGTCACGCTGCACTTAAAGGCGGGCATCGGCCGATTGTCGGCATATTGCGGCGCGGTGAGCGCGGGCGTCGGCGCGGGCGCGGGGGTGTGCTACCTCCACGGCGGCGGGTACGACGAGATCGCGCACACGGTCGCAAACGCGCTTGCCATTGCCTCGGGAATTTTATGCGACGGCGCAAAGTCGAGCTGTGCTGCAAAAATTGCGGCGGGGGTAGACGCAGGACTCTTGGGCTTTGAAATGTACCGCGGCGGGAGCCAATTCTATGGCGGCGACGGCATTGTGGAGCAGGGGGTGGAGCGCACGATTGAGAACGTGTCGGACGTCGCCCGCGAAGGCATGCGCGAAACGGACGAAGAGATCATCAAACTGATGATCAAAAACTTGCAGTAGAAACAGAAGGAATAAAGGAAGCCGCCCCGCGCAAGTTGCTTGCGCGGGGCGGCATTTGGATGTAGCGGCGAGCAAATTCTTTGCGCTCCGCCTATCATATTCGCCTCTCCCCGCACAGCGGGGGAGGGTAGGGAAGGGGGCACTTTATTTTACCTTTTCCATCGGAGGGGGACTAAGGGGGTGGGCTTACATTTCCCCTCCTCAGGAGGGGGGTAGGGGGGTGGTGCTATTCAAAATGTCATGTCGAGCGTAGTCGAGACATCTCTACCTTAGTTTTAATAATGTGAGATTTCTCCACGCGCTCCGCTTGGTCGAAATGACAAATTAGAACAGCAAGGTCGCAGTACATGCCCCCTCCTACGGAGGGGGGCAAGAGGGACGCTCCCACAGAGGGGTTGAAGAGGGACCCCCTCCATCGGAGGGGGACTAAGGGGGGGGTGGGCAACACTTAATTTGCTTCCCTCCCCCCGCTGTGCGGGGGGGGGAGGGTAGGGAAGGGGCATCTCATATAATAAAAACAGGGACGGCAAAGCGCACTTCCCATAGGGAACAAAAACAAAATTTTTAGAATTGTGCTTTCAAGCGATGACAAAAACTCTCGG
>CANQPO010000066.1 GCA_947625695.1 uncultured Clostridia bacterium | reverse complement strand
TGGTAGCTCAGTTGGTAGAGCGGAGGACTGAAAATCCTTATGTCGGCGGTTCGATTCCACCCCAAGCCACCACCTCGTCGCAACGCCGCATTCTTTTCAGGTTTGTGCGCAAGCGCCCAAACCGCGGTTTTAATGCGGGTTGCTCCTCTTCCCAAAAAATCTTGCTACGCAATCTTTTTTGGGAGCCCTGATAGGGGTGCGCCGTTTGCGGGTTGCTCCTTTTCCCAAAAAAATACTTCGTCTTTTTTGGGGAGCCCTATAAGGGGAACGGTGAGTGCCCGAAAGGGCATGATCTTGCTGGTGTAGCTCAACTGGCAGAGCAGCTGATTTGTAATCAGCAGGTTGCAGGTTCGATTCCGGTCACCAGCTCCAAACAATTTTATATTCATGGGAAGATTCCAGAGCGGCCAAATGGATCAGACTGTAAATCTGACGTCAACGACTTCGGTGGTTCGAATCCACCTCTTCCCACCACCAAGCGGCACCCTTTTCAGGGTGCCGCTTCGGCGTGGGAAGAGGTGGTAATAAGAAACCTGATATTCCTCGGTAGTTCGCGCGTCCCGACCGAGGTTTCTATTGTAAACTAAGGTCGGCACGAGCCGTAGGCGAAGTAGGAGAAGGGCACGATAAATATATTTCTTTCTTAAATTCCTTTCGACGAAGCTCCCGAGCGTAGCGAAGGGAATCCACTTCTCCAATATTCGTTTTAGGTTATCAATGCTCCATCAACGAAAGTGACACCGATTGGGTGTCCTTTTCGTTTACAAAATATTACGGACGGCAACGCATGACTGCCGTCCGTAATATTTTGTGAGCATGGTTTTATACGTAATCGTATTCCGTTGAATTGTCGTCATCATAGTCAGACCAAGCGGCGTAGCCGTTTGCGAACTGAATCTGGTCTGTTTTCTCTCTTAACTTAAAGACTTTTCGCCATAAATAGCCAAGTCCCGCCAATAATAAAGAGAGAGCGATGAGTCCGCCATATACGCCAGCATAGATGCCGATGATCATACCTACTTTTTCCGGCGTGAGAACCATTAAAATGATTCCGACGATTACAGCCGGGATGAGCAGATTAAGCACTAATACGCGAAAAAACGATACGATATTGCTCAAAAATTCCGTAAGCGCGAACAAGAAATTTTTCGCATAATCGTAGGGCCGTTTGAAATAAATGCTTTTGACGATATGGTGTTTATGACGAATTTGCGTATCGGTTACTTCGTAACCGTCATCCACATCAGTGACGACGGAACCTGCGCACACCCAGTCAAAGCATTTCTTTTCCAACCTCAGGATCTGGCAACCGAACGCGTATTTTCTGCCTTTCACTTTCAGTTTTCCTTTCTTTGACATTTGAAACCTCCTTTGTAGTTTTTATATCATTGATTATACAAGAAGACTTCTTCTTTGTCAAGCGTTTAAGAAGAAAATTTCTATAATATAATATCAAAATGATAGGGAAACGGATCAAAGAACTACGCACAGAAAAAAAGCTCTCGCAGGCGGCGCTTGCAAAACAAATCGGCGTTAGTCAAAAGGCAATCGATTACTGGGAACGTGAGGTCAATGAACCAAAAGCGAGCTATATCATAGCTCTCCACAATTTTTTTCATGTTTCTGCCGATTATCTCTTGGGAATCAGTGAATTGTAAAAACGATTTTAAGCGTATTGGAAAATACAGCAGAATATATTTGGAACGAGCAGCAGTGCTGTGAAGTAATCCATCTCTTCTGTGTTTTCGCTCTATTTCAAGAGTTTTGCGTATGTGAAAAGGCGGGTAGGGGATAATACTTGGCTCTCCTTATAGGGGAGCTGTCACCGCAGGTGACTGAGGGGTTTTGAGAGCGTGTAAAACCCTTTCCCCCTCGCGGGGCTCGGGTACTTTCCCTAAAAGGGACAGCAAAGGCTTGCCACCCCTTGAGGGGTGGGTGCCGACGAAGGAGGCGAAAGGGGTGTCTGCAATTTGAAAAGAACACCCCCTCAGTCATTTGCAAGCTCATGACAGCTCCCCCTCAAGGGGCAGCCAAGAGAATTCCCAAATGTCATGTCGAGCAAAGCCGAGACATCTCTACCATATTATAATAAGGCGAGATTTCTCCACGCGCTACGCTTGGTCGAAATGACAATTAAAACTCTTGGCGTCTCAGCGTCATTCCGAGCCGTAAAGCAATAACAAAGTCCGACACGGCAAGGTCTCCGAGGGAATCTTGTTGCGTCCAAGCACGCTTAAAATCAAACCCAAACGTACCAAGATGCCTTCGCGGACTGGCTTTTGCGGACTGCGTAGAAAGGGTGCGGCTCAGCATGACGCGTATACACACAGACTGCGTTGCTGCATTTCGGCTACTTCGCCTGCGGCACGAGGAGCGCCAGCGACGAAGTAGACATCTCTACTGCATTATAATATTGTGAGATTTCTCCACTCCGCCTGCGGCTTTGGTCGAAATGACATATTAGAAGCGCGGGGCGAAGTGACAGTATTCAGAACAGCGGGGCGAAATGACAGTAAGAAAAAAAGCGTCTCCTTTGCAGGAAACGCTCTTTTTTCTCGGTTAGTCGTGGACCATGACCCAATAGCCGCCCTCATGCTGAAGAGGGGGGAAGGTCGTGCCCTTCTCGAGATAGGTCTTTTCATCATCGTGGCTGTTGCCGTTCTTGTCGTATGCCTTGTAGTTGCAGGACATGGGAACGGTCTCGCCGGATCTGAATTTCTGCATTCTTTTTTCCTCCCGATAAATATTTTGTACAAAAATTCGGCCTCTATTCCTATTAAATATGTATTTTTGGTGAAAATTCAAAATTCATCGTTGATTTCTTGACAATTTTTTTGGGACGTGTATAATAAGAATAATGTAAACAAAGCGTAAGTTTCCGTTGAAATTTGCGCGGTTTTTTTCGGTAACAACCTTTTTCAACATATTAGGAGGTGTTCTTTTGATAAAGACACTTGCAAAAAGCATTCGGGAATATAAACTTACCTCCATACTCTCGCCCTTGATTGTGACGGGGGAGGTTGTTCTCGAATGCCTCATTCCGTTCGTCATCAACGAACTCGGAAACGCGATCTCCGCAGGCGTCGGCATGTGGGAGAGCGGCGCAACGTCTTGGTCGTCGCTCGGGATCGGGCAATATGCGCTCATCTTGATTGGCATGGCGCTTGCCTCCCTTGCTTGCGGCGCGCTGGCGGGGCTGTTCTGCGCGAAGGCCTCCTGCGGCTTTGCGAAAAACTTAAGAAAGGACCTTTACTACAAGGTGCAGGATTTCTCCTTCGAGAACATCGACAAATTCTCCACGCCGTCTCTCGTCACCCGTATGACGACGGACGTTAACAACGTGCAATTTGCCTACATGACGATCATCCGCACCGCGATCAGAAGCCCGCTCATGATGGCGTTCTCCGTCGTGATGGCGTTCGTCATCGGCGGAAATCTCGCGTGGATCTTCCTCGCCGTCATTCCGCCCCTTGCGCTCATCCTCTTCTTCATCATGTGGAAAACGATGCCCCTCTTCCACAGCGTATTCAAAAAGTACGATAACCTCAACGAGAGCATCCAGGAGAACGTAAAGGGCATTCGCGTCGTCAAGTCCTATGTGCGCGAAGAGCACGAAAAGGAGAAGTTCGACCGCGCGGCGACCGACGTGCAGAGAGATTTCACCAAGGCGGAGCGCATCCTCGCGTGGAACAACCCCGCCATGCAGCTCTTCTTTTACGGCGTTCTCTCGACGACCCTCTTCCTCGGCGCTTATTTCGCCGTGAAGCAAACGGGCGACGCAAACTTGAATCTCGGCCTTTTCGGGCAGGAGATCACCATCACCGTTTGGACGATCTCCCAGCTTGTCGTTTACGGAATGCAGATCTTGATGTCCCTCATGATGTTCTCCATGGTGTTTGCGATGATCGCAATGTCCATCGAGAGCGCGCGGCGTATCTGCGAAGTTTTGCAGGAAGAACCCACCCTCCACAGCCCCGAAAACCCCATTCACGAGGTGGAGGACGGCTCCATCGACTTCTGCGCCGTGAACTTCAAATATTCGGCGACGGCCGAGAAGAACGTGCTCGAGGATATCGACCTCCACATCAAATCGGGGGAGACCATCGGTATCATCGGCGGCACGGGTTCCTCCAAGACCTCCCTCGTCAACCTCATCTCCCGCCTTTACGACGTGACGGAGGGGTGCGTGAAGGTGGGGGGACGGGACGTGCGGGAGTACGACCTCGAGTCGCTCCGCAACCAGGTCGCCGTCGTGCTGCAAAAGAACGAACTTTTCTCGGGCTCCATCAAGGACAACTTGCGGTGGGGGAATCCCGACGCCACGGATGAGGAACTCGTCGAAGCGTGCAAGCTCGCGCAGGCGGACGAGTTCATCCAGAGCTTCCCCGATAAGTACGACACCCACATCGAGCAGGGGGGCACCAACGTCTCTGGCGGGCAGAAACAGCGTCTCTGCATTGCCCGCGCCCTTTTGAAGAAGCCTAAAATTTTGATTTTGGACGACTCGACGAGCGCCGTCGATACCCACACCGACGCGCTCATCCGCAAGTCCTTCCGCGAATACATTCCTTCGACGACGAAGATCATCATCGCCCAGCGCACTTCCTCGGTGGAGGACGCCGACCGCATCATCATCATGGACGCGGGGCACATCGACGCCATCGGCACCCATGAACAGCTTCTCCACAAGAACGCCATTTATACCGAAGTCTACACCACGCAGAACAAGGGCGGCAAGGCGATCACTTCCCTCGCGCAGATGGACGAAGGAGGTAACGAAGATGCCGAATAACCGCAACAGAAACATGCGCCGTCCGTCCGCTCCCAAGGGGACGTTCAAGCGCATCATGAAGTCCCTCTTCCACTTCTATCCGAAGATGGCGACCGCGGCGCTTGTGTGCATCGTGTTCAACGCCATCATCTCCGCTCTTCCAACCATCTTCATGCAGCGGGTGTTTACGATCGTCGGCGAAGCGCTCGATCAGTCTCTCGGCTGGGATACCGTCGGGTGGCAGATCACTTCCACCATGCTGGTGCTCATCAGTCTGTATGTCATCTCGCTCATCTCGGGTGCGATCGACAAACAGCTCATGGCAATCATCACGCAGGGGTACCTCAAAAAGATGAGAGGGTCGATGTTCAACGGCATGCAGGACCTTCCCATCCGCTACTTCGACACCCACAGCCACGGCGACATCATGAGCTATTACACCAACGATATCGACACGCTGCGCCAGCTCATCTCGCAGTCTCTGCCGCAGCTGCTCACGTCGGGCATCATGGTGCTGACACTCTTCTTTATCATGCTCTACTACAGCGCATACCTGCTCCTTATCGTGCTCGGGTGCGTCATCGCCATTTTGTTTGTGACGAAGGTCGTCGGCGGGGGAGCGGGCAAGTACTTCCTTGCCTCCCAGCGTGCGGTCGCGCGCACCGAGGGTTTTGTGGAGGAGATGATGAACGGGCAGAAGGTCGTAAAGGTGTTCTGCCACGAGGAGGCGGCGAAGCACGACTTCGACCAGTACAACGACATCTTGTGCGAGCAGACTACCTACGCAAACGCCTATGCGAACATGCTCATGCCCATCTTGGGGAACATCGGGCACGTGCTGTATGTCATCGTCGCGCTCGTCGGTTGTATCTTCAACATCAACAACATCAAGAATTTCTCGATTGGGGCGTTTTTCGACCCTGAGCTCGAGACCTTTGCGGGGCTTGCGGGCATTGCCCTCATCGTTGCATTCTTGCAGGCGACGAGGCAGTTCTCCAACAACATCAACCAGGTGTCCAACCAGGTGAACTCCGTCGTCATGGGCCTTGCGGGCGCGGCGCGTGTGTTTGCGCTCATCGACGAGAAACCCGAGCCCGACGAGGGGTACGTCACCCTTGTCAACGCAAAAGAGGTGGACGGACAGCTCGTCGAGTGCGAGGAGCGCACGGGCATTTGGGCGTGGAAGTACCCGCACAGCGACGGCACCCTCACCTATACCCGTTTGGAGGGCGACGTGCGTCTCTTTGACGTCAACTTCGGCTACGATCCCGAAAAGATCGTGCTCCACGACGTGAGCCTCTACGCCCGTCCCGGGCAGAAAGTGGCGTTCGTCGGCGCAACGGGCGCGGGCAAGACGACCATCACCAACCTCATCACCCGCTTCTACGACATTGCCGACGGCAAAATTCGCTACGACGGTATCAATCTCAACAAGATCAAGAAGGCGGACCTGCGCCGCTCTATCGGCATGGTACTGCAGGACACCAACCTGTTCACGGGCACGGTCATGGACAACATCCGCTACGGCAGGCTTGACGCAACCGACGAAGAGTGCATTGCGGCGGCCAAACTCGCGGGCGCGGACGATTTCATCACCCGCCTGCCCGAGGGGTACAACACGATGCTCCACCAGAACGGCGCGAATCTCTCGCAGGGACAGCGGCAGCTGCTCTCCATTGCCCGCGCGGCGGTCGCCGACCCGCCCGTGATGATCTTGGACGAGGCGACTTCCTCCATTGATACCCGCACCGAGGCGATCGTGCAGCGGGGCATGGATAAGCTCATGGAGGGGAGAACGGTGTTCGTCATCGCCCATCGCCTCTCCACCGTCAAGAACAGCAACGTCATTATGGTGCTCGACCACGGCCGTATCATCGAGCGCGGCACGCACGACCAGCTCATCGACATGAAGGGGCAGTATTACCGCCTGTACACGGGCGCATTCGAGCTCGAATAAAAAAGCGTACAAAAAAGCGCACGAAAACATCCCGCAGAGCCTGCGGGATGTTTTTTCCTGCTTGACTTAACCTTTTAAGACGCGCTTGTAGCCCTCGCCGAAGCGGACGCATTTGGAGACCCGCGCAAGCGTCGCGGAGGAGATGTTCGTCTCCGCGGTGATTTGTTCATACGTCTCGCCCGCAAGGAGCAGTTTTGCCGCCTTCACCCGCTGGCTCATGGAGAGCGCTTCGTTGTAGGTGAGCAGGTCCTGAAAGAAGAAGCCGCAGTCCTCGATCGTCTGAAGCGAGAGGATCGCCTCGAACAGTTCGCGGTTTTCGCGGATGTATTCTTCATTCGTCATGATATTCCTCCATATGTTTGAGAAATGCTTTTGTCTTTTCTTTTTGAGGGTGTAAAAATACCTCGTCGGGGGCGCCGCGCTCTTCGATTACACCGTCCGTCATGAAGAGCACATAGTCCGCAACTTCCCGCGCGAACGCCATTTCGTGGGTGACGATGATGAGCGTTCTTCCCTTGAGCGCGCGGATGACTTTGAGGACTTCCCCCGTCAGCTCGGGGTCGAGCGCGGACGTGGGCTCGTCGAAACAGAGCACCTCGGGGGAGAGGGCGAGCGCCCGCGCGATGGCGACCCGCTGCTGCTGTCCGCCCGAGAGCTGGGAGGGGTAGCTGTCCCGTTTTTCGGAGAGCCCCACTTGGTTTAGCAGTTCCTCGGCGTGCCGTTTGTTCTCCGCGGAGAGCTTCTTCAACGCCTGCTTTTCCTCTTTTTTCAGCGTCTTGCGTGCAGCTCCCTTTGCGGCTTTTTTACGCTCCTTGAATTGTTCCTTCACGCGGTCCTTTGCAAGCAGGTTGGGCGCGAGGAGGATGTTCTCGATTGCCGTCAGGTGGGGGAAGAGGTGAAAGCTTTGGAACACCAGCCCGAACTTCAGTTGCTTTTCCCGCCGCTCCTTTTGGGAGTAGGAAACTTTCGCGTCAGAAAGGAGCTCGCCGTCCAAATACACCTTGCCCTCGTCGGGCGTTTCGAGAAAATTCAAACAGCGCAAGAGGGTCGTCTTTCCGCCGCCCGACGGCCCGATGATCGCGAGAATTTTTCCCTTGGGCAGGTCGAAATTGATATCCTTGAGCACTTCGGTTCCCGCAAATTGCTTGCGGAAGCCTTCCACATGTAAAAATTCCATCAGATCTTAATGTACTCCAATTTCTTTTCGGTGTGACGGAAGAGGAGGGTGAGCACGCCCACGAAGAGCAGATAGAATACTCCCGTGTAGAAGAGGGGCCATATAAGCCCCTGCCGCGTGTACTCCTGCGCGACCAAGATGATCTCCGTCACGCTGATGATACGCGCAAGGGAGGTGTCCTTCACAAGGGTGATGATCTCATTGGACATCGGCGGCACGATCCGCTTGATGAGCTGGATGAGGGTGATGTGAAAAAACACCTGCGACTTTTTCAAGCCGAGCACCTGCCCCGCCTCCGCCTGTCCGCGCGGAACGCCCTCTATCCCCGCGCGATAAATTTCCGAAAAGTAGCACGCATAGTTGATGACAAACGCCACGATGACGGCGGGGACGCGGTCGAAGCCGTCGATCCCGAAGAGAAGGGCGGGGCCGTAGAAGATTGCAATGAGTTGCAGCATGAGCGGCGTTCCCCGCACGACCCATACGATCGTCCGCATCAGCCATCTGAGAGGACGGAAGCGGGACATGGAGCCGAAGGTCACGAGAAGTCCCAAAGGAATCGCAAACACCAGCGTCGCCGCAAAAATCAGGCAAGTCGAGCCGAACCCTTCGAGGAGGGCGAGGGTCACATTCCAGAAAGAGGTCATACCAAATACTTTTTCACGAGCCCGTCGAGGGTGCCGTCCTGTTTATACTTTGCAATGAGTTCGTTGATCTGCTTCAAAAGCTCCGCGTCCTCCTTGCGCATGCCGACGCCGTATTCCTCCTCGGCATATCCCACATCTACGTAGGTGAGGTCCGTATAGTCGGTGCCTTCGCCCGTCATGGATTTTGCCATGGTATAGTCGATAATGGCAACTTCCGAGCTTCCCGTCTTTACCTCGAGCAGGCAGTCGGACTGCGCCGTCATCTTGTTGAGCTTGGAAGTGTAGCCGTTGTCCGTCACGGTCGCCTCGCCCGCGCTACCGCTCTCCACGGCGATGCTTGCGGCGGCGCCCACGCTCGCAACGTCGGTATATTTGTCCTTATCCTCGAGCTTCATCACCACGACCTGCTTGTTTTCGAGGTAAGGGTCGGAGATCGCAATGTTCTCCTTCAGCTCGTCGGTGATCGTCATGCCGTTCCAGATGAGGTCGATCTTCTTGCTCTCGAGCTCGGAAATTTTCTGCTCCCAATCAATGAGCTGGAACTTCGGGGTATAACCGAGTTCCGTGCACACTTTTTCGGCAAATTCGGTGTCGAACCCGATGAGCTTGCCGCTCTCGTCCTTATAGTTCATGGGTGCGTAGAGGGTGTAGCCGATCACGAGGGTGTTTTC
>CANQPO010000065.1 GCA_947625695.1 uncultured Clostridia bacterium | reverse complement strand
AACAGGAACAATAGAATAAGCGGTTTGACAAACCGCCAAACCGCTTATTCATAAAATCCCTATGGAAGCCACCCTCCGCCCGTTCTTTTTTTGTGCAAATATTTACAGCTTCTCAGCCGATCTTTTCGACGTAATAGACGCAGTCGAGCACGGAGAGGGCTTCGATGATATCGTTGTGGCTCTTTTTTCTCAGTTCCTTGCCCGCGATCGTCAGCCGCACGGTGTAAACGCTCAGCCCAGAGTTCGCATAGGCGGGGTTGACTTCGAGATTGTCGATCTTGAGGCCGAATTCCCGCGCCATCGTGATGAAGTCCTGCAGGCTCCCGCGCGATTTGAGTTCCAGATGAATTTCAAAATGGTTGGACTTGTTCTTGATGTACGTCTCCATCTTCGAGAAGGCGAGGAGCCCCACCATGAGGGCGGCAAAGCCGATGAGCGCCGCCGTGTACAGCCCAAAGCCGAGCATGGCGGAGATGATGGACATCGCCCAAACGCCCACCGAGGTCGTCAGCCCCATGATTTGGTTTTTGGAGGAGAAGATGATGGTGTTTGCGGTGATGATGGAGATGCCGATGAACACCGCCGCCGACAGGAAGGAAAATCCCACATGAAGGACGGTGATAAAGTAGATATCCCCGATCCCCGCGAACATCGAGCCGATGGAGAGCACGATGAGGGTCCTCAGTCCCGCCGCGTGGCGGTTGCGCGAACGTTCGCAGCCGAGCACGACTGCCATGATGATGACGAGCACGGTCTTAAGCGCCGTGGACGCGATGTTGACTTCGACGGACCATTCGCCGAGAAGGTCTGCAATAAAATCGGTTGGCATAGGTTACCTCTTGTTGATAAATTTTCTTCGGTTATATTCGGAGCCCGCCGAGGTCTCGGAGGACTCGTCTTGTTCGGGTGGCGGCTCCGTGGCCTCGAGGAAGGCCTCTTCCTCGGGAGAGCGCGCGTATTCCTTGACGGCAAGCTGCTTTTGCAGGGTGAAGAGCTGTTCCTTGAGCGAGGCGACCTGCTCTTCCCTTGTCGGCGGCTTTTTCACCGCCTCGGCTCCCTCTCCTTCGGCGCTTTCCGCAGGGGCGCGGTCCCCGTAGGAGCCCGAGAGATAGAGGGATAGCTTTGCAAGGGCGGGCCCCACGAGTTCGTAGAGAATGCTCGAGGAGAGAATGATCGTCTCGAGCATGCTGCCCGTGTCCCCGCCGAGCACGCGCGCGCCGAGCGCGGCAAGGCCGATGGCCACCCCCGCCTGCGGCGAGAGGGCGAGCCCTAAATAGTTGCGCACGTTTTTGGGCTTTTTGACGATGGCGCACCCCGCAAACGCGCCGAGGTATTTCCCCGCAACGCGCACAAAGAAATAGAGAATGCCGATGACAAGTAGTGGCACGCCGCCCAAGGAGTGCTCGGTGCTGACGAGCGCGTCGAGGCGGAAGCCGATGCCCGACTTCACGAAGAACAAAAGAAGAATGGGCGGGGAGAAGTAGTTGAGCTGTTTGAACAGCTTGTCGTCGCCCGAGATGTTGATATACACCGTGCCCATCGCCATGCAGCCGAGGAGAGGGGAGACGTCCACCGCCGCGCCGATGCCGCAGATCGCAAACAGGAGCGCGATGGAGACGATGAGGCGGTTATCGGTGGAGCGCTTCGCCATGAGGAATTTGAGGAGGAACCCGCAACCGATTCCGATGGCGATCATCATGATGTTCCACGCAATGGGCAAAAGAACGTCGCTTGCCGAAAAGCCGTTCCCGAGGGTAGCGAGCGCGACGGACACCGCAACGCTGTACGCGAGCAAGCTCACCACGTCGTCGAGGGCAACCACCGAAAAGAGGGTGTCCACAAAGTCCCCGCGGGCGTGGGTCTGGCGGATGGTCATCATCGTGGAGGCAGGAGCGGTCGCCGAGGCGAGTGCCGCCAAAATAATGGAGAACGCAAGCCCGAGGCGCAGAATAAAGAAGGTGAGCACAAACACGAGCACCGAGGCAAGGAGCGCCTCGAAGAGGGTGATCACCACCACCTGCGGCCCGTTCTTTTTGAGGGTGGAGAAGCGGAAATACTCGCCCACGCTGAACGCGATGAAGGCAAGCGCGATGTCCGAGATAAAGTCCATGCCCGAGGAGACGTATTCGGGCACGAGGTCGAAACAGTAGGGCCCAAGGAGTATGCCCACGAGAATGTAGGCGGTGACGTTGGGGAGCTTTAAAAGTTTGGTGATCCGCGTGCCCAAAAATCCCGCAAGCAACATGATCGCGATGCAGATGATGACGACGGGAACGTGGGAGTTCGCGCCGATGTAGTCGTAAAATCTATCCAGCATGACCTGTTATCTTCCGTTATGTTATGAAAAATATCCGTCTTATATTTATAAGGAATATATTATAACAGATTTTTTTGGAAAAAACAAGTCGATTTTGAAAAAAATTTTAAGAATTTGCAAAAATTTTTGTCAACTATGAACGATATTTTCACAGAGGAAAAATTTCGGAAAAGTTTTCCAAACCCCTTGACAGAGTACTGTATCTACTGTATAATAACAGTAGAAACTGTTGGGAGCAACATGCACATTCAGCTCAATTTACAAGCGGGTCCGCTCTACGAGCAGATCGAATATCAGATCCGTGCGCAGATCTTTTCGGGCGAGCTCAATGCGGGGGAGGCTCTTCCCTCCATCCGTGTGCTTGCAAAGGAACTCACGATCGGCGTCATCACGGCAAAGCGCGCCTACGACGACCTCATCGCCGAGGGCTTTTTGTATGCCGTGCAGGGGAAGGGGGTATTTGTCTCCGAAAAGCGGGAGGACGACCTTGTAAATGGCAAGACGGAGCGGCTGAAAGAACAGCTCCGCAGTGCAAAGCGGTTTGCGGCAGAATGCGGCGTGTCGCCCGAGCAGTTCGGAAAAATTGTGCAGGAGATCATGGAGGAAAAGGATGAACGGTCTTGAGATAAACGATCTCGCCGTGGACTTCGGGAGTTTCAAATTGAATGTGACCTTAAACGTGCCCCGCGGGTGCGTGACGGGGCTCGTGGGGCGGAACGGCGCGGGAAAGTCCACCCTCATCAAGGCGATCATGAGGCAGGAAGAGGCGTCGGGCAATATTTTATATGGCGGCATTCCCTTTTTCGGCAACGAGACGGAGGTCTTGCGCAAGATCGCGTGCGTGTTCGATTCTCCCCATTTCAGCAGCGCAATCAAGCCCAAGCGGCTTTTGAAGATCATGAAGGGCATGTATCCCGCCTTCGACGAGGAGAGGTATCACGGGCTCATGCAGAAGTTCGGGCTCCCCGAGGAGAAAGCCGTAAGGACCTTCTCAACGGGCATGAAGCGCAAATTCGGGCTCATTCTCGCCCTCTGCCAAAGGCCCGACATTCTCCTCCTCGACGAGCCCACTTCGGGGGTAGACCCCTACGACAGGGGAGTCGTCATCGACCTTATACAGGAGTTCATGCTCGACGAAGGGCACACCGTGCTCTTTTCCACCCACATCACCGAGGACCTCGATAGAATCGCCGACTACCTCGTCTTTCTGCAGGACGGTAAAATTCTGCTTGCCGAGGAGAAGGAGAAGCTGTGCGAGAGCTACCGCCTCGTGCAGGTCCCCGAGCTTTCGGAGGAGATGAGAGGGGAGGCGGTCGGCGTGCAGAAGTCGATGTTCGGCTATACTTTCCTCACAAAACAGAGGGAAGTGAGCGGGGAGAATATGCTTGTCAAGACGCCGACGGTGGAGGAAATTTTTGTGCACCTGCTCGGGGAGGAGAGAAAATGACGGAGAAAATGACCGAAAATTCGGAGAAAAAGGTAGGCTTTTGGACGTACTATATGGCGCTCAACTTCGGCCCCAACGAAACGCAGGGGGTGGCGGGGAAAATGTGGCCGCCCAGTACTTCCATGCTGCTTCTGATTTGGGGGGTGAGCTTTGTCGGCGGCAGTAGCATTCCCTTCACCCTCTGCTTTTTCGCTTTCGCGTATTTAACGGTCATTGCGCTCTGCATCACCGCGCGCGTCCGTCCCTCCCTTTTTAACCTGCTCCCCATCGGAGGAAGGCGCAAAACGGGGTTCTTCTTCCTGTCTGTCTTGCTGACGACGGTGCTGTCCATTGTCATCTTTGCGGTGGTCCTCACGGTCTTTTTCCTCATTATCGCCCTCATCGTGCTTATTTCGTCGGGGGAATGGATCTTTGTGTTTGAGGAAAGCGAAGCTCCCGTTATGACCTGTTGGCAGGGGGAACTGCTTGCGCTCATTCTCGGCGTGGGCATTTTCGGGGCGGGGATGATCGCGTCTTGCCTCAAAAAAAAGAGTTTGCGGATCGTGTTTACCCTTGTAATTCCCATTATCGCAGTCGCGCCCTTTATCGTCATTATGCAGCTCGGCAGGGTCGAATTCGGTCAGCTGTTTATTCTGTTTGATACCTTGCCTTATAGTTATGTGTATTTGATCGTGTTCGGCGTTATCGCCATTGCTTTGCTTGTTTTCGGCGTCCTCCGCCTCATCCGATTTTTGGAACCGAAAAGGAAGTGAGGGACAGCTTCTTTCGTCTGCGTTGTTCCAAATATGTCATTTCGCCCCGCGTTCTTAATTATGTCATTTCGACCAAGCCGCTATGCGGCGCGTGGAGAAATCTCGCCTTATAATGCGGTAGAGATGTCTCGACTTCGCTCGACATGACAATTTGAAAAATAAGGTAGAGATTTCAACTTCGTCGCTTGCTGTCCCTTTTAGGGAAAGTACCCGCGAAGCGGGGGAAAGGATTCTCTCATACTCTCGGAAAACCCCTCAGTCACTCGCAAGCTCGTGACAGCTCCCCTAAAGGGGCGCCAAGTATTCTCCCGCGTACCCCCGCAAAAAAATCAGTTAGCAATGGCGAACTTTTTTGCAAAAAGGGGCGAAAAACAGTTGACAGGCGCATAGGATTGTGATAGAATATGGGCGAAAAAGCGCGAGAAGAGCGTTTTTTTGAAGGACGCGAGTTCGCATAGCCGAACCAAAGGCACAAAAAATGCGAATTTTTTTCGGACAGTTGGTTCGCAATAACGAACTCGTGCATGAAAGAGCATTTCAAGGAATAAAATATGCCGTTATTGCTTGCGCCCGTGGGGCAGGAAATGAAGATCGTCAAGATCATCGTGGACGAAAAAACCAAAAAGCACCTCGCAAATTTGGGGGTGATTGCAGATTCCACCATCACGGTGCTCTCCTCGAGCGGGGGGAGCGCGGTCTGCATGGTGAAGGACGGGCGGCTCGCGCTCGATAGGAACCTCGCAAGCCGCATTTACGTCGCTTAAAAATTTTGCGCACATAAGTGTGCAATTTCTTTTGACCGTGAGTTCGCGGTTGCTAACTCAAAAAATTCATCGGAGGTAACATAGAAAATGACGAAAAATCTCAACGAGTTTTCGGTCGGCGAGAGGGGGGTCATCAAGACCGTCTCGGGCGAAGGAAAACTCAGAAGGAGGCTGTTCGACATGGGGGTCACGCCCGGGGCCGAAGTCCTTCTCCGCAAAAAAGCGCCTTTAGGGGACCCGTTGGAGGTCACCATCCGCGGGTATGAACTTACCCTGCGCAAGACGGAGGCGGAACTCGTAACGATGGAGGTGAAAGCATGAAAAAGTTTGCATTGGCGGGCAACCCCAACTGCGGAAAGACAACGCTATTCAACCTTCTGACGGGCTCCACTGCCTACGTCGGCAACTGGCCCGGGGTCACCGTGGATAAGCGGGAGGGGACCTATAAGCGGGGAGAGGAACCCGTGCAGATCGTGGACCTTCCCGGGATCTACTCCCTCTCTCCCTATACGCCCGAGGAAGTCATCTCCCGCAACTTCATCCTCGAAGAAAAGCCCGAGTGCGTCATCAACATCGTGGACGCGACCAACTTAGAGCGCAACCTCTACCTCACCACCCAGCTCATGGAGATCGACGTGCCCGTCATCATCGCCCTCAACATGATGGACGCCGTGGAGAAGGCGGGGGACAGGATCGACGCGAAGGAGCTTGAAAAGAAGATCGGGCTCCCCGTCGTGGAGATTTCCGCCCTCAAAAATACGGGCATCAAAGAGCTGATGGACAGAGCCATCAAAATTTCCAAATCGCCGCGGGAGGGAACGACCGTTCTGCGCGATTCTCCCATCGCCCACCTCGTGCGGGACGTGAGTATCGCCCTGAAGGGAGCAAAGGTGGACGCGCCTCTCTTCCATGCCGTGAAACTCGCCGAAATGGACGAGATCGAAGTGAAGATGCACCCCGAACTCCTCTCCATGGTGGAGGCGTTCAAGGCGACCTTCGAGGACGACACCTTCGGGACCGACCTTGAAGCGGTCGTCGCGGACGCGCGCTATAAGTACATCTCGGCGAACTATTCCACCGCCTACGAGCGGAGAAAGCGGGGGGAAGTGCTCACCAAGAGCGACAAGGCGGATAAGGTGCTCACCCACAAAATTTGGGGCATTCCCATCTTCCTCGTCATTCTGTTTGCCATCTTCCACCTTACCTTCTCGGAGGACCTCTTCTTCATCAGCGCCATTTCGGGCGGAAAACTTCCCACCCTCTTCAAGTCGGCTGCGGAAGGGGGGCTCGAATGGGAGGAGAACGCGTGGACGACCCTCGTCGCCTGCTTCTATGACGGCGCGGTGTTCTCCCCGGGCGTCATCATCACCAACCTCTGGACGTGGTGCCTCGATTGGGTAGGGGAACTTTTATCCCTCGCCACCGCAAACGCGCCCTTATGGGTGGGGAGTTTTGTGGGCGACGGCATTTGGGGAGGGCTCTCCGCCGTGCTCGGCTTCCTGCCGCAAATTCTCGTTCTCTTCCTCTTCTTCTCCATCTTGGAGGACAGCGGCTACATGGCGCGCGTCGCGTTCATTCTCGACCGCATCTTCCGCCGCTTCGGGCTCTCGGGCAGGGCTTTCATGCCCATGATCATGGGCTTCGGCTGTTCCCTTCCCGCCATGATCAACACGAGGACGCTCGCCGACGACAACGAGCGCACGGCGACCATCCGCGTCATCCCCATGTTCTCCTGCGGTGCGAAATTGCCTATTCTCACCGCCATTGCGGGGGGCATCGTCACGGCGTTCGGCGTGGGGAATGCCGATCTCATCACCTATTCGATGTACCTCATCGGCATTGTGACGGCGATCGTCTGTGTCATTTTGATGCGCTCGACCACCATGCGAGGCGAAGTCCCGCCCTTCATCATGGAACTTCCCGCCTACCATGCGCCGCTTTTCAAGGGGCTGATGATCCACCTGTGGGATAAGACAAAGCACTTCGTCAAAAAGGCGTTCACCATCATCTTCGCCTCCACGATCGTTATCTGGTTCCTTTCCAACTTCTCTTGGAATTGGCATTTCCTGCCTGAGGAGATCGAATACGAGGGAGAGACCATTCTCGTCAACCTGCACATGGAAAACAGCATTCTCGGCTCCATAGGCATGCTCATTCAGCCGCTGTTTACGCCGCTTGGGTTCGGTTCGCAGCTCGGCACGGCGGGCTGGGTGTTCGCAGTCGCCGCGCTCACGGGGCTCGTCGCTAAGGAGAACGTCATCGCAACCTTCGGCACGCTCGCCGCGTCCGTCGCGGGGGCGTACATTGCGACCGAGGAGGGCGTGATGGAGGCGGTGACGATGATCACGGCAACGGGCATCACCATTCCCGCGCTCATCTCCTTCATCGCCTTCAACATGGTCACCATTCCCTGCTTTGCGGCGTGCGCCACGGCAAAGGCCGAGCTTCCCAAGGGCAAGTTCGCGTGGACCCTCCTCTTCTGGCTCGTCACCTCCTACATCGTCGGCACGGTCATCTACCTCGTCGGCAGCTGGTGGTGGACGGTGTTCATCGTGCTCGCCGTTGTTGCGGCGGCCGTGTGCGGAATTATTCTTTGGAACAAAAAGCACCCCGTGAAAGCAGAACTTTCGGAGGAGCTTACAGCGGAGGCGGCGATCTCGGGAGGAGAAAATTAAATGACTTGGTATGAAATTCTCATCATCGTACTTGCGGCTTGCTTTGTGTTGGGCGTCGTCGTATGGCAGATCGTCCGCAAAAAGCAGGGCAAGGGGGGATGCGACTGCGGCTGTTCAAACTGCAGCGGCGGCTGTCCCCACTGCGCGCAGAGGAAAAAATAGTTCATTCATATAATCTCCATAAAATCTTCGGGAAGGGGAGGGCGCAACGCTCTCCTCTTTTCGTATAAAAATTTGCCGAAAATCTTTACATCCTCCGCGCGAAGTGCTATAATAAATGCGGCCCTTCCAAGAAGGGCAAGGGGGTTTATCTATGGCAAGAATTATTCTCAACGAAACAAGTTACCACGGCGCGGGGTCCGTTCGGGAACTCGCGGCGGAGATCAAGGGAAGGGGGCTGAAAAAGGCGTTCGTCTGCTCCGATCCCGACCTTCTGAAGTTCGGCGTTACAAAAAAAGCGACCGACGTTTTGGAAGAGGCGGGCATTCCTTACGAAATTTATTCGGACATCAAGGCCAATCCCACCATCGAGAACGTGCAAGCGGGGGTCGCCGCCTATGAAAAGAGCGGAGCGGACTGCCTCGTCGCGGTCGGCGGGGGCTCGAGCATCGACACCGCCAAGGCGATCGGTATCATCGCCGCAAATCCCGAGTTTGCGGACGTGCGCTCCCTCGAAGGCGTTGCGCCCACCAAACATCCCTGCGTGCCCCTCATCGCCATTCCCACCACGGCGGGAACGGCGGCAGAAGTCACCATCAACTACGTCATCACCGACGTCGAGAAAAAGCGCAAGTTCGTGTGCGTGGACGTGCACGACATTCCCGTCGTCGCCATTGTGGACAGCGACCTCATGAGCACGATGCCCAAGGGGCTCACCGCTTCGACGGGCATGGACGCGCTCACCCACGCCATCGAGGGCTACATCACCAAGGCCGCGTGGGAGATGACGGATATGTTCCACTTAAAGGCGATCGAAATCATCTCAAAGTCTCTCCGTGCCGCCGTCAGGGGCGAAAAAGAGGGGAGAGAGGGCATGGCGCTCGGGCAGTACATCGCGGGCATGGGCTTCTCCAACGTGGGGCTCGGCATTGTACACTCCATGGCGCACGCGCTCGGCGCGGTGTACGACACGCCGCACGGCGTTGCAAACGCCATTCTTCTGCCCACCGTCATGGCGTATAACGCCGAGGCGACGGGGGAAAAGTACCGCGACATCGCCAAGGCGATGGGGGTGCAGGGGACCGAAAACATGACCCAAGAAGAGTACCGCGCCGCAGCGGTCGAAGCGGTCGCCGCCCTCTCGCGCGACGTCGGCATTCCGCAGAATTTGAAAAACATCGTCAAGGAAGAGGATATTCCCTTCCTCGCAGAGAGCGCCATGGCCGACGCCTGCCGTCCCGGGAACCCCAAGGAACCCACCTATGAGGACATCGTCGCGCTCTACAAGTCCCTTCTCTGATGAAAAAAGAAAAGGCTAAAAAAAGAAAGAGGAAGGGGTTTTTGCGCCTCTTCCGATGGGGGAGCCTGTTCCCCATTGCGCTCCTCTTGGCGGCGGGGATCGTCCTGTTTGCGGTCCCTGCCGGAAGGGAGACCGCCCTTGGCGTCGCAGCGGGGGCCGCGCTCGCCGTCGTCGCCGTTCTTCTCATCGTCTCCGCCTTTTTGGGACGGGGAGGAGTATTGCAGATCGTCTGCGCCGCGGGGCTCATCGCCCTTGCCGTGTGGCTGTTCGTGCAGAGCGACAAAGCGGCAACGCTCTATTACGTCCTGACGGGGGTCATCCTTCTGCGCTCCTTCGTCGGGCTCTTCTACGCCCTCTTTGCAAAGCGGAAGGAGAGCCGTCTGTGGCAAATTTCCATGGCGGGGAGCATTCTTCTTCTCGTCGCCGCGGTGGTGT
>CANQPO010000064.1 GCA_947625695.1 uncultured Clostridia bacterium | reverse complement strand
TCGTCATATATCCGAAAATATTTTCTGCTTCGATTTAGAATGGCGAGGTACGCATTTGGCAAGCCAAACGCCCGACTTAACGTCGTCCTCGTTAGGGGAAGATTTCCCCTAAAACCCTTTCTTCTTGCGTGGACTAACAGCCCCGCAGGGCACACGAAACTTATGGAGCGGCGTGCAATAAGTATAGTGTGCTATACCTATAGTATAGATGACCGTCGTCCGTGCGGCAAAATTGAAATTTATTGCTCAATATTTTTATAACTTACCGTAATATGACCTATCCCGAAAATCAGCGAACAAAGCATTAGCGGAATCGACAATACCATAATGTCGCTGAACGCAAAAAGCACGGTGGGCGTTATGGAAAGCCAAAGCATTTTTGCCTTGCCGCGCCCCTTACGGTAAAGTATCCAACCCAAAAGATACAGGGCAAGTAACGTTCCGTTGACGGTTAAATAAACGATGAGGGCGGAATCAAACCAAAAGTCAGAATAGGTATACGGGATATTGAAAATCATAAACGCCATACAGCCAAAGCGCCCGATTTGCTCCAAAACAAGAATGACCTTGTTGTCAAATCGATTTTCAAACAAGCCTTTATCGGTTGCCGCACTGACGATATTCGGTATCATGATGATCGCAACCGCAATCAGCCCGTAATAATTAAACCAACCCATAATCAACCGAAATTTGCTTTTTTACTCCCTCCGCTCTTTTTTGGGATATAGCTTTTCGGGATATTTACAAAATGTTCGGATTACGCTTCCGCAATCGCGACAAACTGTTGCAAAAAGTGCCACACTGCGCAAACCACCTTTCGACACAGGATTTAGGTATACGCCACCATAAGAATCAACTATTGTTTCAATCATTTGTTCTCCGCCGCAAAACGGGCATTTCTCGATTTTTACTTCTTTCATAAACTTACCATCCGAATTCCTGTTTATCGTTCTAATATTATAGCATAAAACTCCGCATAAATCAAGCCCGAAACTATGCTCATAAATAAAAAGTAAATCCGAACCATTCACTCGTTACGAGTATTTGGTTCGGATTATACTGACTTGGTGCGGATGACAGGACTTGAACCTGCATGGTCTCCCACAGGAACCTGAAACCTGCGCGTCTGCCAATTTCGCCACATCCGCTTGTTTTTCCAATTATATCACAACCGATATTCTCTGTCAATCACTTTCGTTGCGGAAATCGCTTTTTTGAGGAACGATTTTTGCTTTTGTCCTTTATTTAGAAAATCATCTAAATACTTTTTGCCTCATTTTGATAATTATCTAAATAAATTTTGAGGTAAAATCATTCAAAAAACCCGATTTTTTGTCTCGAAAGCGCAAACAGGAGATTGTCGTTTCAGAAAATTTTTCCAAAAGTATTGACAGATTTTTCAAATTTTGATAAACTGTTGGATAGAATTTTCAGGGGGAAATTTTTATGAAAAAACTTGTAACTTCGCTCCTTTCGAGCGCGGCGCTCGGGGCGCTCGCCCTTTCCTGCCTCTCCGGTTGCGGAGCGGACGTAAAGGGGGACACCTATGACAACCCCGACGTCACGATCAAGGCGGAAACGGTAGAAAATGCTCTCGACATCTCCGATCTTCTCTTCGGCACTTTCCTCGAGGACATCAACTACGCCGGCTATGCGCTCGACGACAACCTGCTCGCCAACGGCAATTTCGAGGAACTCAACCAAGGGGCCAACACCGCGAACTATCAAAACCATTGGAAAGCGCTGACGGGCGCGGACCTCACGGTGGAAGATAGCGACGGCGTGCTCTCTTCCGACGAAAACTACCACAATACGACCGTCGGGACGAACGTCAATCCCCACTACGCCAAGGTGAACGTTTTAAACGCGGGCGGCGGGATCGTCAACGAGGGGCACCAATATCCCGCGCTTGCCTTTGTGAAGGGGACGAAATACACTTTCTCCGCATTCATCAAGGCGGACGAGGACTGCGAAGTCACCGTGCGCATGTTTGACACCAATGCGAAAAAGGACTGCGGTTCGACCAAATTCTCGGTAAAGAAGGGCGGCTGGGTCAAGTATCAGCGCACCTTCAAGGCGGACGACACTGTGACGGAGGGTCTGCAATTCGAGATCACGTTCAGTGAGTCCGGCACCTACCTTGTGGACGCCGTTCAGCTCGAGACGAACGACTCCACGCTCGGCTTCAAGAACTATATTTATAATGCGGTCAAAGACTTAACGCCCAAGTTCATGCGCTTCCCGGGTGGCTGCATCATCGAGGGGGACAACTCCACGGTGGATTCGCAGGGCCGTTGCCTCGAGGTGTACGATTGGAAGAACTCCGTCGGCGCCGTCCAGAACGGCAACAACGCGGGGGACGACACCGTACCTGCCTTTACCTATCAACTTGATACCGACGGCAAGACCAAGGAGACGACCACCTACGGCGAATACATCACCCGCTCCAACAACTTCGACCTCTGGGGCTATAACATGGACTACGGCGTAGGGTTCTATGAATACTTCCTCCTCTGCGAGGACATCGGCGCAAGCCCCGTACCCATCGTCAACTGCGGCTTCTCCGACCAAGGGGGCGCGGCAGACGCGAGCAAGCGCGGCACGCAGATGAAGGGCCGCCACCTCAAAGAGACGGAGGACTACGTGCAGGACGCGCTCAACCTCATCGAGTTCGCCAACGGCAGTACAAGCAGCAAGTGGGGGAAGATCCGTGCGGATATGGGCCATCCCGAACCCTTCAACGTCAAGTACATCGGCGTCGGGAACGAGCAGTTCACCGAAACATATTACCGTCACTACGAGAAATTCCTCGAGGCCTTCTACGAGAAGCAGAAGGCGGAACCCGCCGTCTATGGCGATGTTCAGCCCATCGTCGGCAACGGAATGGTGTTCTCGGACGCTCTTCCCGGGACGGGCGCATACCGCGCTTATCTTGCCGACAGCGCGGCGGAGGAGTACCGCACCGCGGGCAAGATCGACAGTTGGGGGAAGTACGGCGTGGTGGACCACCATTATTATATGGGGTATAACGACTTCCTGTACTATGCAACGCCCGAGACCTGCTTCTATGACAAGTATGACCGCACGGGCGAAAAGGCGTACAAAGTGTTTGTCGGCGAATATTCGGCAAACGCCGCAACGAGTTTCGCGGGGTCGTCGCGCTGGTATGATACGAACAGTTGGATGACGGCTCTTTCGGAAGCGGCATACATGACGGGACTTGAGCGCAACGGCGACGTGGTGGACCTTGCGGCATATGCGCCCATGTTCGGCGTCTGCGACGGCATCTATCGCGCCGACGGTGCGAACCAGTGGGGCGTGGACATGATGTATTTCACCAACACCGAGCTTCTGCTCAGCCCCAACTACTATGTGCAGAAGCTGTTCATGAACAATTCGGGCACCCATCTCCTCAAGTCTACTATGACCTATAAAGAGGGGCTGGAGACGACCATGAGGATCGACGCCAACTCAAAGGACGTCAGCCGTATTTATCAGTCCGTCACCTACGACGAAAAGACGAAGGACATCATTGTGAAGATCATCAACGCGGGCGACAGCCGCAGAACGGTGAACGTCGATCTTGCGGGCGCGAAGGTCGATTCGGTGGCCGATTGCACCATTCTCGAGAGCAAGAGCTCGGATCCTGGCAAGGGGATCAACCGCCTTGGCGTTTTGGGGTATGAAGTGGAACCCCGCGAATTCACCCTCGGCGTCGGCTCTACCTTCGGTTACACGGCTACCCCTTACACCGTCGTCTGCATCCGCATTCACACCAAGTAAGCGCGCAGAACAAAAAGTCAAACAAAAGGACCTGCCCCTCCGCGGCGGGTCTTTTTTTGCGGAAAAGAGCAAAAAAATGGCACCTATCCCCATAAACGCCTCATTTGTATGATAAAATAGAGGAGAGAAAAAAGGGGGGAGGACCCAATGAAATTATATCAACTGTTTGTGCGCACCTTGCGTGCGCCCTATCTGCAACTTGAGGAAAATGCGGCGTCCTATCTCGTTGAGCGGGAAAAAGACGCCCTTTATCTTCTCTTCGAAAAGAGCAACGGCGCGACCGATTGGAAAAACAATCTCGATTTTCCCGCCAAGCCTTACCGCAAAATGGGGGAGCTGTGGTTCGTCCACCGCGGATTTATGCGGGTATTCAAGACGGTAGAGCCGCTCATCGCGCCCTACATCGCCGACAAAAGGGTGAAAAGAATCGTCATTTCGGGCTATTCGCACGGCGCGGCGCTCGCGCTCCTGTGTCACGAGTACTGCGTCTATCACCGCCCCGACATCGCCGAAAACATCGCGGGCTACGGGTTCGGCTGTCCGCGCGTGCTCTGGGGTTTTTTGAATAGAAGGGTGAAGGCGCGCTTCAAAAACTTCACCGTCGTGAGAAATTGCCGCGACGTCGTCACCCACCTGCCGCCCCGCATTTTCGGCTATCGGCACGTGGGCAAAATTCTGCACATCGGGCGGGAGCGCAGCTTGGGCGGGGTCGCTTCCCACCGTCCCGAAAGCTATCTTGCGGAACTCTCGCGGGAGGTGACGGCATGAACGACGTGCTTTTGTCGAGTGTGATCTCCTGCCTTGCCTCCTCTGTCGCGGGCGGGCTCGTCACCTTTCTTGTCACCAAGTGGAAGAAGGGAGTCAAGCGGGAAAAGGCGCTCGACGAGGGGGTGCAGAGCCTTCTGCGCAACCAGCTCATCGAGTACCACGATAAATATATGGGGCGGGGGTACTGTCCCATCTACGTCAAGGAGTCTGCGCGGCGGAGCTACGAGGCCTACCACGAGCTCGGCGGGAACGGCGTGGTGACCAAGCTCTTCGAGGATATCATGTCTCTTCCCGAGGAGAGAAGAACGGAATAAAGGCGCGGCGGCGGAGGGCATTTTGCCCTCCGCCGCCGCGCCGTTTCCAAATGATTTACATTATTTATAGCATTTCTTTGATGGCGCGGTCGGTGTCGCGCTTTGTGTCTCGCGCCTTGAGCGCCTGTTTTTTGTCGTAGGTGTGCTTGCCGCGGCAGAGCGCGACCTCCATTTTGACGAGCGCGTCCTTAAAATAGAGCTTGAGGGGAACGAGGGTATATCCCTTTTCGTGCACCTTGCCCACGATCTTATGGATCTCCTGTCTGTGCAGGAGCAGCTTTCTGTCGCGGCGGCTGTCCTTGGTGGAGAAGGCCCCGCTCTTGTCGTAGAGGGCGATGTGCATGTTTTTCACGATGACCTCTCCCGCCCGCACTTCGCAGAAGCACTCTCCCAAGGAGGCCTTTCCGCTCCGCAGAGACTTTACTTCGCTCCCTTCGAGCACAATGCCCGCCTCGTAGCGTTCCTCGATGAAATATTCAAAGGAGGCGGATTTGTTTACGGCAATGATCTTCATTTCAAACTCCCTGTTCCGAGCAGTGCAAAGTTCGTCCTCCGCATGCCCCAATCTGTTCCCGTGACCTCGATTTTTACTTTCTGTCCGAGCGCGTAGGAATGCTTCGTGCCCCTTAAAATGTGCCTGTCCTCGAGATATTCGTAGTAATCGTCGGGCAGGGCGTCGATGGGAATGAACCCCTCAACGGTGTTGGAAAGCTCCGCAAACAGCCCGTAGGAATTCATGCCCGAGATCGTCGCGTCGTACCTCTTCCCGATCTTGTCCTGCATGTATGCAACGATATAGAGGGCGTCCACCTCCCGCTCTGCGTCCGTGGCGTTCTTTTCGCACTCCGAGGAACGGATAGAGGCGTCAACCACAAAACTCTCGTATTTTTTCGCCGCCGCGGGACTTATCAGCGCATCCTTGATGATGCGGTGGATGCACAGGTCGGGATAGCGGCGGATGGGGGAGGTAAAGTGGCAATAGCAGTCGGAGGCGAGCCCGAAGTGTCCCACGTTCTCGGGCGAGTAGCGCGCCTTCATCATGGAGCGGAGCATCACGCGGTTGACGAGGGGAGAGAGAGGGGACCCTTCGAGACGGGAGAGAATGGCGGCATAGTCGCGCGGGGTCACCTTTTCGGTGTTGAAGTTCGCCCGTATGCCCGCCTCTGAGAGGAAAGCGAGGAGTCCTTGCGCCTTCTCCGCGCTCGGCGGCTCGTGCACGCGGTAGACAAAGGGGACCTTTTTCTCCGTCATGAGCTCGGCAACGCTCTCGTTGGCGAGCACCATAAACTGTTCTATCATCTCGTGGGAGATCGTGCGCTCGAAGTCGGGAATGGAGATGACTCCGTTCTCGTAGAGAATTTTCGCCTCCTTCACATCGAGCGCAATGCCGCCGCGCCCTTCCCGCGCCCGCTTGAGAATCACGGTGAGTTCCGAAGCGATCTGAACAAATTCAAGCAGATCGGGATATCTTTTCGCCGCCTCGGGGTCGCCTTCGGCGAGTTTTGTCATGTCGGTATAGGTCATGCGGTGGCGGGAGCGGATAATCGAGGGGCACACCCTCTTTTTTATCACGTTCCCGCGCCCGTCCACCGTCATAAAGCAGGAGAGGGTGAGCCTGTCCACCCCCTCGTTGAGGGAGCAGATGTCGTTGGAAAGGGAAGGGGGAAGCATGGGGAGGACGCGGTCGGGGAAGTACACGCTTGTCCCGCGCAAAAACGCCTCCCCGTCGAGGCGGCTCCCCCGCGAAACGTAGTGCGAAACGTCGGCGATGTGCACGCCCAAATAGAACTTCCCCGCCCGTTTTTCGATGGAGATCGCGTCGTCGATGTCCCGCGTGTCCTCGCCGTCTACGGTGATGATGAGCTGATTTCTCAGGTCCTCTCTTCCTTTTAGGTCGGTTTGCGAAATTTTTCGCTCCGCCTGCTTCTTTCCCTCCGAGAGAACGTCCGCGGGGAACCCTTCGCGCAGTTTATGGGCGCGGATGAGGGAGAGCTCTTCGGTGAAGAAGTCGCCCTCCCGCCCGAGGACCTCTATGATCTCTCCGACGGGGGTCCTGCCCTCGAAGGAGCGCACCCTTGCGACCGCCTTACAGCCGCTTTTTGCGCCGTTCTGCTTGCCCGCGGGAATGTAAATTTCCACGCTCAGCCGCCTGTCGTCGGGGACGAGGTAGCCCGCCTGCCGTTCGCGGCGGTAGACGCCCACCGTCTCTTTGCAGCCGCGGTCCAAAATCGCGAGAATTTCCCCCTCGTCGTCCGAACGCCCCTCCACGCGGAAGGCGAGCACGGTGTCTCCGTGCAGGGCTCCGAAGGTAGAGCGGCGGGGGATGAAGAGGTCGGGCGAGCCGTCCCCGAAAGAGACGAAGCCGAAGCCGCGCTCGTTGCCGAGGAATTCCCCTTTGCGCGCGCCGAATTGCTCCGCCGTGCCGAAGCGGGAGCGGCTGTCCGAAAGCAGCTCGCCCTCGCGGCAGAGGGAGAGGAGAATGTCGCGAAGCCCCGCGCTCTCCCGCTTTCCGAGGCGCAGAAGTTTTGCGATCTCGTAGTCGGTGCAGAGGGCAAAGGAGCCGTCCCTGAATTTTTCAAGCAACGCGTGTTTTACGTTCATATCAAGTCAAAAAAACGGGCAGCTTTTCGCCGCCCGTAAAAAGTCTTTTTTCGGTTATGCCCAAAGCGATTCGATGGAGATGATGAAGAACACCACCGCCAAGACCCCCAAGATGACGAGGCAGGCGACCGTCCAACGCTTTAAGATGGATTCGGTGGACTTTCCCTTGTTCTTTCCGTAGAAAGTCTCGCTCGAGCCGCTGAGCGCGTCGATGCCCTGAGAGTTCCCGGGTTGGAACATGACGAGGATGATCGCCGCAAGCGCGGCAACAAACATGAGGATGATGAGCACCAAACTCGTTACGCGGTAGGCGAGATAGTCGATCGGCGCCAATAAACTTGCAAAAAATGCTCCGAAATTCATAGTACTTTTTCCTTTTTCAGCAGAATACGGGAGATATTATAGCATAACCCCGCAAGAAAGACAACTTTTTTTGGGTACATTTTGAAAATTCGAAAAAAATTCCCTTCCGTATGGGAAGGGAAGTGGGGTTATTTGGTGTTTTTGAAAATTTTCGCCCCGTCCGATGAGGTGTAGAAGAGCAGGAAGCAGTTTCCGCTCACAACGTCGAGCTTCTGGAGCTCGTCATACACGTTTTTCGCGTCCGCGTCGGTCACGTGGTCCTTAAGCGCCTGCTCCATGTCCTCGTTGGAATTGAACTCCGCGATGATGGCGACGGTGAGTTTGTTTGCAAGGTCGCCGAGCACGCTCTCACCCGTGGACTTTTTCTGCATGACGTGAATTTTGACGACTTCGGAAATTTTCTTGTACTCCTCCGAACTCTCGTAGAGCGCCTTGATCTCTTCAGAGACCTCGGCTTCTTCGTAGCCCTCTTTTTCAAAGGCGGACTTGATGCCGCCGAAGGAACTGCACCCGCAAAAAGCAAGGAGCATGACCGCGGCAAGCATCAGACAGGTGATAAGCGATACTTTCTTTTTCATATTCTCTCCTCCCTATGGAATTACCACAATTATAGCGCGGGAAAAACAAGAAGTCAACTTTTTTTCGGGCGGAGAAGGGGCGCATTGTTGACTTTTTCCAAAAGAAGCATTATAATGGAAAAAGTATGAAAAGCGTCGTTCTCATCGGAATGCCCTCGTCGGGAAAGACGAGCGTGGGGAAGCTCCTTGCAAAAAAGAGCGGCCGTCCCTTCTCAGACGGCGACGAGTTCATCCGCGCCCGCACGAGGGAGCCCCTTTCCGCTACCATCGCCCGCCTCGGCGCGGAGGGCTTTCTCAAGGTGGAGGAAGAGGTGCTCTGCTCTGTCAAGGAGGAGAACGCCGTCATCGCAACGGGCGGGAGCGCGGTCTATTCGGAGAGGGCGATGGCGCACTTGAAATCACTCGGGAAAATCGTCTATCTCCTGCTTCCCGAGCGGGAAGTGGAAAAGCGCATTCCCGACTTCACGGCGCGCGGCGTCGTCATGCGGGGGAATATCGCCACCTTGAAAGAACTGTATGCGGAGCGCGTGCCGCTCTATGAAAAATACGCCGACGTCACCGTGGATTGCACGGGAAAATCGCCCGAAGAGATCGCGGAGGAGCTGCTGCACTTATGAGAATTTGTATTTACGGCGCGGGCGCGATGGGGACGAGCCTCGGCGCAGGCTTGGTGCGGGCAAACCCCGCTCTTGCTATCGACTTTGTCACCCGCAACGCCGCCCATGTGAACGCGCTTAAAGCGAAAGGGTATTCCGCCCTCCTCCCCGGGGAGATGAAGGGAGAGTACGACGTCATCTTTCTTGCCACCAAGCAGCGGGAGAACGGCGCGATCGCCGCATTCTTGGCTCCCTTTTTGAAGAAGGACGGAGCCCTCGTCACCGTGCAGAACGGACTTCCCGAAGAGGGCCTTGCAAATGTCCTCGGACAGGACAGAATTTACGGCTGCGCACTCGGCTGGGGTGCGGAACTCGCCGCGCCCGCCAAAATCAAACTTACTTCCGAAGAGATGTGTCTCGCGCTCGGCGCGTTCGGCAGAGGGGACAAGCTCAAAGAGCTTGAAATTCTTCTCTTGTCCGCCTTTACGGTGACGGTGGGGGACCTTGCCGAGATCAGATACAGCAAACTCGTCGTCAATGCGGCGTTCTCCACGCTGTCGGCGATCTCCTCGCTTTCGTTCGGCGAACTTGCCAAAAAGCACAAAAAACTCGTTCTCGCGCTCATGAAAGAGACGATCTCCGTCGCAAAGGCGGCGGGTTGCAAGCGCCTCGTGCAAAACGGACACGACATTTTGAAGCTCTTCTCTTCCCCCTTTGCGGGGATGCTTCTTCCTGTCGCCATGAAAAAGCACAGAGACATCCGCTCGGGCATGCTCAAAGACCTTTTGGCGGGGCGGCGGTGCGACGTGGATTTCGTGGCAGGCGCGGTCGTCAAAGCGGGGGAGAGGCTCGGCGTGGAAACGCCCATGCTTTCGGCGGCGGT
>CANQPO010000063.1 GCA_947625695.1 uncultured Clostridia bacterium | reverse complement strand
AAGAGCAAGGGCACCAAGGTGTTCGCGCTCGGCGGCAAGATCACCAACGTCGGCCTCGTGGAAGTTCCCATGGGCACCACCCTCCGCGAAATCATCGAGGAGATCGGCGGCGGCATTCCGAACGGCAAGAAGTTCAAAGCCGCGCAGACGGGCGGACCCTCCGGCGGCTGCATTCCCGCGGAATACATCGACACCCCCATCGACTTCGATAACCTCGTTGCGATCGGCTCCATGATGGGCTCGGGCGGCCTCATCGTCCTCGATGAGGACACCTGCATGGTGGATATTTCCAAGTTCTATCTCGAATTCACGGCGGACGAGAGCTGCGGCAAGTGCACGCCCTGCCGTATCGGCACCAAGCGGCTTTTACAGCTTCTCACCAAGATCACCGAGGGCAAGGGCGAACCCGAGGACCTCGTCAAAATCGAAGAGCTTGCAGAGCACATGAAGTCCTCTTCCCTCTGCGCGCTCGGGCAAAGTGCTCCCAACCCCATCCTCTCGACGTTGCACCATTTCCGCAACGAGTACGAGGACCATATCAACAACCACCACTGCACGGCGGGAGTCTGCAAGGCGCTTTTGAGCTACACGATCGACAAAGAGAAGTGCAGAGGTTGCACGCTCTGCGCGCTCAGATGCCCCGTCAAAGCGATCACGGGCGAAAAGCAGAAACCCCATACAATCGACCCCGCGAAGTGCATCAAGTGCGGCGTCTGCATGAGTAATTGCAGATTCGGCGCCATCGAGAGAAAGTGAGGTGAAAACAATGGCTAACATGGTAAATTTGAAAATCAACAATATCCCCGTCACCGTACCCGAGGGTTCCACCATTCTCGAGGCGGCGAGAAAGGCGCATATCGAGATCCCCACTTTGTGCTACCTGAAGGATGTGAGCTGCGTCGGTTCCTGCCGTATGTGCCTTGTGGAAGCGACGGGCGCGCGCGGTCTCGTGGCCGCCTGCGTCTATCCCGTGTCCGAGGGCATGGAAGTCAAGACGAACACCGAAAAGTGCAGAAAGAGCAGAAAGATGACCCTCGAGCTCATGCTTTCTAAGCATAAGAAAGAGTGCCTTGCGTGCGAGCGGGCGGGCAACTGCGAACTGCAGCGCCTCTCCACCGAGTACGGGTGCGATCCCAACTACTTCGAGGGCGAAACGCTCAATACTCCCCTCGACCTCTCCGCCCCCTATGTGGTGCGCGACAGAGACAAGTGCATCAACTGCAACCGCTGTGTGGCGGCGTGCAAGAAGCAGGCGGTCGGCGCGATCGGCCCCATCGGCAGAGGATATGCGGTGCACATCGGCAGCGCGTTTGAGATGTCCCTCATGGAATCGGTGTGCGTGGGCTGCGGACAGTGCATCGTGGCCTGCCCCGTGGGCGCGCTGAAGGAGCGCACCACCGTGGACGAAGTTTGGGCGGCGCTTGCCGATCCCAGCAAGAAGGTGGCGTTCTTCACCGCTCCCTCCGTCCGCGCCACCCTCGGCGAGGCGTTCGGCCTTCCCGTGGGCACCAATGTGGAGGGCAAGATGGTTGCGGCCATCCGCCGTCTTGCGCCCGACTATGTGTTCAATATGGACGTCACCGCCGACCTCACCATCATGGAGGAGGCGAGCGAGCTTTTGAACCGCATCCAGACGGGCAAGCCCATGCCCATGTTCACGAGCTGCTGCCCCGCATGGGTGAAGTTCGTGGAGCAGAAACATCCCGAGATGATCCCTCATCTTTCCACCTGCAAGTCCCCGCAGGAGATGTTCGGCGGGCTCCTCAAGAGCTATTGGTGCGAGAAGAACGGCGTCGATCCCAAGGACCTCTTTGTCGTCTCCGTCATCCCTTGCACGGCGAAGAAGTACGAATGCCATCGCCCCGAGATGAACGGCGAAGTGGACGCGGCGATCACGACCCGCGAACTTGCGAGAATGCTCAAGACTGCGGGCATCAAACTTACAGAGCTCCCCGAAGAGGAATTCGACGATCCGTTTGCGACCTGCTCGGGCGGCGGCACCATCTTCGGCGCGACGGGCGGCGTGATGGAAGCGGCGCTCCGCGTGGCGGCAAAGATGCTCGACGGCAAGTTCGAGGTAGTGGACTTCCCCGAAGTGCGCGGCACCTCCCCCATCAAGGAAGCGACGTACAACGTGGCGGGCCACACCGTGCGCGTTGCCGTTGCGAGCGGCCTTGCGAATGCAGAGACCATCATCAAGCAGCTTGAAAGCGGCGAGAAGCAGTATGATTTCATCGAGATCATGGCATGCCCCGGCGGCTGCGTGAACGGCGGCGGCCAGCCGACCCTTCCCGACAGCATCCGCAATACCGAGGACCTCAAATCTCTCCGCGCGCAGGCTCTCTATTCGAGCGACAAGGGCAACAAGTTCCGCCGCTCCTCCGACAGCCCCGTGATGGACGTCATCTACAACGAATACTTCGGCGCGCCCAACAGCCACAAGGCGCACGAAGTGCTGCACACCTCCTACCGCGAGGACAAGAGAATTTAACCTCCTTCCGTATAAAAAGACCTGCCCATTTTCGGACAGGTCTTTTTTTGTGTGGTTGAAACTCCTCCGCGGGAGAGGGACCAAGGAGGTGGGCAGAACCGCGCACAAGCGCGTCATTCCGAGCCGTAACGGAAATAACGAAGTTCGACATGGATAGTCCCCGAGGGAATCTTGCTACGTCCAAGTACGTTAAAAACCACACCCAAACGTACCAAGATGCCTTCGCGGACTTTCTGTCGCGGACTGCGTACCTACAATTCGGCTCAGCATGACGCTTTGGAGGGGTGTAAAACAAACCCCCTCCATTGGAGGGGGTTTAAGGGGGTGGGAAAACCCTCGGCGCCCCTTGTAGGGGAGCTGTCGCGAGCTTGCGAGTGACTGAGGGGTTTTAGAACCCTTTCCCCCTCGCTACGCTCGGGTACTTTCCCTTTCAGGGACAGCAAGAAACCCAGCACCACTTTCTAAATGTCATTTCGAGCGTAGTCGCCCCGCGCGAAGTTCTGTTTATCTAAGCGCGGCACGAGGAGCCTGCGACGAAGTAGAAATCTCTACCGCATTATAATATTGTGAGATTTCTCCACGCGCTTCGCTTGGTCGAAATGACAAAATGAGAATGCGCGGAGCGCAATGACAAGCAAGCGCGGCGCGGGCAAAATTGCCCGCGCCGCGCTTGTGTCATCATAATTTTTCACACCCTCACAATGGTGATTTCCGCTTTGTCGCCGTTGACGTCGAGAGTCTTGGTGAAGCCGACTTCGCCGCCGAAGGGCGAAACCTTGCTCGCAAGCACGTCCTTTGCAAAGGCGCCGCTTTGCAGTACGGCAAGCGCCCTGCCCTCCGCTTTGTAGTACACCTCGATGCGGTCGGTCACTTCAAAGCCCGCCTCCTTTCTCATCGTCTGAATGCGGGAGACAAGTTCGCGCTCGGCGCCCTCCATTAAGAGCTCCTCGGTAAGCGCCGTATTCAGCGCGACCGTGATTCCGCCGCCCGCCGCGGAGACGTACCCCTCCGCCGACTCGGTGAAAATTTGCAGATCTTCCTCGAGCAGGGTCACTTCGCCCTCCAAATCGACGGTGAAGCTGCCCTTTTCGCGCACTGCGGAGACGACTTCGCCCGCATTACACTTACTTAAAAACTCCGAAATGAGCCTCAATTTTTTGCCGTACTTGGGGCCGAGCGTTCTCAGCTGCGGCTTTAGGGTGTATTTTACGAGAGACTCCGCGCTCGTGGAATAGCGCAGCGACTTCACATTCAATTCATCGAGCACGACCGCCTCGAGTTCCGCGCCTAAATCGAGCGACTTGTCGCTTGCGACGATCATCTCGGCAAGAGGCTGGCGGTTCTTGACGCCGCCGCTCGCGCGTGCGCTTCTGCCAAGCTCCACCACCTTCAAAACTTCCTCCATGCCCTCTTCGAGCGCGGGGTCGATGTAGCCCTCCTCGCAAGTGGGGAAGGCGCACAAATGCACCGATTTTTCGGCGTCCGGATAGAAGGCGGGCACGAGGTTTTGATACATCATCTCCGCCATGAAGGGGGTGTAGGGCGCAAGCAGTTTTGCAAGGGTCGTAAGAACGGTGTAGAGCGTAGTGTAAGCCGCCGCCTTGTCCTCCGTCATCTCGGGGCCCCAATAGCGGTCGCGCCCCCTTCTCACGTACCAGTTGGAGAGCTCGTCCACATAGTCCTGAATGGCCCGCGCGCTGTCCGTGATGTTGTACTCCGCAAGCAATTTATCGGTGTTTTTGACGAGCGTATTGAGTTTGCTCAGCGCCCATTTGTCGAGAAGGGAGAGTTTGCACTTTTTCAAATCGAACTTGCTCGGGTCGTACTTGTCGATCTCGGCATAGAGGGTGAAGAAGGCGTAGGTATTCCAAAGGGTGCCTTGGAACTTGCGCTGGACCTCGCTCACCGCCTCGGGCCCGAACCGCGAAGGAATCCACGGCGCGCTGCCCGTGTAAAAATACCACCGAACGGCGTCCGCGCCCTGCTTGGAGAGCACCGTCCACGGATCGACGACGTTCCCCTTGTGCTTGCTCATCTTGACGCCGTTCTGGTCGTTGACGTGCCCCAACACGATACAGTTCTTGAAGGGAGCCCTGCCGAAGAGAATGGTGGAGATGACGAGGAGCACATAGAACCACCCGCGGGTCTGGTCCACCGCCTCGGAGATGAAGTCGGCGGGGAAGGTCTCCTCGAAGAGGTCCTTGTTCTCAAAGGGATAGTGGTATTGCGCGAAGGGCATGGAGCCCGAATCGAACCAACAGTCGATGACCTCGGGGGTGCGCTTCATCACGCCGCCGCACTTTTTGCAGGCGCAGGTGAGCCCGTCGAGATAGGGACGGTGGAGCTCGATGTCGAGCGGCGCGCCCGTGCGATCGGAAAGTTCCTTGTGCGAGCCCATCACTTCGAACTCGCCGCACTCTTCGCACACCCAAACGGGGAGCGGCGTCCCCCAATAGCGATCGCGGGAGAGCCCCCAGTCGATGACGTTCTCGAGGAAGTTCCCCATTCTCCCCTCTTTGATGGTCTCGGGCATCCAATTTACCGAACGGTTGCTCGCGATGAGCTGTTCCTTCACCTTGGTGACCTCGATGAACCAGCTCGAGCGGGCATAGTAGAGCAGCGGCGTGTCGCACCGCCAGCAGTGGGGATAGCTGTGCTCGAAGGGAATTTTTTTGAAGAGCAGCCCTTTCTTTTCGAGAATGTCCATTAAGGGTCTATCCGCCTTCTTTGCGAAGAGGCCGTCCACTTCGGGGCAGCGGCCGTCGAAGCAGCCGCGCTCGTTCACGAGCTGCACCACGGGAAGGCGGTATCTCTTGCCCACGCGGTAGTCGTCCTCGCCGAACGCGGGTGCGATGTGGACAACGCCCGTGCCGTCCGTGAGAGTGACGTAGCCGTCGCAGGTGACATAAAACGCCTTCTCCTTGAAGGTGCCGACGGCGTAAGGGAAGAGGGGCTCGTACTCGGTGTACTCGTACTCCTTCCCCTTCTTCGTCGAAACGGTGTTGTAATTTTCAAAGAATTTATCGGCAAGCGCGGCGGCCAAAATGTAGTGCGCACCGTCCTCCGCTTCAAGCTCCACATAGTCCTCGTCGGGATTCATGCAGAGCGCAACGTTGGAGGGCAGGGTCCAAGGGGTGGTCGTCCATGCCAAAATAAAGGTGTTCTCTCTCCCCTTCACCTTGAAGCGGGCGACGAGGGAGGTCTCCTTCACGTCCTTATAGCCCTGCGCCACCTCGTGGGAGGAAAGCGCGGTCCCGCAACGGGGGCAGTAGGGCACGATCTTGTGGCCCTTATATAAAAGCCCCTTCTTGTGCATCTCCTTGAGCGCCCACCAGACCGACTCGATATAGCTGTCGTGATAGGTGACGTAGGGGTGCTCCATGTCCACCCAATAGCCGACGGCCTCGCTCATCTTTTCCCACTCGCTCTGGTACTTCCACACAGACGACTTGCACTGCTGAATGAAGGGCTCGATGCCGAACTTTTCGATGTCCTGCTTGCCGTCCATGCCGAGGGACTTTTCCACCTCGAGCTCGACGGGAAGGCCGTGGGTATCCCACCCCGCCTTGCGGAGGACGTGCTCCCCCTTCATGGTATGGTAGCGGGGCATGATGTCCTTCATCACGCGGGTGAGGACGTGCCCGATGTGGGGCTTGCCGTTGGCGGTGGGAGGACCGTCGAAGAAGGAGAACTCCTTCCCCCCTTCGTTCTTCTCGATGGACTGTTCAAAGACGCGGTTCTCCTTCCAGAACTTGGCGACTTCCTGTTCCCGTTCAACAAAATTGAGCGACGTGTCTACTTTTTGATACATAAAAACTCCTATTTCTTCGGAATTTGGTTGTTTGTGGTTAGATATTCTTGCTGTCCCCCGCGCAGCGGGGGAAAGTACCCGAGCGGCGGGTGGTGGGGGTTTATTCTGATTATGTCATTTCGACCAAGCCGCTATGCGGCGCGTGGAGAAATCTCGCCTTATTATAATGCGGTAGAGATTTCTCGACAAGCTCGAAATGACATTTTAGAACGACACCCCTTCTGCCTCCTTCGCCCTTCCCCACCCCTCAAGGGTGGGCAAGTGTTTTCTGTCCCAATCTGTCATTTCGACCGTAGCGAGCAACGCGAGCGAAGTGGAGAAATCTCACATTATTAACACTAAGGATGAGATGTCTCGACACACCTCGTTCCTCGGTGGCTCGACATGACATTTGGGAATGGTTTTCCGCTTGCCCCTTTGCTGTCCCTTTTAGGGAAAGTGGCATGAGCGTAGCGAATGCCGAAAGGGTTTCTGCAAGCTCACGGAAAACCCCTCAGTCACTCACTTCGTTCGTGCCAGCTCCCCTCCAGGGGCGCCAAGAGGCTTCCAAATACTTGCGCGGAGCAGGGTCCCCCTGCGGCAGCGCACCCAATTTGCCGTATGCTTACGGCTTGTTGTTAAAGCCAAGCGAATGAGAGAGCAACTTAGTTGATGCACAAGGAAGGTTTCCTCGCACAATTATTTTCGACGAGCCCACCCCCTTGATCCCCCTCCAATGGAGGGGGTTCTATTGAGGGCGGCTTCGCCCCCCCTTGAGGTTCCCGTGGGCGAGGAGCAAAGAATTGTGCGAAACTTCTCACCCGAATATTCCCTTTCTCTCGTGGATGGTTTTTACGGTGAAGCCGGCGGAGGCGACGCACTCGGAAAGGGCCTCGTCGGGCAGTTCGCACTCCACAAAGATGACCCCCTTTTTGAAGTTCGCCTTGGCCCCTATGACGCCGTCAAGGAGCAAAAGTTTCTTCTCCGCCCGCTCGGCGCACCGCTTGCAGCACATGCCGTCCACTTCGATCACTCGTTTCATGCCCATATTTTACCACACCCTTTTGCATTTGTAAAGTTTTTCGGTTTGACATTCTCCCTCTTTTTCCTTATAATATTCTCATGATACTTCCCGATTCTGTCAAAGGCGCCATCTTCGACCTCGACGGCACCCTGCTCGACTCCCTCGGCGCATGGGCGGACGTGGACGTGCGCTTCTTCGCAAAACGGGGTCTAAACGTTCCCGCCGACTACTTCGACTCCATCAAGACGATTGATTTGAAGGACGCCGCCGTCCTCACCAAGACAAAGTACAATCTTAAAGACTCCTGCGAGGACATCGTGAAGGAGTGGCTTTCTATGATCGCGGACGAATACGCCCGCAACATCGAACTATGCGAGGGCGCGGCGGATTTTCTCCGCATGCTCCATCGCCGAAACATCAGGCTCGGCATTGCCACCTCCTGCTCGCCCGAACTCTTTGTCCCCTGCCTTGTCCGCCACAACGTGAAGGACCTCTTCTCCGCCTATGCGATTACAAGAGAGGCGAAGGGAAAGGAATTCCCCGACGTGTATCTTCTCGCGGCCGAGCGGCTGGGGCTCGCGCCCTGCGAGTGCGCCGTGTTCGAGGACATTTTGCAGGGGATAGAGAGCGCCAAGCGGGGTGGCTTTTACACCGTGGCGGTGTGCCTCCCCTCCTCCCCCGAATACGAGGCGATGAAGAAAGCAGCCGACCAAGTCATCTCCCATTTTTAAGCCAAAAGGACGGCAATTACATAAACTGATATCATGACGAAACAAAATCGCGGCGTCGGCATCCTGTATATTCTCGGCGCGGCGGCGGGGTTTGCCTGCATGAACCTCTTTGTGGGGCTTGCGGGGGACCTTCCCACCATGCAGAAGGTGTTCTTCCGCAACTTGGTCGCAGCCGCCGTCGTATTTTTTCTGCTCCTTGCCGACAAACAAAAATTCCACATCAAAAAAGGAGCTCTTCCGTGGCTCCTTCTGCGCGCGGGCGCGGGCTTTTTGGGGGTCGTTCTCAACTTTTACGCCATCGACAACATCGGCAGCATTTCGGACGCCTCCATTTTAAACAAGCTCTCCCCCTTCTTTGCCATCCTCTTTTCGATGGCGCTCTTAAAAGAAAAACCCAAGTGGTGGGAGCTTGTGTTTGTGGCTGTTGCCTTCGGCGGAGCGATGTGCGTGGTGCGCCCCACCTTCGACGCGCGGGTGCTGCCCGCCCTTGCGGGGTTTTTGAGCGGCGCGTGCGCAGGGCTCGCCTATACGGCGGTGCGTATCTTGGGGCTGAAGGGAGAGCGCGGCAACATGACCGTGTTCTTCTTCTCCGCCTTCTCCACCCTCGTCTCCCTCCCCTTCTTCATCGCCTTCTATACCCCCATGACGCCGCTCCAGCTGCTCTATCTGGTGCTTGCGGGGGTATCGGCTGCGGTGGGACAGTTCTTCATCACGGCGGCATACCGCCATGCCCCCGCCAAGGAGATCGCCGTATTCGACTACGCGCAGGTGCCCATGGCGGCGATCCTCGGCTTTTTCTTCCTCTCCGAACTCCCCGACAAGTGGAGCTACGTGGGCTACGCCCTCATCATCGGCGCGGCGGTTTTAAAGTGGCTCGTCACCCTTCTCTTGGAGAAGCGGGCGCGAAAAAAAGAGCCGCAAAACGCGGGAAATTTGCAAAACACGGGGGACGTTTCGGAAAAAACGGACGAAGCTATGCAAAATACAAACGAAACGCCCCAAAGCGGGGAAAAGTAGGCGCACGTTCTTGCTTTTCGCTTGAAACCGTGCTATAATAACAGAAAACCATGGCAAATTACACTCCGGAGAAAAAGGCCTTAAAACAGGCGGAAAAACAGCAGGCGACGAGCACGCGCGGTTGGTGGATCAAGACCGCGCTCATGCTTGCGCTTGTCGTGCTCTCCGTGGTCATGCTCTTCACCCTCGGCGACTATCTCACGGGGGAGGACACCCCCCAGCTGAGCGTGGGCGAACTTCTTGCAACGATCGACTATCCCCTCTTTGCCCTGCTTCTGGGGGTGGTCGCCTTCTATATTTTGGTGGAGAGCTCCAAATACGCCTATATGCTCAAGGTGTACACGGGGAAATTCCGCTTCCGCGTCGCCGTAAAGACGATGTTCCTCGGCAAATATTACGACGGCATTACCCCCCTTTCAACGGGCGGACAGCCCTTCCAGATCGTCTATCTGCACAAAAAGCAGATCCCCGGCGGGGCGGCGGACGTCATTCCCGTGGCGCGGTATGTGGTGAGCATCTTCTTCCTCACCGCGCTCTCTGTAGTGCTGCTCTCCCTCACCCCCCGCTACGTGCCGCAGGACAACGTAAATTCCGCCATGCTCATCCTCTCGTGGGTGTCCCTCGGCATCAACATTTTGTTCCCGCTTGCGCTCATCCTCTTCTCCCTCTTCCCCGGGCCGAGCAAACGGTTTATCCTGTGGGTCGTATATTGGCTGCATAAATTGCATCTTGTTAAGCGACGGTACCACAATTCGGTGAAGTTCGTGCGGGAAATGCGGGAATACAGCGACTGTCTGAAGCAGTTCTGGAAACAGCTCTATAAATTTATTCCGCTCATGCTGCTGTGCATTACGGAGAGCCTGCTGTTTGTCTCTCTCCCCTTCTTTGTGGTGATCGCCATTGCGAACGTGCAGCCGAGCGTGGAACTTTTGATGCAGATCGCCTGCCTTGTCATCATCTCGCGGTACACCTCCCTCTTGGTGCCGACGCCCGGCAACACGGGAGCGATGGAGCTTGCGGGTTCGCTGGTGTTTGTGACGGTCGCGGGCATTGGGCCCGTGCTCGGATGGACGGTGCTTGTGTGGCGGTTTTTCACCTATTATGTGTACATTCTCTCGGGGATCGGGATCAACATTTTCGAGATCATCCGCAGCGCCGTTCGCACCCGCCGCGCAAAAAGAAGCGGGAAGTAAAAAAACCTGCCCACCCCCTTAGTCCGTTTTGGCGGCAGGAACCGCCAAAACCCCTTCGGCGATGCCACGCCTCATGTCGCGGCGCAGTTCACAGCGCACCGCGCTGTTGAACAGAATTGCGCCGCTCCACCCCCACAGAGGGGGTTTTGCTAAAATGCCCGTGCGCAAGCGCGTCATTCTGCCCCGCCCGCACTATTCTAAAATACGTCACCCTGAGCTGTGTCGAAGGGTGTCCGCATTATAAACAAGGACATTCCTCGACACAGCTCGGAATGACGTAATTGGGAAATGACATTTCGTTTGCCCCCTCCCAAGGGGGGATAGGGGGGTGGTGTCCTAAATTTGTCATTTCGAGCGAAGTCGCCCCGCCCGCACGTTCTATGTTGTCTAAG
>CANQPO010000062.1 GCA_947625695.1 uncultured Clostridia bacterium | reverse complement strand
AGGCGGCAGCCGAGGTCGGCAAACTTTTTGGCGATGGAGACGATCTCGGGCTTGTCCTGATCGTTGATGGTGAAGTACACCCCGACGGGCTTTTCCGCGGACGGGTGGCACATTTTGAACCCCGCCGAGAGGAGCCCCTTGAAGAGCGCCTCTTCGATGGTCTTGCCGATGCCGAGCACCTCGCCCGTCGATTTCATCTCGGGACCGAGCTGTGAGTTGACGTCGTTCAGCTTCTCAAAGGAAAAGACGGGCACCTTCACCGCCACATAGGGAGAATTGGGGTACAGCCCCGTGCCGTAGCCCAGTTTTTTGAGCTTCGCCCCCACCATGATGCGGGTGGCGAGCTCCACCATGGGCACTCCCGTCACCTTGGAGATGTAGGGAATGGTGCGGCTCGCGCGGGGGTTGACTTCGATGACGTAGAGCCGATCCTGATAGATGAGGTATTGAATGTTTATGAGCCCCTTCGTCTTGAGCTCGAGCGCAAGCCGGGTGGAGACTTCCACGATACGGGAGAGCATGCCGTCGCTCAGATGATAGGGCGGATAGACGGCGATGGAGTCGCCCGAGTGTACCCCCGCGCGCTCCACGTGCTGCATAATGCCCGGGATGAGCACGTCCACGCCGTCCGAAATGGCGTCCACTTCGAGCTCGGTCCCCATGAGATATTTGTCGCAGAGCACGGGGTTTTCAATGCCCTGCGCCAAGATGACGTCCATGTAGCGGGAGATGTCGTTCTCGGTGAAGGCGATGGTCATGTTCTGCCCGCCGATGACGTAGCTCGGGCGGAGCAGAACGGGATAGCCGAGGGTCTCGGCCGCGCCGATCGCCTCCTCCTTGGTCATGACGGTGAGCCCCTTGGGACGGGCGATGTCGAAGCGTTCAAGGAGGGCGTCGAACCGTTTCCTGTCCTCCGCCATGTCCACGCTGTCCGCGCTCGTGCCGAGAATGCGCACCCCCTTTTTTGCGAGGTACCCGCACAGCTTGATCGCCGTCTGCCCGCCGAAGGTGATGACGACCCCATAGGGTTTTTCGACGTCGATGACGTTCTGCACGTCCTCGGGCGTCAAGGACTCGAAGTACAGCCTGTCCGACGTGTCGAAGTCGGTGGAGACCGTTTCGGGATTGTTGTTGATGATGACGACCTCGTAGCCGAGGGACTTCAAGGTCCAGACGCAGTGGACGGAGGAATAGTCGAACTCGATCCCCTGCCCGATGCGGATGGGCCCCGAGCCGATGACGATGACCCGCTTCTTCTTCCCCTCCATGCTCTTTGCGACAAAGGGCTTCGCCTCGTCGTGGGAGAGCTCGTCGAAGGTGGAATAGAAATAGGGCGTCTGCGCGGAGAATTCGGCGGCGCAGGTGTCCACCATTTTGAAGGTCGCGCGGCGATGAGGCGGGAGCGGGTGTCCGCTCTTTTCAAGAAGCACCTTGTCGGTAAAGCCGAGGCGTTTGCCCGTGAGGTACTCCTCTTTCGTGAGCTTTTTGCCCGCGATGTGCCGCTCGTACTCGACTAAATTTAAAATTTTGTATAAAAACCAGCGGTCGATCTTGGTGATTTCAAATATTTCGTCGGGAGTGACTCCCGCGTGCAATGCCGCATACACCGCAAAGAGCCGCTCGTCCGTCGTCTTGTGAAGCTCGGCGATGAGCTCTTCCTTGCTCAAATGGGCAAACTTGGGGGCGTTGAGGGTGTCGAGGGAAATTTCCGCGCCGCGCACCGCCTTCATGATCGCCTGCTCGAAGGAAGAGCCGATTGCCATGACCTCCCCCGTCGCCTTCATGCGGGAGCCGAGGTCCCGTCCCGCGAATAAGAATTTATCGAAGGGCCACTTGGGGAGTTTGACGACCACGTAGTCGAGCGCGGGCTCGAAACAGGCGTAAGTCTTGCCCGTGACGTCGTTTTTGATCTCGTCGAGGGTGTAGCCGAGGGCGATCTTCGTGGAGACCTTTGCGATGGGATAACCCGTCGCCTTGCTCGCAAGCGCGGAGGAACGGGAAACGCGGGGGTTGACTTCGATGACCGCGTATTCGAAACTCGTGGGGTGCAGGGCGAATTGGCAGTTGCAGCCCCCCTCGATGCCGAGTTCGCCGATGATGTTGAGGGAGGCCGTGCGGAGCATCTGATACTCCTTGTCGGAGAGGGTGACCGCGGGTGCGATGACGATGGAATCCCCCGTGTGCACGCCGACGGGGTCGAAATTCTCCATGGAGCAGACGGTGATGACGTTGCCCGCGCTGTCGCGGAGCACTTCGAACTCGATCTCCTTCCACCCGCCGATGTATTTTTCAATGAGCACCTGCGTGATGGGCGAGAGCATGAGCCCGTTGTGGGAGATGAGGCGGAGCTCCTCTTCGTTATGGGCGACCCCGCCGCCCGCGCCGCCGAGGGTGAACGCGGGACGCACGATGACGGGATAGCCGAGCTCTTCCGCAATACGAACGCACTCCTCCACCGTGTAAGCGATGTCCGAGGGAACGACGGGCTGGCCGATCTTTTTCATCGTCTCCTTGAAGAGCTCGCGGTCCTCGGCGCGGTCGATGGCGTCGAGCTTGGTGCCGATGAGCTTCACCCCCCACTCGTCGAGAAAGCCGTCCTTTGCGAGCTTACAGCCCATGGTGAGCCCCGTCTGTCCTCCCAAAGAGGCGAGAAGGGAGTCGGGCCGCTCCTTGATGATGATGCGCTTTAGGCTGTCCTCGGTGAGGGGTTCGAGATAGATCTCGTCGGCGAGCATCTTGTCCGTCATGATCGTGGCGGGGTTGGAATTGCACAGCACGACGTTGACGCCCGCTTCCTTGAGCACGCGGCACGCCTGCGCGCCCGCGTAATCGAATTCCGCCGCCTGTCCGATGACGATGGGCCCCGACCCGATGACGAGTACTTTTTGAATATCCTGTCTTTTCGGCATGGTATTTCCTTCTTCTCCGCGCTTCAAAGCGGAGAGCGGTTATTTTCTCATTCTCCTGATGAAATCTTCAAAGAGGAAGTTGGCGTCGCGCGGGCCCGAGCACGCTTCGGGGTGAAACTGCACCGTGACCGCGTCGTATTCGGGGTAGTCCGCCCCCTCGCAGGTGCCGTCGTTGACGTTGACAAAGGAGAGCGTCCCGCACTTGAGGGAGTCCGCCACCACCTCGTAGCCGTGGTTTTGGGAGGTGATGAACACCCTGCCCGTCTTGAGTTCCTTCACGGGCTGGTTTGCGCCGCGGTGCCCGTACTTCATCTTGCGGGTCTGCCCGCCCATGGCGAGCGCAAAGAGTTGGTGTCCGAGGCAGATGCCGAAGATGGGCTTCTTGCCCGCAAGTTTTCTGATGTTTTCGATGATCTCGGTGTTCTCGGCGGGATCCCCCGGGCCGTTTGCAAGCATGACGCCGTCGGGGTCGAGTGCAAGCACTTTTTCGGCGGAGAAGTTCGCGGGCACCACCGTGACGTGGCAGCCCCTTTGGACGAGTTCCCGCTCGATGTTCGCCTTTGCGCCGAAGTCGAAGAGGACGACTTTGGTGTTTCCCCTCTCGCCGTACTCTTTCACCTCGTCGGAAGTGACCGCCTTCACCGCGTCCTTTACGCGGTATTCCTTCAGCCTTTGAAAATCGGTGAAGGGACGGAAGGAGATCGCCGCGTTCATCACCCCCGCCTCGCGGACGGTGCGGGTGAGTTCGCGGGTGTCCACCCCATACACGGCGGGAATGTTCTGCTGTTTCAAGTACCCCTCGAGTGCGCCCTGAGAGCGGAAGTTGGAGGGAGCGTCGCACTTCTCCCGCACGACGTAGGCGGTGACCCAGCTCTTTCTGCTCTCGAAATCGGGGGGAATGACCCCGTAATTGCCGATGAGCGGAAAGGTTTGGATGACGATCTGCCCGTAGTAGCTGGGGTCGGTGAGGGTCTCAAGATAGCCCGTCATGCCCGTGGTGAACACGAGCTCGCCGACCGTCTCCCGCTCGGCGCCGAAGGACCACCCCTCGAATACCCTGCCGTTTTCCAGCGTGATATATGCCTTTTTCTTCATCTTACTCCTCACTCTTTGGCGTAATCCTCCCCCTCGAATGCGGGGCAGAAGGAGGAAATATCATCGTCCGAAAATTGCGCGTCCGAAAATTTGCTGAACGGCGCGTGGCGGTAGAAGGTGAACTTGTCCCGCGAGTCCTGCGTCTCGAAGGTGCAGATGTAGCGGTTGCCCTTCACCTTGACGGCGACGCAGCCCATTTGGACGTCGTAAGTAAAGACCTTGCGCTTGGTGTAGAGGTAGACGACTTTTTCGTTCGTCTCCACCTCGAGGACGGTCCCCATGGAGACACGCATTGCGTAAAAGCCGTAGGCGATGAGCCAGCCGAGCGCAAGGACGGCGATGACGATAGAATAGACGACGCGCGGAAGGGTATCTTCGAGATTGCAGGCAACCGCCGTCAACACCATGATGACGGGAAAGACGGCGATACTGAATACGATGAGCGCGATCTTGACGACGGAGACGTACTTCTCGGGTCCCCGCCTCGATTTTCCCCTGTTCTTCATTTGCTCTCCTCTTCAAACTTTGCCCAAAAGCGGGCGATGACCGCGTCCTGCTCCCTTGCCTCCAACAGAACGCTCCCCTCCTGCTCCTCGCCGTAAATGAGAAGGGTCTCCCCTTCCTTCGCCTGCTTGTTGTAGGAGATGTGGAAGGCCTTGACGGATCGCGTCTTTGCCATGGGGAAGCAGTCGAGGAAAAAGTCGGCATACTTCGTGTTGTTGGCGTGAAGGTAGTGGTCGCAGTCGGACGGAACGATGGTGTGTCTGCCGAACTCCTTCCCCTCTATGAGCTTGGGAATCTTCTGTGCGGAGAGCTCCAACACTTTTTCGGGGTTGTAGGGGCAGCATTCGTGCACCTCGCCGAGCGCCGTCGGCGGCAGCATAGAAAAACGGGGTAAATCAATGAGACACCAGCGTGAAGCCAGCAGCGCAATGATTTCCCCTCTTTGATTTTTCATGCGATAGTCCCGCTCGAAAATGACGTGGCGCGGCGGGAGAGGCCATGTCTCCACCGTGAGCACGTCGCCCGCTTTTGCGGGGGCGAGCAGTTCGCAATAGGTGTTTACGGTGATGAAGCCGTAATCCTTCTTCTTGAGTGCTTCGTAGCCGAACCCGAGCTCGTCTGCGCTCGACGCCGCGACTTCCTGCGCCAGCGCAAGCACCGAGGAGGATTTGAGCTTATCGCGGAAGTCGAAGTCGGTATAGCGGAGCGGAAAGCTCCTTGTGTGACAATAGCCGCTCATATCTCGGGTATTATACCATGCGCGGCGCGAGAAGTCAACCGAAATTTCTCAAGTTTGCGGAAGAAGAGAGAAAACCGAGCGCGCCCTCCGTCACCGCGTCGGCAAGTTTGCGGCGGTAACTCTCTTGGAGAAGAAGGGCCTCGTCCTCGGGGTTGGACAAAAAGCCGCACTCCACGATGACGGAGGGGGTGTCCGAACAGTTGAGAATGTAGTAGTCCCCCTTCAAAGGGTCGCTCCGCTTGACGCACTCGGGCATCGCGTTGAGGGCGGTCTGAATGCTGCAGGCGAGCGATTTGGAGCTTTCCGAGCTCTCCTTGAAAAAGACCTGTGCTCCCCGCCGCGACGGGAGGGAGAAAAAGTTCTGGTGCACCGAGATGACAAGGGCGGGCGAGGAGGTTCGGATGATCTCGGCGCGCTTTTGCATGTCCCGCTTTTTGTAGCCTGCCGTCGCCATGCCGTATAAACCTGCCTCCGTTCTTCGGGTGAGCACCACCCGAAAACCCGCCTCTTCGAAGCGTTCCTGCAGCAAAAAGGTGAGCTTGAGGTTGATGTCGCTCTCTTTTGTGCCCGTGCGGACCCCCACCACGCCGCCGTCCACCCCGCCGTGGCCCGCGTCGAGCACGATCGTGAGGCGGTGCGCCTCCGCCGCCGTGCCCGCGAGCGCGCAGAAACAGACCGTGAGCGTGAAGGCGACCGCCAGAAGGAGGGCGACCGCCCCAAGCGCCGCTCTGTGACGATAGAAAAAATTCATGCTCTATTTGTATGAGGAATTTTGAACATTTAGAAGCCCCGCCCCCGCGCCGTGCGGCGCGGGGGCGGGGCGTTTGAAAATGCCGACCTTATTTTATTTGTTTTTCAGGTATTCGTCGATGGACGCGGCGGCGCGCTTGCCCGCGCCCATGGCGAGAATGACGGTCGCCGACCCCGTGACCGCGTCGCCGCCCGCGAACACGCCCTCAAGGGAAGTCCTTCCCCCTTCATCTGCGACGATCTCTCCCCGTCTGCCCGTTTCGAGTCCAGCAGTCGTGCGCTTTAAGAGAGGGTTGGGCGAGGTGCCGAGCGCCATGATGACGCAGTCCGCCTCGAGCATGAATTCGCTCCCCGCCTTTTCGACGGGTCTGCGCCGCCCCGAAGCGTCGGGTTCGCCGAGCTCCATTTCGATACACTTCATGCCGACGACGTTGTCCTCGCCGTCCGTCAAAATTTCCTTGGGGTTTGCAAGCAGGCGGAAAACAACGCCCTCCTCCTCGGCGTGCTCGGCCTCCTCGCGCCTTGCGGGAAGCTCCGCCCGCGAGCGGCGGTAGACGATGGTGACCTCCGCCCCCAGCCGCTTTGCCGTGCGCGCCGCGTCCATGGCGACGTTGCCGCCCCCCACGACCGCGACCTTTTTCGCGCGGTAGATAGGGGTCTCGCTCCCCTCTTCGTATGCCTTCATCAAATTGACGCGGGTGAGATATTCGTTTGCGGAGAACACCCCCTTGGCGTTCTCTCCTTTGATTCCCATAAAGTTGGGAAGCCCCGCGCCCGTGCCGAGGAACACCGCCTCGAAACCCTCTTTTTTGAGCTCCTCCACGGTGAACGTTCTGCCCGCGACCGCGTTGGTGACGATGTTCACGCCGAGCGCTTTCAGCCCTTCGACCTCACGCGCGACGATGTCCTTGGGAAGGCGGAACTCGGGGATGCCGTACACGAGCACCCCGCCCGCGACGTGCAGCGCCTCAAATACGGTGACCTCATACCCACGCCGCGCAAGTTCGCCCGCGCACGAGAGCCCCGCGGGACCGGAGCCGACGACCGCCACGCGGCGACCGTTTTGGGGCGGTTTTTCGGGAGTTTTTCCCTCTTTTGCGTGGAAATCGGCGACAAACCGCTCCAATCTGCCGATGGCGACGGGCTCTCCCTTGATCCCGCGCACGCAGAACTTTTCGCACTGGTTCTCTTGCGGGCACACCCGTCCGCACACGGCGGGAAGGCAGGAATAGCGGGAGATGACTTCATACGCCTCCTCAAACTTCCCCTCCTTGACGAGGGCGATGAAGTCGGGAATGGCGACGGAGACGGGACAGCCGCCCACACAGGGACGGTTCTTGCAGTTGAGGCAGCGCGCCGCCTCGGACATTGCCTGCTCCGCTGTGTAGCCGAGCGCAACCTCGCCGAAATTGCGGTTCCGCTCTTCGGGGGGCTGGACGGGCATGGGAGTTTTTACCAAAGAATTGTTCATCATTTTGAGAAAGACGCCTGTAGCGTTAATTTTTATTCAACAAATTGCAGTGCTCTTCGCGCTTGCGCGCCTCGAATTGCGTATAGATGCGGGAGCGGCGGATGGCTTCGTCGAAGTCGATGAGATGGGCGTCGAAGTCGGGTCCGTCCACGCAGGCGAACTTTGTCTCTCCTCCCACCGTCAGGCGGCAGCAACCGCACATGCCCGTGCCGTCGATCATGATGGGGTTCATGCTCGCCACCGTCTTTATCCCGTAGGGCTTGGTCGCCGCGGCGACAAATTTCATCATGATGAGCGGGCCGATGGTGATGACCTCGTCGAAGGTCTCCTCTTTAAGGAGCCGCCCGAGCGGGGCGCAGACGTTGCCCTTTTCGCCGTAGGTGCCGTCGTCCGTGGTGAGGAAGAAGCGGTCGCAGCACGCCTTGAATTCCTCCTCCAAGATGACGAGCTCGCGGCTACGGAAGCCGACGATCCCCGTCACCGACGCGCCCAACTCTTTTAATTTGCGCGCGACGGGAAGGGCGATGGCGCAGCCCACCCCGCCTCCGACAACGGCGACCTTCTTCAAGCCTTCGATGGCGGTGGGAACGCCGAGCGGCCCCACGAGGTCGGGGATACTCTCCCCCGCTTTACGGGCATTCAGACACATGGTCGCGCCACCGACGATCTGGAAGATGATCTCGATCGTCCCCCGCGCTCTGTCGTACCCCGCGACGGTGAGGGGAATGCGCTCCCCCCTTTCATCCGCGCGCAGAATGACAAACTGTCCCGCCTCCGCTCTGCGGGCGATGAGGGGAGCGTAGAGCTCCATGCGCACGACCGTTTCGTTCAGATTTTCTCTTTTTAAGATCGGAAACATGGCATTATTATAGCGCAATGCGCGTATTCTGTCAAGAAAATGCAAAAAAAGTAAGAATTATCGGGTCATTTTCTTGACCTTTTCCCTTTGTTTTGCTATAATGGCTCTTAGTTCATAAACGTTGTGAACAAATTTTGGAGAGTATCAAACGTTTGGAGAATAACAGAATATGAGTAAAGTAAGGATCGTGACCGACTCGAACAGCGGCATCACGCAGGCGGAGGGCGAAAGACTGGGCGTCACCGTTTTGCCCATGCCTTTCCTCATCGACGGCGAACAGCACTTTGAGGACATTGACCTCACCCAGCCCCAATTTTACGAGCACTTGAATGGCGAGGCGTCCGTCTCGACCTCCCAACCCTCCCCCGAGGCGGTGACGGAACTCTGGGACGAGCTTTTGAAAACCTACGACGAGATCGTGCATATCCCGATGTCGAGCGGGCTCTCGGAGTCCTGCCACACCGCCATGGGACTTGCGAAGGAGTACGGCGGAAAAGTGTTCGTCGTCGATAACCAGCGCATTTCCATCACCCAAAAGCAGAGCGTGGAGGACGCGCTCACCTTGGCCGGACAGGGCAAGAGCGGCGCGGAGATCGCCGAAATCTTGATGAAAACCAAGTTCGACAGCTCCATCTATATCTCCCTCGACACCTTGAAATACCTCAAAAAGGGCGGGCGGCTGACCCCTGCAGCGGCGCTCATCGGCACCATTTTGAAGATCAAGCCCGTGTTGCAGATTCAGGGGGAGAAGCTCGACGCCTTTAAAAAGGTGCACTCCCTCAAACAGGCGAAGGCGGTGATGATCGACGCGATCAAGCATGACTTCGCCACCCGCTTTGCGGACCTCGTAAAACAGGGCGAGATGATGATCGCCGTTGCACACACCGCAAACGACGAGGAGGCGGAGCTCTTCAAAAAGGAGCTCATGGAGGCCTTCCCCGAGGTGCCCTTCAAGTATGTGGACCCCCTCTCCCTCTCGGTGAGCTGTCACATCGGTCCCGGGGCGCTCGCCGTCGCGTGCGCGCGGATCGTAAAATAAATCAAATGAAATAGTTTATGTAAAAAGGCAACCGCTTGGGTTGCCTTTATTTTTGCAGCATGGCGAGGAAGAACCCCTCGAAAGTTTCATCCGGACACACCGTAACCATGCCCTCGGGCGACGGAAGAAGCGGGAGACCATCCATCGGCGTGAGCGAAAGAAGGGTCGCCCCTAGTAAAAGTGCGAAATTTATCGCCTCCTCGTTCTCCTCTTTGAGCACAGAACAGGTGGAATAGAGTAGCATTCCCCCCTCTTTCAAAAGTCCGAGCCCCTTTTTGAGGAGCGCCTTTTGGGCGACCGCGCAGTTTTTGATGAGTTCGGGGGAGATTTTCGTTTTCTCGCCGCGGATGAGGGTGCCGCTCCCGCTGCAGGGCGCATCGAGCAGAATTTTGTCGAAGCGGAAAAAACCGTCGAGCTTCAGGGCGTCTGTTTGCATGGCGTTTACCTTCGCCGCCCCCTGCCGCGCAAGGTTGAATTTCATCCGCTCGAAGCGCACTCTGTCCTTCTCGCACGCCGTGATGAGCGCCCTTCCCCCCGAAAGCGCCGCAAGCTGGGTGGTCTTGCCGCCTGGAGCCGCCGTCATGTCGAGCACGCTCTCCCCCGCCTTGGGCGCAAGATAGAGCGGCGGCAGCATGGAGGAAAGGCTTTGGAGATAAATTTTCCCCTCCGAAAAGAGAGGGCTTGCCGCGATTTTTTGCCCATTACTCTCATGGAGCACAAAGGCGTCTTTATACCACGGCACACGGGAAAAGGAGACTCCCATTCCTTCAAGCGTTGCCGCGACCTCCTCTGCCGTCGCCTTCAGCGTATTGGCGCGGAGGGTGACGGGGCGGCGCACAAAGCCGCGGAAGATGCGTTCGCTGTCATTCGGATATTCTTTTATGAGAAGTTCCCGAAAACATGCGGGAATCTCTATTATGTCTGACATAGTACTATGCTAAAGGCCTATTTTTGAAAGAAGCCCTCGTTTTTACTTGATTGTTTGGTCCAAACGGCGGATCGCGGCCTTGGTTCCGAACACGACGACCGAATCGCCCGGTTCGAAGTGATCGTCCTTGGTGGGCACGATGTCCTTCGTCCCCCGCCGGATGAGCAGGACGTTGACGCTGTATTTGCCGCGCAAATTCATGTCATTGAGCTTTTCGGAGGGTTCCTTTCCCGCATAGCGCACGGTCGCCACGCTGTGGTTGCCCGTGAGCTCCACGTATTGGGTGATGCTGCGGCTAAGAAGCCTGTAGCTGAGGCTCGAGACAGCAAGTTCGCGGGTGTCGATGACCTCCTCGACGCCGAGATGGACGAGGACCCGCTTCACCCCTTCGTCCTCGGCGCGGGCGGTGATCCGCTCGACCCCGA
>CANQPO010000061.1 GCA_947625695.1 uncultured Clostridia bacterium | reverse complement strand
GCCAACGCCATGAAGGATTGGGCGGTCAAGAAGGGGGCCACGCACTACACCCACTGGTTCCAGCCCCTCACCAACCTCACGGCGGAAAAGCACGACAGTTTTATCGAACCGGACGGCGACAAAGTCATCATGCAGCTCACGGGCAAGAGCCTCATCGTGGGCGAACCCGACGCCTCTTCCTTCCCGTCCGGCGGCTCGCGGGCGACTTCGGCTGCGCGCGGCTATACGGCTTGGGACCCCACCTCTCCCGCATTCGTCAAGGAGGGAACGCTCTACATTCCCACCGTGTTCGTCTCGTACACGGGGGAGACGCTCGACAAAAAGGCCCCTCTTCTGAAGTCGATGACCGCTCTCGACACGCAGGCGAAGCGGCTTTTAAAGATGTTCGGCGTCGAGTGCAAAAAGGTCGCCACCACCGTGGGACCCGAGCAGGAATATTTCCTCATCGACGAGGAGGAGTACTTAAAGCGCAAGGACCTCATTTTGACGGGCAGGACCCTCTTCGGCGCACCGCCGTCGCGGGGGCAGGAGCTTGAGGATCACTATTTCGGGGTGCTCAAGACCCGCATCTCCGACTTCATGCGCGACCTCGACGAAACGCTCTGGAAGTACGGTATTTTCGCCAAGACAAAGCACAACGAAGTCGCGCCCGCCCAGCACGAGCTCGCTCCCGTGTTCACCACCACCAACATGGCGGTGGACGGCAACCAGCTCACCATGGAGCTCATGAAGAAGGTGGCAAAGCGGCACAGGCTCGTCTGTCTGCTGCACGAAAAGCCCTTCGAGGGGATCAACGGTTCGGGCAAGCACAACAATTGGTCCCTCTCCACCGATGCGGGACTCAACCTGCTCGACCCGGGCGAAACGCCCGAAAGCAACCCCCGCTTCATGCTCGTCCTCGCCTGCGTCATCGCGGCGGTGGACCGCTATCAGGGCATTCTGCGCGCCTGCGTCGCCTCTGCGGGCAACGATCACCGGTTGGGCGCAAACGAAGCGCCTCCCGCCATCCTGTCCGTCTACCTCGGCGACCAGCTCGGCGCCCTCGTCGATAGCATCGTCAACGGCCGTCAGTATGTGCCCAAAAAGGCGGTCCCGGGCTCCATCGGCGTGCCTTCCTCGCCCATTTTCCCTATCGACACCACAGATCGGAACCGCACCTCGCCCTTTGCGTTTACGGGCAACAAGTTCGAGTTCCGCATGCTCGGCTCGCAGGCCTCCGTCGCCGACCCCAACATCGTGCTCAACACCATCGTGGCGCAGCTCTTCTCCGAGGCGGTGGACGCCCTCGCGGGAGAAAGCGACTTCGGGCGCGCCTGCCGCGAATACACCGAAAATCTGCTTAAAAAGCACTACCGTATCATCTTTAACTACAACGGCTACGGTCCCGATTGGGAGCCGGAGGCGGTGCGGAGGGGACTTCTCAACAACAAGACGACCGCCGACGCCGTGCCCGAGTTCTTCAAGCGGGAGAACATCGACGTGTTCGTAAAACAAGGCGTCTACAGCGAGCGCGAAGTCGTCGCCCGCGCAAATATTCAGCTCGAAAATTACATCAAGAGCATCAACATCGAGGCGCTCACCATGGCGGAAATGGCAAGGCAGGACATCTATCCCGCGGTCAACGGCTACATTGCGGAGCTCTGCGCCGTCATCGAGAACAAGCGCGCCGTGAGCGAAAAACTCAATACGGGTGCCGATTTAAGGCTTGCAGAGCAGCTTTCCTCCATGAACGAAGCTTTCTTCGAGGCGGTGGAAAAGTTAGAGCGCGACCTTGCCGAAATGCCCGAGGGGGAGGGACCCGCCTCCCAGAAGATGGCGCACGTCATCGTGCCCGACATGGACGCGGTGCGCGCCCTTTCGGACGGCATGGAAAAGCTCTGCTCCTCCGACTATTGGCCCTACCCCACATACAGCGATCTTCTGTATAGCGTGAAATAAGTTCACGAGATTAGTTTCGCAATTCTTTGCTCGCCCCACCCCCTTGGCTCCCCCCTTGAGGGGGAGCTCCGCCGCAGGCGGTGAGGGGGTGTCTCTTCGAAAATAATTGTGCGAGGAAATGTGCGTGCATGCCTTAACATAGTTGGTCCTCTCGTTCGTTTCATCGGGCACTAATCCCTTGGCCGAAATGACAAATCGGAAACGCCATTCTAAAATACGTCACCCTGAGCTGTGTCGAAGGGTGTCCGCATTATAATAATAAGGACATGTTTCGACTCCACTTCATTCCGCTCAACATGACGTAATTAGAAACGCTCCCACGGAGGGGGCAAGAGGAGCCCAACGGAACCCCCTCCTGCGGAGGGGGACTAAGGGGGTGGGCAAACCTCAAGCCATTCTTGCAAATTCCACAAATCGCGGTCTCTCTCCAATGGGGAGGGGCTTTTTTTCTTGACAAATTTTTCCCGATACATTATGATAAGCATATGAAAGTCAACGTGAAAAAATTGAACGACAAGGCAAAGCTGCCTACTTACGGTTCCGCCTTTTCTGCGGGCGCCGACCTCTATTCCTGCGAGGAGTACACAGTGGAGGCGGGGGAGACGGTGTTCGTGCATACGGGGGTCGCGGTGGAACTGCCCGCGGGCACAGTGGGGCTCGTGTATGCGCGGAGCGGGCTCGCCTGCAAAAAGGACCTCGCGCCCGCCAACAAGGTGGGGGTCATCGATTGCGACTACCGCGGCGAGATCATGGTCGCCATCCACAACCACGGCAAAGAAAACCGCGTCATCGGCGAGGGGGAGCGGGTCGCCCAGCTTGTCGTCGCACCCTATTACGTTTGCGAATTTTGCGAAACGGACGCACTTTCCGAAACCGTGAGAGGTGCGGGCGGATTTGGTTCGACAGGGAGATAGGACCACAGATTTCTTTTTCTTGCCGCTTGGTTGCTCATGCCTATGGCAATCGCTCCTTCGTTTGGAGCTCCACGGGTTCCGCTCCAAACGTGAAGCGGCAATCGTAGCAAAAAGAAATCTCGTGATTGCTGCGGTCGTTCGCCGCTTGACGCGCGAAGTGAATTCGCGCTACGGCTCTCGGCGAAGCATTTGAACCCTCTCCTCAGGAGGGGGATCAAGGGGGTGGGTGAACCCTTGGCGCCCCTATAGGGGAGCTGGCGAGGCGTTAGCCGAGGCTGAGGGGTTTTCAGAAACCCTTTCGGCACTGCGTGCCACTTTCCCTAAAAGGGACAGCAAGGGAGTGGGCATTCTTGCCCGCCCTCGCGTAAGCGGGGGAGGGGTAGGGGAGGGGGCACCTTATTTTCTTGCATGGTATACTACCCTCCCCCTTTCGGCTCACTGCGTTCGCCACTTTCCCCCGCCAAGCGGGGGACAGCGAGGAGTTTCAACAACAAGAAGGTTTCCTCGCACAATTATTTTCGAGCACAGCGAGCAAAGAATTGTGCGAAAAAAACAGGAGTCTATATGCGTATGCGGAAAAAGCGGCATTTGGAGCCGCGCATGGAACGTTGCGAAAAGGTTTTGCTCGTCCGCGGGCGGCCCTGCCTCAATCTCAAGGAGGCGGCGGAAAATTATCGCGCCCTCTTCGACTATTCCGCCGTTTTCGGCAACGAAAACCCCGTCGAACTCGAGATTGGCTGCGGCAACGGCGGCTTTATCGCCGAGCTCGCAAAACGAAACCCCGCCACAAATTATCTCGCCGTGGAAGTCTGTTCCAACGTCATTCTTACGGCGATGGAGAATTGCCTCAAAGAGGGCATTCCCAACGTGCGCTTTCTCAACGTTCCCGCCGAAATTCTGCCCTGCTATCTGCCCGAGCGCAGTGTGGAAAAAATTTACCTCAACTTTTCCACCCCGCTCCCCGAGACGAGCAGAGAAAAACAGCGTCTTACCTCGCCCCGCTTTCTGCCAATCTACGGCGCACTCTTAAAAGAGGGGGGATGTATCGTGCAGAAAACGGACAGTGAAGAGTTTTTCGACTATTCCCTTGCCAAATTCCGCGAATGCGGCTTTGAAGTAAAAGAGGTGACGCGCGATCTTCACCGCAGCGAGTATGCGGAGGAGAACATCGTCACCGAGTACGAAAAGAGTTTCTCCCAAAAGGGAATGCCCATCTATCGGTGCGTGGCGGTCAAAAGCGCGCATTGGAAACCGACAAAGTGAGGACATTATGCAGTTGTTCAATCAAATTTTAGGATACGTCAACCAAGCAATCATCTGGATCGTCTCCTTTGCGTTTGCGGTGCAGATCATCTACCTCTTCTTGTTCTTTCTGCCTGCGAAAAAATATGCGCCCGCCAAGAAAAAACACTATTTTGCCGTGATTATCTCCGCCCACAACGAGGAGGACGTCATCGCCGTTACTCTTCGAAACCTAAAGAATATGCACTATCCGAAGGATATGTACCGCGTATTCGTGATCGCGGACAACTGCACGGACAGGACGGCCGAGATCGCGGAGAAGATGGGGGCGACGGTCATCGTGCACACCGAGGAGGACCCCAAGAAGAGGAACGTCGGCACCGCGCTGCAATACGCGATCCCCATCATCCTCGAAATCTACCCCGAAGTCGAGGCGTTCATCCGTTTCGACGCGGACAACATTCCCCATCCCGACTACATCGACAAGATGAACGACGTATTCGACGGCGGCGCGTCGCTCGCGCGGGGCTACAACCACGCCACCAACCTCTTGCAAAACCCCATCGCGGGCGTCTCGGGGCTGTGGTATATCCGCGACTGCAGGTTCAACTGTCAGGCGCGTTCCGCGCTCGGGATCGGACAGATGATGGTGGGCGGCGGCATGATGTTTTCCGCGGAGCTCATGAGAAAATACGGTTGGAACGAGGTGGGCATCAGCGAGGACGCCGAATTCACAATGAATATGCTCCTCAAAAAGCATAAGGCGGTCTATCAGAAGGAGGCGATCGTCTACGAGGATCAGCCGTCCACCTTAAAGGACCTCTTTAAGCGCAACTACCGCATGGGGCACGGGCTTTTCAAGCTCTTCTTTACACACGGACTCAGGTGCTTCGGCAAATTCTTCATCTCCCTCAGATATAGTTTGCTCGACGTATTTTTCTCCATGCTGTTCATGCCGATCGCTCTCCTCTGCGTCTTTTGGTTCCCCCTCTATTACATCTACCTGACGATCTTCCACTTCGCGGCGGGAGGGGGCTGGGCTCCGTCTCAGGGGTGCGCCGACTGCGGCTTTTTCGTCGAGTTTGCGGGGCTCCATATGAACGTCCTCGTCTTTATCGGCTGGATCCTGCTCCTCGCGTTCGTCGCCCCCTTCATCTTACAGGCGATGCTCGTCTATGCGCTCGACCATAAGCGGATCGGCGTGAGCTTCTGGAAACTGCTTCCCACCATGCTCTCCTTCCCGCTCTTTATGATCATCTACGCCCTCGGGATCGCCTTGGGCGCCGTCAGCAGCCCCAAGTGGAAGGGAGCCAAGCGCAATAAGCAATACGACAAGAGCTTCGTCAAAACCATCGAAGCTGCGACGGGGCAAAAATTCATGACGGACACCGAAGCGATCCTTGCAGAGCAGCTCGAATAATTCGGCAGAACGTTGTTCTCATGTGCGGGGTTTGTCCGTAAAATAAATCGGGGCGGACCGCAAACGCTTGCAAAAATTGCACATACATAAATCGTGCGGGGCAAAAAGGCGGTTTTATCGCCGCATAGGCGCCCCGCGGGAGATCGGGAATGGAAGAGCTTGCACTCGAAATACAAGACCTCTATAAGTCCTATGGGGACGTTCAGGCGGTAAACGGCATTTCCTTTACCGTTAAAAAGGGGTCGCTGTTTGCCTTTCTCGGCGTCAACGGCGCGGGGAAGAGCACCACCATCAACATGATCTGCTCCATTCTCAAAAAGGACGGCGGCAAGATTTACGTGGACGGGTACGACCTCGACGAGGACCCCTTTACGATCAAGCGGGAGATCGGGGTCGTGTTCCAGACGAGCGTGCTCGACAAAGAGCTCACCGTCAGGCAAAATCTTGAAATACGCACCTCCTTTTACTCTCTTTCCAAGGAAGAGGCGAAGAGGAACATCGGGGAGATCGTCGCGCTCTTGGAGCTCTCTCCCATTTTGGACCGCCCCGTAAAGCACCTCTCGGGCGGGCAGATGAGGCGGGTGGACATCGCCCGTGCCATGGTGCACCGCCCCCGCCTTCTCATTTTGGACGAGCCGACGACGGGGCTCGACCCCAAGACACGCCTCTCGGTGTGGACGCTCATCGACCGCATCCGCAATGAGACGGGCATGACCGTCTTTCTCACCACCCATTACCTTGAAGAGGCGGACAAGGCGACGGACGTCGTCATCATGAACAGGGGGAGCATCATTGCCCACGGCACCCCCAACGAGCTCAAAAACGCCTATTCGCGGGACAAGCTCATCTGCTACCGCGAAAGAAGCGAGGAATTGGAGAAGTTGCTCTCAAAAGAGAACGCCGTCTTTTCCTACGACGGCGAGAGGGGAGCTTACAGCGTCGTCATCAAGGATACGGCGGCGGCGAAGGAACTTCTCTTCCGCTACGGAGAATATTTCACCGACGTGGAAATTCTGAAGGGGAACATGGACGACGTGTTCCTCAATGTAACGGGCGCCCAAATTACGGCGGGAGGGGAGGAAAGTTGAAAACGCGGTCCTTGCATATTTTCTTTGAGCTCACCAAGCGGCACCTGCTCGTGTTCTTCAAGAACAAGGTGCGGCTGATGTACACGCTGCTTGTTCCCGTCGTCATCTTTGCGGTCTATCTGCTCTTTCTGCGCGGGTTGGAGCTCTCCATGGTACAAAACATCTTGAGCGACCCTGCCCTTGGGCTCGATCCCGCCGTCATCGGCGATATAGAGCTGCATAAGTACATCGAGACACTCGTGGACAGCTGGATGCTCTCGGGCATCATCGGGCTCTCCACCATCACCGTGGCGCTGCAGACGAACACCGTGTTTGTGGAGGACAAGCAGAACGGCGTCAACCGCGACTTTATCTCCTCGCCCATTCCCCGCAATCTTCTGATCGCGAGCTACTTTTTGTACAACTTCATCGTCTCCGCCCTCATCTGCTTGGCGTTCTATTTCATCTGCCTTGTCTATCTTGCGGCGACGGGGGAATTCGTGCTCTCCTTTGCCGAAATTCTCCTCTCCCTTCTCATCATGTTTTTTGCGACGGTCGCCTCCACCCTCATGACCGTGTTCATCTGCTCCTTCGTCAAAACGGAGGGGACGATGATGAGCATTGTGGCGATCTTTTCGACGGCGGTGGGATTTTTGATCGGCGCGTACATGCCCCTCGGCATGATGCCCGATTGGGTGCAGGGCATCTGCGGGTTCATCCCGGGCACCTATGCCTGCTCCCTTTTGCGCTACGCCTTTATGAAAACGCCGCTTTTAAGGCTTACCGCCTATGCGCAAGGCTTGAACCTTCCCGCGGGAACGCTTGAGAGCCTCCTTTCCCAGCTTTCGGGGACGTTCGGCTACGACGTCGGGTTTTTCGGCATTCCCGTCCCGCCGCAGTTTCAGGCGCTCGCGCTTTCGGTGTACATCGTGGCGTTTATCGTCCTCAACATCGGCGTCGGAAAGCAGCTCGCCGAAGTGCTCGGCATCGGCAAAAAGAGGAAGAAATAGAGCTTGATAAAATAAGGCGCGGCCGCGGCGAATTTTTTCGCCGCGGCCGCGCCTTTTCCTATACAGAGCAGCCGTTTACTGAAAGAGCGTCTTGATCATCTGCGACACATAGGAGACGGGCACGAGCTCGAGCTTTCCCTTGAATTTTTCGCACGCCTTCATGTTCTTTGCGGGGAGGATCACCCGCTTGAAGCCCATCTTGAGGCACTCGTTCACCCGCTTGTCGGCAAAGTTCACGCCGCGCACCTCGCCCGTGAGCCCCACTTCGCCGAACACCGCCGTGTCCTTGTCGATGGGGATCATCCTCTCCGCGCTCGCAAGGGCGGCGCAGACCGCAAGGTCGGCGCTCGGCTCGTTTAGCTTGATCCCGCCCATCGCGTTGAGGTAGATGTCTTGTCCGCCCAAGGGGAGCCCGCACCGCTTCTCGAGCACCGCAATCAGCACAATGAGGCGGTTGAGGTCCACCCCGAGGGACATTCTGCGGGGGAGTCCGTAAGCTGTCTTTGCCATGAGGGTCTGAATTTCCACCATCATGCAGCGGTTGCCCGTCTCGCTGGGGGTGACCGCCGCGCCCGCCGCCGTGCCGCGCGCGTCCGAGAGGAAGAGGGAGGAGTAGTCGGTAACGCCGAAAATGCCTTCTCCCGTCATCTCAAATACGCCCACCTCCTGCACCGAGCCGAAGCGGTTCTTCACAGAGCGCAGAATTTTGAAGTTCTCCGTCCGCTCGCCCTCGAAGTAGAGCACGGCGTCCATGATGTGCTCGAGCACTTTGGGTCCCGCAAGCGTGCCCTCCTTCGTCACATGCCCGATGAGAAAGAAGGTGATCCCCCGCGACTTGGCAATGCGCATGAGCTTGGAGGCGCATTCCCGCACCTGCCCCACGCTTCCCGCCGAAGAGGAGAGGGCCTCGGTGTACACCGCCTGAATGGAGTCCACCACGACGTACTCCGCGTCATAGAACGCCTCCTCGGCGTTTTCGAGGCAGGTCTCGTTCAAAAGGAGCAGACTGTCTGAATTCAGCCCCAAACGCTCGCAGCGGAGCTTTACCTGCGAACAGCTCTCCTCGGCGGAGAGGTAGAGCACCTTATGCTCCTTTGCAAGGTGCGCCGCCACCTGCGTTAAAATGGTGCTCTTGCCCACCCCCGGGTCGCCGCCCACGAGCACGAGGGAGCCGCGCACGATCCCGCCGCCGAGCACCACGTCGAGCTCGGAGATGCCCGAGGAGACGCGTTCGTACTTTTCGAACTTCACCTGCGAGAGGGGGAGGGGTTTGGAAGAGAGCGCGGGGCGATAGCCCGCGCCCGCGCCCGCCCGCTTTGCGGCGGGCGCGGGCGCAACGGCCTCTTCTATAAGCGTGTTGAATTTCCCGCAGTCGGGGCACCGCCCCAACCATTTGGGGCTCGTATAGCCGCATTCATTGCAGACAAATTGCGTTTTCGTCATGTGTACTCCTTGTTGATTTTGAGTGGTAGGTTTTTTGCCCACCCCCTTAATCCCCCTCCAATGGAGGGGGTTCCGTTTATGCCCCCTCCGTGGGAGGGGGGGTAGGGGGGTGGGGCGTGTTCTAATCACGTCACCCTGAGCCTGTCGAAGGGCGTTCGCATTTATAATAAGGACATTCCTCGACACGGCTCGGAATGACGTGATTGAGAATGACGTTCTTAATTTGTCATTTCGACCAAGCGAAGCGCGTGGAGAAATCTCGCCTTATTATAATACGGTAGAGATTTCTCGACAAGCTCGAAATGACAGTTTGGGAATGGCACGCGGCCAAGTGTTTGTGTTGCCCTTGCCTATTTTTTCAAAAACGCCATTGCATAGGCCGTAATGCCGCGGCCCTCGCCGATGTAGCCGAGTTTCTCGTTCGTGCCCGCCGCGATCGCAACATGCTCGCAGCCGAGCGCGGAGCGCAGGTTTTCCCGCATCTTTTCAATGTAGGGGGAGAGGCGGGGCAGTTCGCACAAGATCGAGATGGAAACATTCTTCACCTTCAACCCCTGCCCGCGCACAAGTTTCATCACCTCGGCAAGTAGCTCCATGCTGTTTGCGCCCCTGTATTTCTCGTCGCTGTCGGGGAAGTAGTACCCGATGTCTCTGAGGTCCGCCGCGGAAAGAAGGGCGTCCATGAGGGCGTGCACGGGCACGTCGCCGTCGCTGTGCGCCTTCAAAGCGTGGTTGGAGGGAATGACCGCCCCGCAGAGGGTGATATAGTTGAGGTTGAGCCGCGCAATCCCGCGGTCGATCTCCTCCTGATGTTCAAACGCATGGGTGTCCACGCCGAAGCCCGCCCGCTCGCAGGGCGCAAAGTCCTCCGAAAAGGTGAGCTTTCTGTTCTCCTTATCGCCGCGGACGAGGGTGGGGGAGCCAATGTAAGCGGCATAAATTCCGCTGTCGTCGGTGAACGTTCTGCCGCTACTCATCGCCTTTTTATAGGCAGCAAGAAGGGGCTCCCGCGCAAAGCCCTGCGGGGTCTGTAGAAGGTAGACCTCTTCCCGCGGCGGGAGGGTATAGCCGTTGTCGCCTGTAAACACAACGGTGTCCGTTGCGGCGACGGCGGCAACCCCGCTGCCTGTGCTCTTTACGCTTTCAAGCACCCGCTCAATAAGTTCGGGCAAAACGTAGGGGCGCGCGGCGTCGTGAATGAGCACAATGTCGCCCTTCGCCTCCTTCATGGCGTTGTAAACGCTCTCCGTGCGCGTCTTGCCGCCCAAGACCGTGTGGGCGTTTTCGTATTGGGAGAGAAGGGGAGCGACTTCTTTTTCGTCCTCCTTCCTGCAGGCGACGAGAAGCTCGTCCGCAAAGGGCGCGAAAACGGAGAGAGAGTAGCACAAAACGGGCATGCCGTTCAGTTCATGCAGAACTTTGTTTTCGGGAAGGTTTGCCCTAGTGCCGCTTCCCGCGGCGCATAAGATCACGCTCGTCATTGCGTTATCACCTCGTATAAACTCGCCGCCTCTTCCTTTTTGACCGTCTCCTTGAGCTCGAGAACGCGGAATTTCACGGCGCCCGAGAGGTAGTCAAGCTCCACCACGTCGCCCACTTTCAGGCGGTAGGAGGGCTTCACCACCTTGCCGTTCACCGAAATTTTTCCCGCGTCGGCGGCCTCTTGCGCCACCGTGCGGCGCTTCAAGATGCGCGAGACCTTCAGAAATTTGTCAATTCTCATGCTTTTCTCCGTTTTCCGACAAAATTTTATAAAAAAAGATGTATTTTCGCGTCCAAAAGGGGTTGACTTCTTTTTGCCGTTGGTTTATAATTACATACTGTATCATTATGCTCGGTCGCTATGCGCTCTTCCCTGTTTCGGCGCAAAACGGGCGCGCAAACTTTCCCTTATTATAACCGTTTTCGGCGCGCTTGTAAAGAGGGGAAAGGAAAAATTTCAAAGCATTTCGATTTTTATCGATGAAAAGATATACTCGGTAGATCGTCAATGATAACAAATACAAAAAAAGGAGTTAAA
>CANQPO010000060.1 GCA_947625695.1 uncultured Clostridia bacterium | reverse complement strand
TACTTCACCATCAACGATCAGGACAAGCCCGAGATCGTCTCCATCGCCAAAAAGTTTGCCGACCTCGGCTGCCGCCTGTACGCAACGGCGGGGACCGCGAAGGTCATCGAGGCGCTCGGGATCGACGTCACCGTCGTCGAGCGTCTGAAGGCGACCAAGCGGGTCTCCAAGCTCATGGACGAGGGGAAGATCGACTACATCATCTACACGGGCAAGACGGACGTCGATTCCATCGCCGACTACATCGAACTCCATCATCACGCGGTGCTCCTCGGCGTTACCGTGCTCACCTCGCTCGATACGGCGAACGCCCTCTGCGACATCATCGCGAGCAAATTCACCGAGTACAACACCGAGCTCGTGGACATCAACCACCTGCGCAAACACAAACTCTCCCTTTCGTTCGTCAAAATGCAGTCCTGCGGCAACGACTTCATCGTGTTCGACAACACGGACGGGACGATCACCTGCCCCGAGTCCCTTGCCGTCAACTTTGTGGACAGGCACTACGGCATCGGCGGCGACGGGATCGTGCTCATCGAAAGATCGGAGACCGCGGACGCCAAAATGCGCATCTATAACCGCGACGGCTCCAAGGGGCTGAACGCCGCAAACGCCATCCGCTGCATCGCAAAGTATCTCCACGACCACCGCATGGTGACGGGGGACACGATGACGATCGAGACGGAGAGCGGGGTGCGGACGGTGACGGTGTATTCCTTCGGCGGGGTCGTCTCCTCGGCGAGCGTGGAGCTCCTGCCCGAGGAGGGTCGCGCCAAAAAGGACTCCCTCTTTGTAAAGACGCTCAAAGAGAGGGGAACGGAGAGCGACTTTGTGCGCCTCGAGGGGGGAGATCATTTCGTCATCTTCGACGAAAGGGTGGACAGCCGCGATTTGAAAGCGGACGCCCTTCTCCTCGGCGACGACAGCGCCTATCCCCAAAAGCCCGATTTAGAGGCGGTGCGCGTCGTCAACCGCGTCACGGTGAAGCTGCGCGCCTTCGAACAGGGCAATGGGGAGGTGTACGCCAGCGGCACGGGCGCGGCGGCGGCGGTATATGCCTGCGTCAAGCGGGGACTTTGCGAAGAGGACGCCGACGTCACCGTCAAGGTAAAGGGGGGAGACCTCATCGTGCACTGCCTGAAAAACGGCTCCGCCGTGCTCACGGGCGGTGTGCAAAAGATATACGAAGGGAGGGTAGAATTTTGATCAGAGACGCCTATTACGAAGAAAGCGCCGCCTGCAATCGCGCAGTAAAAGAGGCAAAAGTTTATACGGCTTGCAACGTCATCAGCATCATCTTTCTTGCTTGGGCGGCCATCCAGCTGATGCTCGCGATTTCCAATATTTCGATCGCGATCTCCGCCTACCGCCTGCCCGCGGGGGACGAGGACGCGATCACGGGCGCCGAGCTTGCGTACAGCATCATCTCGTGGGGGCTCTTTACCCTTGCGCCGCTCGCGGTGGGGCTTGCCCTCTTCTTTTTCAAGCGGAAGTTCAACCAAAGTTACGATTATACTTTTGTGGAGGACGAACTCCGCGTCTCCAAGGTGTACAACGGCAAGAAGCGCAAATATCTCAAGACCTTCAAGTGCGACCAAATTCTCAAAATGGGGAAGTGTGAGAACGATAGCTTCGAGCGCACCTGCGCGGGACTTTCCAAGAAGCAGATCGTCTTTCTCACCCCCAACAAGGTCCCCGCGGAGGGAAAAGAATTTTACTACGTTTTATACAGCTCCACCATTGAAAAGACGGTGAATATCCTCGAGGCGCGGGTGGAGCTCATCGACCTGCTCGTCCGCGCCGCGGGCAGAAACAAGTGGGAAGCGCGATGATCTATCTCGACAACGCGGCAACGACCGCCCCCGACGGCGAGGCGCTTGCCCGCGCCGTGCAATTTGCGGAGCAAAACTATCTCAACCCCTCGGCGCTCTACGGCGGGGAGGTTTTTTCCGCGCTCTCCTCTGCGCGCGAGAGCCTTCTTTCAAAGATCGCCGACCCCGCGCAGTTCGCCCTTGTGTTCACTTCGGGGGGCACCGAGGCGGACAATCAGGCAATTCAGACTTGCGGGAGGCGGAACGTCGTCCTCTCGGCGGGGGAGCATGCGGCGGTCTATGAGGCGGGCGTGCATCTCAAAAACGGGGGAACGGAGCTCCGCCTCGCCCCCCTTGAAAGGGACGGAAGCGTGAAAGCGGACGCCCTTCTCTCCCTCGTGGACGAAAAGACGAGCCTCGTCTCCGTCGTGCATGTCAACAACGAGACGGGGGCGGTCAACGATATCTTCACCCTCGCAAGAGAGGTCAAAAAGAAAAATCCGCGCTGCGTCTTTCACAGCGACGGTGTGCAGGCGTTCGGAAAACTCCCCGTGCGCCTTTCGCCCGACGTCGATCTCTACTCGGTCAGCGCGCACAAGATCGGCGGTATTAAGGGGGTGGGCGCCCTCTATAAGCGAAAGAATTTCGCCCTTCAGCCCCTGTTGTGCGGCGGCGGGCAGGAGGGGAATCTGAGGAGCGGCACCGAGAACGTGCTCGGCATTCTCGATTTTGCCTTTGCCGCCGAGAAAAAGTTTGCAAGCCTCGAAACCGACCTTTCCCGTCTGAAAGAGCTCCGCGCCCTCCTTTTGGGCGGGCTCGACAAAGACGTTTTTACCCTTATTTCCCCCGAAAACGGCTCGCCCTACCTTCTCACCGTGTCGGCGCGGGGACTGAGGGGAGAAATTTTGCAGCGTCTTATTATGGAGCGCGGGGTGATCGTCGGCACGGGGAGCGCGTGCTCCTCCAAAAAACCGCACAGCCGCGTCATCGAGGCTTGCGGTTACGGCAAGGACGTTTTGGACGGCGTTCTGCGGCTGAGCTTTTCCCCGCACACCACAAGGGAGGAAGTCGCGTTTGCGGCGCATGCGCTCAACGACTCCGCGCACGAACTCAAAGCAAGGATAGGATAATATGGAAAAAGTCATCATCATCCGCTATGCGGAAATTCATTTGAAAGGCAAGAACCGCGGCTACTTCGAGCGGGTATTCGGCGTCAATTTGGAGCGGGCCTTAAAGGGGATCCGCCACGAACTTCACCGCACGAGCGGCAGATACCTCGTGGCGAATTTCGACGAGGAGAAGACGGAAGAGATCTGCGGGCGGGTCTCCCGCGTGTTCGGCGTGCACTCCTACTCGGTGGGGCTGTGCGTGCCCTATGACTTAGACAGCGTCTATGAGGCGGCAAAGGAAGTCTGCCCGCGGGAGGGGACCTTCAAGGTGGAGACCCATCGCGCCGACAAAAAATACCCCATGACGAGCATGGAGTTAAACGCTCATATCGGCGGGCGGCTTTTAGACGACTTCCCTGCGCTTCGGGTGGACGTGCACACCCCCGCCCACACGGTTTGCCTCGACATCCGCGAAAACGGGACTGCACTCGTGTTCGGAAAATTCGAAAAGGGGGCTGGCGGCATGCCCGTCGGCACCTCGGGGAAGGGCTTACTCCTCATCTCGGGGGGCATCGACTCTCCCGTCGCCGGTTACATGATGGCAAAGCGGGGGATGAACGTGGAGCTTTTGCACTTCCACAGCTATCCCTACACTAACGACGGCGCAAAGGAGAAGGTGAAGGAACTTGCCCGCCTTCTCTCCCGCTATTCCGTCTCCGCAAAGCTCATCACCCTCAACGTGGCGCATATTCAGGAGCAAATTCACGCAAAGTGCGCCGCCGAACTCAATGTTACCCTTTTGCGGCGGTTCATGTTCCGCCTCGCCGAAAAGACGGCAAAGGAGATGGGCGCAAAGTGCCTCATCACGGGGGAGAGTTTGGGGCAGGTCGCCAGCCAGACGATCGAGGGGATCACCTCGTCGAACGCCGTCGTGACTCTTCCCGTCCTGCGCCCGCTCATCGGGTTCGACAAGGACGAGATCGTCCTCGTCGCCAAAAAGATCGGCACCTTCGAGACGTCCGTCCTGCCCTATGAGGACTGCTGCACCGTTTTTTTGCCCGACTTCCCCGCCATCAAACCCAAGCTCTCCTTTGTCGAGGAAGAGGAGAAGAAACTCGACGTCGAGGCGCTCATGCGCGAGGCGCTCGAGAGCCGCGAAGTGTTCTCACTCTGACCACCAATCGTCGGGGAGCTCGCCGCTCGGTTCAATGTAGACGGAGGGGAGGGTGATCGTCTCTCCCGCAATGCCGCAGTAGTAAGGCGTCACCGAATACACATAATTTTTTCCGCCGCAGACGGAGTTATCGAACAGCTCCCTGCGGTATTTTCCTTTATAAACGGTGGAAATTTGTTCTCCACATTGCCTTTTTACCTCGTAATCATAGTACTCTGTCTGACATAGTACTATCTTAACGGACCCGTTGACCACCGAAATTTCGGGTTTTTCGATCTTCGGGCGGGAAAATTTCTCGCTCGTCCCCGCGGGGAGCGCGCTCTCGCGGAAGAGCTCTTTTAAGGAGAGGTATTCGGGCGCGAGCGGGTCGGCAAGCAGCAGCCGATGATTTTTTTCGTACTCCTCCTTGTCGAGAAGAGCCGTTTTCACCTTTTCGCACTTCGGAAAGGGGGACGGCGTTTTTTCTTGATACATGCCTTTCAGAATTTTGAGCGCGATGTCCGCAGGAAGCCCGCCGCCCGTCGCCTCCACGGGGGAATTGTCGCGGTTGCCGAGCCATACGCCCACCGCGTCCTCGGAGGTATAGGCGATGGTATAGACGTCGGTGTTGCCCTTGTCCGTGCCGCCCGTGCCCGTCTTTGCCGCCACTTCGAAGGGAAGGGACTTGAGTTTTTTCGCCGTGCCTTCGCGGGCGGCAGTCATCAACATGTCGTTCATGAGGTAGGCGGTGTCCTCCGAAAACACCCGCCTGTCAAGGTTTTTCCCTTGACAGTTTTGACAGGTGTAAAGGTTTTTCCCTTGACAGTCGTCCACTTTTTCAATAAAATGCGAGGGCGCGAATGTCCCGCCATGCGCAAAAACGGCGTACCCGTCCACGAGCGCACGCAGCGAAAATCCCTCCTTCATGCCGCCGAGCGCGAGGGCAAGCGTCCTGTCCTCCTCGGGCACGGGCAGGTCCATTTTTTCGAGATACTCCGCGGCGCGGTCCACTCCCAAAGTGTTGAGCACCTTCACGGCGGGCACGTTCACGCTGTGCGAAAGGGCGTACCGCGCGCTCATGTAGCCGCCGTACTTTCCCCCGTAGTCGGAGGGGGAGTAGCCGCCGAAGTCCGTCTTTTCGTCGAGCAGGGGAGTTGCGGGGGAGATGAGATTTTCCTCGAGCGCGGGCGCGTACACCGCAAGCGGCTTTATGGTGGAGGCGGGAAGGCGCTTCAGGTCGCCGCAGGTCGAAAAGTACGCCTTCACCCCGCCGTCCGCTCCGCGCACCAACGCGCAGAGGTCGGAATTTGCCGTCTGTTTTTCGAGCAATGCTTGTAGAGTAGGGTCGAGAGCGGTATACACGCGCAGTTTGTCCCCCGATTTCGCGTCGGGGAAGAGGGCGGAGAGTTCTTCGAACACGGGAGAGAGATAGGAGCTCTCCGCGCGCATATGCGGGCTCTCGGGGAGGGGTTCGTGCTTTGCCGCTTCCTCCTCTTCGGGGGTGAGGTAGCCCTGTTCCCGCATGAGGGAGAGCACAAAATTCCGCCGCGCAAGGCATTTCTCTGCGTCGCGGAAGGGGGAATAGCGGTTGGGAGATTTCACGAGGGCGGCGAGCATGGCGCTCTCGGCGGGGGAAAGCTCGGCCGCCGATTTTCCGAAGTAATACTCTGCCGCGCTCCCGACGCCGAACGCGCTGTGCCCGAAGTAAATGGAGTTGAGGTAGAGCTCCAAGATTTCGTTCTTGGAGAAATTTTTTTCGAGCGCGCGGGTGAGTTTGATTTCTTTGAGCTTGCGCTTTATCGTCTTTTCCCCCGAAAGATGGGTGTTTTTGATGAGCTGTTGGGAGATGGTGGAAGCCCCCTCGCGGAAAGAAAAAGTCGCAATATTTTTCATCGCCGCCTTCACCATGCGCTTATAGTCGAGCCCGTTGTGGGAATAAAACCGCTTGTCCTCCACGGCGACAAAGGCATGCGGGAGGTATTCGGGGAGCTCGGCGAAGGGGACGGCGCTCGTTTGGGCGGTCTCGATCTCCTTGCCGTTGCGGTCGAAGAGGAGCACACAGTTCTCGCTCAGAGCTAATTTTTGCATGTCGAGCTTTTCCCCCGCCGTCACCGCGAAAAAATAGACGAGGCAGGCGAGGAAGAGCACGAGTACGGCGCTCAACACGATAAGTAAAATTTTTACGGTACGGTTCATCGGTTACAGTATCGGTAACTTATGAAAAATTTTGCGGGCGCAGAGGTTGAAATTTTTTTTCGCTTGTGATACAATGTAAAAGGAAAATTATGTCTAAATGAGAGGGGATAATCATGACGCTCAAAGAAATGATCGCGGAATGCAGCAAAATCGTCTTTTTCGGCGGGGCGGGGGTGTCCACGGAGAGCGGGATCCCCGATTTCCGCTCGGAGGACGGGCTGTATCGCCAAAAGTACGACGTCTCGCCCGAGACCATGCTCTCAAGCGACTACTTCTTCTCGCACACGGAGGACTTTTACCGCTTTTACCGCGATAAAATGCTCCCTTTGGAGGCGCAACCCAATGCCGCGCACAAGAAGCTCGCCGAGTGGGAGAGGGAGGGGAAGCTCCTCGCCGTCGTCACGCAGAACATCGACGGGCTCCACCAAAAGGCGGGCAGCAAGCGGGTGTACGAGCTCCACGGGAGCGTGCACCGCAACACCTGCCTCAAGTGCGGCAAAAAGTTTTCGGCGGAGTACATTGCCCGCGGGAAGGGGGTGCCCCGTTGCGACTGCGGCGGGCTCATCAAACCCGACGTGGTGCTCTACGGCGAAATGCTCGACGACGACACGGTGAACGGAGCGCTTCGGGCCATCGAACGCGCGGACATGCTCATCGTGGCGGGGACGTCGCTCACCGTATATCCCGCGGCGGGCTTTGTGAATTATTTTGGCGGGAAGTATCTTGTGCTCATCAACCGCGACGCGACCCCGCTCGACAGCCGCTGCGACCTCGTTTTGCACGACAAAGTCGGCGAAGTGCTTGGAGGGTTGTAAATAGGCTTCCCCTTGCATGACAGTTGAGAACGTTTTGCGCATGATTTAATCACGTCACCCTGAGCGGAATGAAGTGGAGTCGAATGGGCCTCTACCGCATTGTAATAATAAGGACATGTTTCGACAAGCTCAACATGACGTGATTTTGGAATGGCGCTTCGCTTCCTCTTGCTGTCCCTTTTAGGGAAAGTACCCGCGGAGCGGGGGAAAGGGTTTTTGTAAACCCCTCAGTCTCGCTCCGCTCGCCAGCTCCCCTAAAAGGGGAGCCAAGTGTAATCTTATTCAAAAAAATTATGAACTATCATATTGTCACATACGGATGTCAGATGAACGTCCACGAATCGGAAAAGATCGCAGGGATCCTGCATGAAAAGGGTTACGACAGGGAAAGCCCCATCGAAGAGGCGGATATCATCGTATTCAACACCTGCTGTATCCGTGAAAACGCCGAAAATCATGCGTTCGGCAACATTGGCGCGCTCAAAAAATTAAAGAGAGAGAAGCGCGATCTCATCATCGCGGTCGGCGGCTGTATGGCGCAGGAGGAGGGCAAAGCCCAAATTTTGCGGCAGAAATTTCCCTTTGTTGATCTCGTGTTCGGCACCCATAACTTAAATGAGCTCGGCGAACTCATCGACCGCCGCCGCGCCAAGCGAAAGGCGATCATCTCCCTCAAGGAGGAGCGCGCCGAGACGGAGGACAGAATTACGCCCGTCCGCACGAGCTACCCGGGGGCATGGGTGAACATCACCTACGGGTGCAACAACTTCTGCTCCTACTGCATCGTGCCTTACGTGCGGGGGAGGGAGCGTTCGAGAAGGGCGGAGGACGTTTTAAGCGAGGTCCGAGGTCTCGTTTCGGAGGGCTTCCGCGAAATTACGCTGCTCGGGCAAAACGTCAATTCCTACAACAGCGACGGGAGGGGAGGGATGAGCTTTCCCGAGCTTCTGGACGCCGTCGCCTCTATTGAAGGAAAGTTCCGCGTGCGCTTTATGACCTCTCATCCCAAGGATTTTTCGGAAGAGCTCGCCCGCGTGATGAAAAAGCACGACAAAATTTGCAACCTGCTCCATTTACCTGCGCAGTCGGGGAGCAACCGCATTCTCAATTTAATGAACAGACGCTACACTCGCGAGAAGTATCTTTCCGAGATCGAGATGTTGCGCTCCTATATCCCCGATTGCCCCGTGACGACCGACCTCATCGTGGGCTTTCCCACCGAGACGGAGGAGGAGTTCGAGGAGACGCTTTCCCTTGTGAAAGAGGCGAAGTTTGCCTCGGCGTTCACCTTTGTCTACTCCCCGCGCACGGGCACCAAGGCGGCGAGCATGGAGGGGCAGATTCCCGAGGATGTGTCGAAGGACCGCATTATGCGGCTTGTTGCGCAGGTGAACGAGAACACGCGGGAGCTCTCTGCGACCTTCGTGAGAAAGACGACGGAAATTCTCTGCGAGGACTACGACGAGAAGAAGGGGCTGTATCTCGGGCGCAACGAGGCGGGGCGCATGGGGTATTTTGCAAGCGAAAAGAACGTGATCGGCGAGTTCGTCCGCTTGAAGGTGGAGCGCGCAAACGGCGTTTCCCTCTTCGGCGAACTTGTGGAGTGACGGGGGGTAAGAACGAGGCACGACGCATTACCGCGCGGGGATTGCCCACCCCCTTGATCCCCCTCCGTGGGAGGGGGTTCCGTTGGGCGCGTTTCCTATTACCCCCTCCGTGGGGGTGGAAAGGAAAGCTACCCCCAACTTGTTTGGGGGAGGCAAGAAACAGCGAACGGGTCGAAATGACATTTTGGAATATGTGCCTTAGGCGGAATTCACTTCCGCCGTGGGCGACCCAATTTGGCAATTACTTTTGCCTTCTTGTAAGGCAAGGCGATAAAGAGGATAGATAAGTTAAAACAAAGAAGAAGGTTTCCTCGCACAATTATTTTCGAAGTAAGATTTCTCGACTCCGCGCTTCGCGCTCCGCTACTTCGCCTGCGGCTTGTGCCGCGCTTAGAGAATCAGAACTGCGCGCGGGGCGAAATGACATTTAGAGCGATTTGCGCATAGCACAAGGAAAAGAATTGTGCGAAATTAAAATCCTTGCGCGAGCAAAACCACGCTTTTCCATAAGCGCACCCAATTTGCCGTATGCTTACGGCTTAGTGTCCGATGAAACGAACGAGAGGACAAGAATGTTAAAACGCGCAAGCCTTTTTCCTCACGGAAAAAGATTTTGCGTAGCAAAAGATTTTTCGTGAACATATTAAGGAGTTTATTATGCCGCTTTCTCCCATGATGGAATATTGGAAAAAAATTAAGGCGAAGTACCCCGATTGCATTGTGCTCTTCCGGCTCGGGGACTTTTACGAGATGTTCTTCGAGGACGCCGTGAAGGGGTCGAAGATCCTCGACCTCACCCTCACGGGTCGGGACTGCGGCCTCCCCGAGCGCGCGCCCATGTGCGGCGTTCCTTATCATGCCGTGGACGGGTACCTCAACAGGCTCGTGGAGGCGGGGGAGCGCGTTGCGATCTGCGAACAGCTCTCCGACCCCAAGGCCCGCAAGGGAATGGTCGATCGGGACGTCATCCGCGTCGTCTCGGCGGGGACGGTCATCGAGGACAACTTTCTCGACGCCCGCAAAAACAATTACATCGCCTGCGCAGTCAAGGCGGGAGACAGCTTCGCCTATTCCTATGCCGACATCACGACGGGAGAATTCTGCGTTTCGGAAGCGGACTCTGCAGAGAGGCTACTTGCGGAACTTGTCAATCTCTCCGTTGCCGAGGTCATCTGCAACGAGGAGCTTTTATTCGCCGTAAAGGACAGCCCAGAACTCGAACGGGGGCTCCTGCCCAAATTCTCCTGCTATCTGCCGTGGGCGTTCCAGCTTCCGCAGGCCGAAAAACAGCTCAAAACGCAGCTCTCCGTCTCCTCCATGGAGGCGTTGGGGCTGGAACGCAAGCCGCTTTGCACGATTGCGGCGGGCGCGCTCATCGCCTACCTTTGCGACACCCAGAAGCGGGCGCTCACGGGGATCGGAAGCCTGCGCGTTATGCAGAGCGGCGGGCACATGGTCCTCGACCCCGTCGCCGTGCGCAACCTCGAAATTCTCAAAAACACCGCCGAGGGGAAGCGGTACGGCTCCCTTCTGTGGCTCCTCGACAAGACGGGTACGGGCATGGGAGCGCGCAAACTTGCGGGCATGCTCGTGAGCCCTCTCCTCGACAAAAAGGAGATCGAAGAGCGGCTTGACGCAGTGGACGAACTCTGCCGCGCCACCGTCATCCGCATGGGGCTCACCGATATGCTCTCGGGCATGCGGGACATCGAGCGGCTTGCGGGGCGCATTTCCAACGGCAATCTCGAGCCGCGCGACTGCGTGAGTCTGAGTAAGTCCCTCTCCGTCGTCCCCAACATCAAATTCCAGCTCTCTGGCTTTTCTTCCTCCCTTTTGCGCGGAATTTCGGCTGAGCTCATTGACACAAAGGAGCTCTGCGCCCTGCTCGACCGCGCGATCAAGGAGGACGCGGGGCTTCTTCGGGAGGGGGAGTACATCCGCGAGGGGTACAACAAGGAGCTCGACGAGCTGAGAGCGCTCAAAAAGAACAGCAAAGAGGTGCTGGCACAGATCGAGGCGCGGGAGAGGGAAAAGACGGGCATCCGCACCCTCAAGGTGGGCTACAACCGCGTGTTCGGCTACTATATCGAGGTGAGCAACTCCTTTAAGGACAAAGTTCCCTATTCCTACATTCGCCGCCAGACCCTTGCAAACGGAGAGCGGTATATCACCGACGAACTCAAAGAGCTCGAAGAGAAGATCATCGGGAGCGAGGAGAAGGCGCAGCGGCTCGAGGAGAGCCTCTATGAGGAACTCTATCAAATTTTGCAGCGGAACATCAAGCTCTTCCGTAGCATTTCCGAGGCGATCGGCATGCTCGACTGCCTCAACTCCTTTGCGACCGTCGCCAAGGAGAATAAATATTGCCGCCCCGAGATCGTGGAGGAAGGGGCCCTCGAGATCGAGGAGGGGAGGCACCCCGTGGTGGAAGCGATCTCCCGCGAGCGGTTCGTTCCCAACGACTGCCTCATGGACGGAAACGAAAACCGCACCATGATCATCACAGGCCCCAACATGGCGGGCAAGAGCACCTACTTAAGGCAGGTCGCGCTCATCGTGCTGATGGCGCACGTCGGCTGCTTTGTGCCCGCAAAACGGGCGGTGGTGCCCCTCTGCGACCGCATTTTTACCCGAATCGGCGCGAGCGACAACCTCATTTTGGACCGCTCTACCTTTATGGT
>CANQPO010000059.1 GCA_947625695.1 uncultured Clostridia bacterium | reverse complement strand
GAGAAGCACGGCGATAGCGGTTGGTACATCAAGATGGGTACGAAGTATCTTGAAATCAACCCCTATGCAAACAACGGTAAAACGTCTTATAAACTGAAACTTGTTGATACGCCGAGCAAAGATTGGACGTGGCTTGCGGTAGCCAAGTGCTTCCAGCAAGAGGCAACCGAAGTTCATACAACGGAAAACCCCAAGACGAGCAACTTCTATATCGGCAACTACGATTCGAGCAAGTTCGATACGTTGAGCCCGAGCGATGTTTCTCGCATTACCGGCGACAGTGCGAAGGACCTTGATGTTTCGCAGCATCCCGGCCGCTTCGGCGAAATGGTAGTAGGCGAGCCCGGCGCCACCGAGCCCGAGGAACCCGAGGATGAGGATGTTCTCTACACTCTTTCCACTGCGACGGAACAAGGTACCAATAACGGCTACGACGGGAACTGCGATATCGTAGTAGACGGCGTTACCTGGAACTTGGAAGGCAACTCCAAAATCAATCCTTGGCGTTTGGGATGCAAGAACATTGCTGATCCTACTGACCGCAAACTTACCGGTAAAACCGCGATCAACGGCACCGTAAAACAGGTCATCATCTCCTTCGGCAATGCTAACATCACGGTCAACAAGATCACTTTCAATGTGTTCTCGTCCGATCCCACCGCAGAGGGCGCAACGGCGGTCTTTACGCAAGAGGTTACTTTCTCGGCAAACGGTACCGCTACGGTGGACGCTCCCGAGGCCGGCTGGACGAATTGCTTCTATCAGCTCGTTTTCAACGTCACGAACTCTACAGGCGACAACAAATACGTTACTGTCTCTACGATCGTATTCCGTAGCGCAAAAGCTGCCGATTAAATCGGACGCTTCAAAGTCGGCCTTTGCCGATTGATACGCGGCGCGAAACTTGAAAACGCACATTGCCCACCAACCGTAATGCGGTAAACTGTAATTTGGTAACTGTAAACAGGTGAACAGGTAAACTGTAATTCGGTAACTGTAAACAGGTAAACAGGTAAACTGTAATTCGGTAAACTAAAAAACGGGCCTTTCCTCTCGGAAAGGCCCGTTTTTTTTCACCTTCTACAAAACCCCCTCCATTGGAGGGCTCCAACAAAACCCCCTCCATTGGAGGACCCCACATTCTTACCCCCTCCATTGGAGGGGGGTAGGGGGGTGGGCAAGAGTCCCTCACCCAACTTTTTGGGTGAGGCGCGTGAGGGCGGGGAGGTCGGTCAGGTCGTCGGTGAGGGGAGTCATCGAAATGTGCCCCGTCATGGTGGCGTCGGTGTCCAGCTCCAAATCCCGCGTGCCGTTATACAGGCACACGAGGCGGGGCTTCACCATGTCGCCCTCCAAAAAATCAAACGAGTCGCTGTAAATGGCGGGTCCCATTCTTGTCACGAGAATTTCCTCCCCCTCAGCGGGGAAGTTCACGTTCACGATCTGCGCAAAGTCGAACATCCTGCGCCGCCCGATCTCCTCATACACTCTGCCAAGGTTCTTCACCGCGTTGTCGAAGGAGAGGAACGCCGCGGAGAAGGCGATGGCGCGAATGCCCTGCTCCGCCGCCTCAAAGCACGCCGCCACCGTGCCCGAATAGTGGATATCCGCGCCGAGGTTGGGTCCGCAGTTGATGCCCGAGATCACAAGGTCGAACTGCTTTTTCATGCCGAGCACGGCGACCCGCACGCAGTCGGCGGGGGTGGAATCGACGCTGTACGCCTCGATTTCGCCGAACAGGTCCCGCTTTTTCACCTCGTAATCGTTATGGATCTCGATGGAGCGGCTCTTTGCGCTCTGCTGCACCTTGGGCGCGAACACGCACACTTCGCCCAAATTCTTCGCCCAATCCACGAGAAGGCGCAAGCCCTCCGCCTCGATGCCGTCGTCGTTTGTCAAAAGAATTCTCATATCAGGTCCTCATGCGTCGCTTTATATTCCCCGAGGAGCTTGTCGGCGTCCTCCACGAGCGCGTACATCTCCTCCTCCGAATACACCGTCGCGCCCGCCGCCATGTTGTGCCCGCCGCCGTGATACTTGATGGCGAGGTCGTTGATCCCGAGGAAACGGGAGCGCAAGCGCACGCGGATGTTTTTCTCCTTCATATTCTCGATGAACGCCACCCAGATGAGGCTGCCCTTGATGTCCGAAAGTTCGCCCACCACGCTGCTCGCCTCCTCTAAGGTGAGGCCGAATTTCTCCTGCGTGGCCCTGTCCATGTAGATATAGGCGACCCCGTTTTTTGTGATGGTGAGATTTTCATACACATAGGCTTTGAGCTTGAACGCCTCGAAGTCCTCCACATAGAGGTGGGCGAAGAGGGTCTCGTAGTCCACGCCGCAGTCAAGGAGCGCGCCCGCGAGCCGCAGCGTCTCGCCCTTCACCCCCTCAAAACGGAACCTGCCGCTGTCCGTCACCATGCCCATGTACACAAAGGTCGCGGCTTCGGGGGTCATCTTCAGGCGGTCCTTGAAGGTGAGGTAGAAGTCGGCGAGCATCTCGCAGGCGGAGGAGCGGAAATCCTCCACCCAATTCAGATCGCCGTAGGGGTCCGCCTCGATGTGGTGGTCGATCTTGATGATCTCCTTCGCCAAGCCGTATTTGCTGTTGGAAATGCGCTTGCGCGTGCCCGTGTCGATGACGATGAGAAGGGCGTCTTTGTACACCTCGTCCGCGATCGTATCCTCGCCGCCGCAGAAGGAGAGATAGTCCGAAAAGTCCTCGTCTACGAGGTAGATGTTCTTTTCGGGGTAGGTGTCTTTCAGGAGCTTTACAAAGCCCTTGGTGGAGCCCACCGCGTCGCCGTCGGGGCGGATGTGCCGCGAGACGACGATGGTTTGATAGCTCTCGATTTTTTGCAAAATTTTTAATTTGATCTCTTCGTTCATACTGCCTCCGTTGCGCCAAGCGCATTCAAATCATCCAAAAGTTTCATGGCGGTCTCTCTGTCGGGAACGACGCACCCGCTCGCCTTCTTGTGCCCGCCGCCGCCGTACTTCACGGCAATGGGGTTGATGTTATAGCGGTTGCTCCTCAGCTCCACGTGCACGCCGTCGTCCCCCTCGGTGAAGTTCACCCAGATGAACACCCCCTTGATGTCGCGCATGAGGCTCACGAGTCCAGAAGAGACCACGGGCGCGGCGTCGCTGCCCTCGGGAAGGTCCTCCTTCGCCGTGTAGATGTAGGCGACGTTGTTGGGCGTGAATTGTATCTTGTGCATGTTGTCCGCCCGCTGGATGATCTCCGAAAAGTCCTCGGCGTACAGGTTGTAGTAGAGGGTGTTGAGGTCGATGGGCTGGGAGAGAAGAAACGCCGCAAGTTCGAAGGTGCGCGCGGTGGTGGAGTCGAAGGAAAATCTGCCGCTGTCCGTCACCATGCCCATGTAGAGGGCGGTTGCGGAGGAGGGGGAGAGCTTGAGCTTGCAGCACTTTGCGAACATCGCCACCACGCCGCACGCGCTCTCGTAGGTGCTCTCCACGATGTCGAGGTCGGCGATCTTTTCGCAGTAGAGGTGATGGTCGAAGCGCAGCGTCTTTTCGGCGAGCTTGTAGCGATCGTCGCAGATGAGATGGGAGGAACCGCAGTCGAGGATCACCGCGAGCGCGCCCTTGTAATATTCGTCGGGGATCTCGTCGAACTGCACCTCCACAAAGGGGAAGCGGGTGGCAACGTCGCCCACCATGTAAACTTTCTTGTCGGGGAAGTTGTCTCTGATGAGATGATACAGTCCCATTTGGCTGCCCAGCGCGTCTCCGTCGGGGTGCGCGTGGCGGTGAATGATGACCGTGTGATATTTTTTGATCAATTTGAGTGCTTCCTTGAACTTTTTCACAGTTTACTCCTTTTTCTTGTGAGATTTTGAAAAATAATTGTACCACATTTACATTTATTTGTCAACCCGTTCTCATTCCCACTTGACAATTCGTCTCATGGAATGTATAATAAAGCTACCAAACAATGAGGTGAACTATGAAAAAATACAGGATCCGCGTGGGACTCGACGTGGACGACACCCTCTATGAGTGCAATTCTTATGCGGTGGATATCATCAACCGCCGCCATCCCGACGAGGAGCCCCTCAAGATCGAGGAGATCAAGAGTTGGGGCGGAGCGGAGCGGCACGGCGACGAGCGCATCGCCCTCTATTCCGACCCCGAGTTTGTCCGCTCCCAGCCCATCACCGAGGGCGCGCAGGAGTTCGTCAAAAAACTCTCGGAGATCGCGGACGTGTTCTTTGTGACCGCCGTGCCCGCCCGCTGTATGAGTGCGAGAGCGGAGCGGCTCGTGAAGGACTTCCCCGAGATCCCGCCCCAAAACATCATGATCGGCACCCGCAAGGACGTGCTCTCCCTCGACATCATGCTCGACGACGGTGCGCACAATATTTCCAGCTCCCGCGCCGCCTATCCCGTCCTCTTCCGCAAGCCGTGGAACGCCAATCTGTCGGGTCTGCTCTCGGTGAATAGCTACGACGACTTCCTGCACTTCTGCGAGATGGTGCGCAATTCGTTTGCCGAAAACTTCCCCAGCCTGTCCGAGGGGGGAGTGCTCTGCCTCGTGGGGCCGTCGGGCTCTTCCAAGACGGAGATCGCAAACGGGCTCACCGCGCTCGAGGGGTTTGAAAAGCCGCTCACTTCCACCACCCGCCCCCGCCGCAAGACGGAGGATGACGCCGCCTACCGCTTCATCAGCGAGGACCACTTCATCCGTGAAATGAAGGAGGGGCACTACATCGAGACGACCGTCTACAGCGGTTATCACTTCGGCACCTCGGAAAAGGACATCGAGCCCATCGTGAAAAGGGGGCACGTTGCAGTGCTTCCCATCGACATCTGCGGCGCGATCACCCTGAAAAATCTGTACCGCCAACGCGCCATGCTCGTATTCACGCGCAGGGACCGCGCCGAGGCGATCAAGAGCATCATCGAGCGGGACATCGACATCGACGACAAGACGCGGCGCATCATGTCTCTCGACTTTGAGTACCGCAACAGCGAGGTGTGCGACGTGGAGATCAACGTCGGCAACGATGTGGAGGCGGCGATCAAGCAGATCGCAAGCCTTGCAAGACAGAAATAAAAAGTATCGTTTCAGAAAAAAGCCGCGGGCGGAAGCATTTGCTTCCGCCCGCGGCGTTATAATGGGACCTACCCTATTTATGCGGTTTTCAAAAGTTTTACGGCGAGCACCGTCATGTCGTCCTCGGCGGCGCCGCGGTAGCGGGAGAGGGCGTTCTGCAAAATCTCCTCCGCGAGCGATTGGGGGTTGACGGGCTGCAGCGCGCTCAAGTAGTCGAACAGCTCCGCCGACGACCCGAACGCCGCAGTCACGCCGTCGCTCATAAAGAGCATAAAGTCGTTTTCGCCCATCTTCGCCCGCATGGTGGCGGGGTGAACGGCGTCGAGCATGCCGAGGGGAAGGGACTGCCCCTCGAGCACCCGCAGCTCTTCCCCCGAGAGGATGAAGCCGATGGGGGAGCCGATCTTCACGATGTCCGCCTCCCCCGTATCGAGGTTGACGGCGGCGAGATCGAGGCAGGAAAAGCTCTCCTCGGGCGGGTAAGCGATGAGTCGGTTAACGGTCGCAAGCACGGTATCGGAGGGCATTTTCGCCTTGTAAAAGCTCTCTAAAAGGGTGAGGGTGCGGTCGGAGATGTCCCGCGCGTTCTCCCCGCTCCCCATGCCGTCCGAGAGAGCGATGAGGAATCGCCGTTCGTCGATGCGCAGAATGGAGTAGGCGTCCCCGCACGCCGTCTCCCCCTGTTTGGGGCGGCAGGCGACCCCGAATGCCGCGTCGAAGGTGGGCTTTTTCTTCAAAATAAAGCAAGCGCGTCCCGCCGCGAGGGGAATCTTTTCGGCGAGGGCGAGAGGAGTGCCGAGCGCCTGCCCCGCCACCGCGCAGAGCGTCTTGCCGTCCACGTCGGGGGAAAGGGTCATGGAGACGGTGAGGGTCTCCTCTTCGCCGTACACGAAGATCTCCGAGCTCATGATGCCGCTCTGGGCAAGGGTGCGCGCAAGGCGGCTCTCCCCCTCCGAAAAGGAGTATTCCTCGCTCTGTTCGAGGGCGATGTCCTTCAAAATCTCGCTCACGCCGTGGGCCTGCTCGGCGAGGAGCTGTCTGCCCTCGCGGGCGCTCTGCATTTCGCGCGCGGCGGAACGGTAGCTCGCGAGCAGCTTGTTGCAGGCGAACAGCAACCCCGCCGTATTGCCGCAGCGGGAGCCCACGCTCTCGGGAAGGTCCACAAGGCTCACCTGCCCCTTGGCGCAGCCGACGGCGATCAGCTTGTCCAGACCCTCCGCAATGTTGTCCGCCTCGCAGCGGAAGCGGTTGGGGCAATCTCTACATAAGGTCCCCGTGAGTTTGTCGCGGATGAGGAGCATGGAATTGTCCTCGGGCAGATTGCCGAGGAAGGCCCCCTCGATCTCGCGGAAGAGGGCGGAGACTTCATACAGCCGTTCGCCGACGGCCCGCCGGTTGCGGTTGATGGCGACGCGGGGCAGGGAGTTTTCGCGGTAAAAAAGGAGGCTCTTTTTGGCCTTCGCGTACAGTCTTTCGGGAAAGCAGAGGGAGAGCGCCACGGCGACTCCGCAGGGGAGCAGGGCAAGAAAGATGTCCATGCCGCCGAGGTAGAAGGTCCCCCGCAAAAATTCCGCGCCGAGGAAGGAGACGAAAAAGGCGAGCGCGGCGGGGATCTTTCCGTAGGAGGAGAGGAGCACGGCGGCGCAGGCGTACACGGCGTAGAGGGCGAGGGGAAGGTAGCTCGCCGAGACAAAGCAGAGGGGAACCGCCAACACGATGGCAAATGGAATGGCGGTGGCGTTCCGCAAAAGAACGGCGCCGATGAGAAGGATACTGACGGCGATGCAGGAATAGGCGACCTGCCCAAGCGCGCCGCACAGCCCCAGCCCGAGCACGAGCCATAAAAGCAGGAGTTCGGAGAGCTGCCCCGCCGAGAGACGGCAGCGGAAAATGCGCCGAAGAACGGAGGTGAGCGCTCCCTCAAAGAATACCGAGAGGAAAAAGAGGAGGGCGCAGATCACCAGCTTCTGAAGGAAGGGTGAGAAGGGAAAGATCTCGTATCCCGTATGCGGAAAGAGGAAGAGAAAGGGGAGTTGCGCAAGCGCGATGTATAAAAGGCGTTCAATCCGCATGGTCCGTCTGAATTTGCGGTAAACGGTAAACACGAGGAGCATATACGCCGCCTGCACGGCGACGACGAGGGTCGCATACGCATTCACTGCGGCGGCGGAGGAGAGAAGATACCCCGCGCTCATCAAAAGCGGATCGAACCCGCAGCAGAGCGCGGCATAGTAGAGGGGAAAGGCGAGCGGCTCATGCTGCGGCAGGGCGAAGTTCATAAAGATCATGGCGGCAAAGAGTGCCGCATATCTTCCCGCCGCCTTTAAAGAAAGGGGCGGGAGCTTGAATTTGGGAGCTTTCATAAGTCACCTCAAAGCGGTTTTCTACAATTATAAAGAACGGCGGCGGGCGAGTGCGCGGAGTTTCCGTCTTTGTTTGTCGAAGGATGGGAAATTTCGAAAGCGTCATAACAAAGAAAAGAATTTTTTGCAACGGAAAAAATTTTCCGAAAAAAGTTTTCCGAAAACGCTTGACAAATTCCGAAGTTGTGTTATAATGTAACCAGAAAAGGAAAATAGCAACCAAAAAATGTTATTTTCCAACAAGGAGACCACTCCAATGGACAGGAAAGCCTAAACAGTCGGAGTACACCTTACGAGAGAAAAGGACGGAAAAGTTCAAGATCGCAGGGTGACCGGTGAGGAGGTCAGGTCGCCACCGCAACATCATAACGGGAGGTACAACGTTATGAAAAATCCCATTTACTTGAAGATCAAGTAGGAGGAGGACACACCAATGTACTATCAACTCAAAGGGGCGGAAAAGTAAACCCGACGATCCGATTTAAGCGGAGGACGTAAGTGCCGCAAACGGGAACGAGTCCCGAAAAAGGTCGAGTTTGCCCCGTAACAACACGGCTGCCCGACACAACTGAATTGACGAATGCCCTCTGTACGCGGTACGGAGGGTTTTTCGTTGTGTCGCGGCAAGAAAAAAGTCCCCCCTTTCGGCTCGCTCCGCTTGCCACTTTCCCCCGCTTCGCGGGGGACAGCTTTACTTGCCCTCCCCCAACTTGTTGGGGGAGGGGCAGGGGAGGGGGAACCTTATTTTACCCCCTCCGTGGGGGGTAGGGGGTGGGCGTGTTCTAAATTACTCAAATAAAGGCGCGGGCAAACTTGCCCGCGCCGCTTTAGGTATATATTTGCGTTATATATCGGAAATTCCAAGCAGATAGTCCGCAGAAATCTCAAAGTATTTTGCGATTTTTACCAGCGTTTTCAAATCGGGTTGGTGCGCGCCCTGCTCGTAGCCGGCATAACAAGTGACCGAAAGCCCAAGTTCCGCCGCGATTTCCGCTTGTGTGCGGCGCTCTTTTTTTCGTAATTCCCGTAATCTTTTTGCGAAAATCTCCATATGCACAGTATAACAAAACTACGAGAAATTCGTTGATAAACTACGAGAAAGTCGTATATAATAAAATTGCGGTCATTGTTTGCGACAACATTTTTCGCCCACCCCCTCAGTCCCCCTCCAATGGAGGGGGTTCTGATTACTGTTTTGAAGTGTCATTTCGACCGAAGCGAATGTAATGAGCGAAGTGGAGAAATCTCCTTGGTTATAATGAGGTAGAGATGTCTCGGCTTCACTTCGTTCCGCTCGACATGACGTGATTTAAGAAAATGAAGTAGAGATGTCTCGGCTTCACTTCGTTCCGCTCGACATGACATTTGGGAACGGGAAGGTTTCTCTACATGACGTTTTGAGTTTTACTTCATCGACTTAACGTCGGCGGAGATGTCGGGGCGCACGGAGGTGAGCAAAAACTCCTCCCATTCCTCGTATTTCTTCAGCGAAGAGCGGTACAGCTTGCGCTTTAGCTCCAAAACGTCGCACTTCGTCTCCTTGCAGGTGTTCCAGAGCCCCTCGATATACCCTTGAAGCACCTTCTTCGCGTCCTCTAAAATTTCGGGAGAGACGGCGTCGGAGGAGATGTCCTCAATGGGCGCGGTGGTGCCGCGGCAACAGAGCCTGCAGGTCACATCCACTGTGAGTTTCGCCGTAGGCGCGCCCTTCATGTCGAGGGAGACCCCGCCGCTGTTGCGCACAACGGTGAGCGTCACGGGCTTTCCCTGTTCCTTGGCGGGAAAGGTGCCTGCAAACACATTCCCCTCCAAAAGGGAGAGCGCAAGCGTCTGCTCGGCGGGGAGTTTTCCCACCATCTTGCCCTCCGCAAAGAGCGCCGTCTCCTCCGCAGTGTAAATCTGTTCCTCGCTCTCCGAGCCGCCCGAGCCGCCCGACCCCGAGCCGCCCGCAGAGCCGCTCCCGCCGCTGTCTCCTCCGGGGCTCGCGCCCTTTTGGGGGGACATCTTCACGTAGGGCAGATAGCTTGACTTTCCCACGTCGTAATAGTCGATGGCAAAGTCCTTCAGGGTGTTCGTCATCACCTTGCCCGACTTCTCGGCGGCGTCCGAAAAGAGCTTTTCAATGGCAAGGGAGGAGGCGTCGTCGATCGCGCTCGTAGAGGTGATGAGTTTCTCCGCCGTCCCCTCGCACACGGCGAGCAGACAGTTGTCGGGCATATATTCGTTGCGCAAAAAGTAATTGAGGTAGGAGATAACGTCCTCCTTGGCGGCCTCCTCGCCCAAGACGATGAGGTCGCAGAACACGAGTTTGGGCACCCAGCCCGTCTTGCCGAAGAGGGCGGTGACGCAGTCGGACACGGTCTCCCCCTGCGTGGTGATGTTCACGCTCGAGGTGCCGCCCTGCGCACGGTCGCTCCCCTTGGGCACGGCGATTTGCGAGGTGAGGGAAAATCCCTCCTCCGTCTTGTCGATCCCCGCCGCCAGAATGATCGCCGTCTTTTGAATGTCCACGAGCCCGAAGTCGTTGGAGAAGAAGGAAAAAAGGACGACCGCAAGCAGGATGAGATAGAGTTTCATGGGCACTGTCTTGAGGAATTTACGCAGTTTCATGTTTCCTCCTTCTGATCAATAAGAGCAGCGGCGGCAGGAGCAGGGCAAAGGCGGGGAAGAGGTAGAACGCCTGCTCGGCGATTGCCCGCATCACGTCGCCGAAGCGGAAGTCGAGCAGGTAGGTGAGGAGAAAGTATCCCGCCGAAAAGAGGACAGAGAGCAGGGTGGGCAGATATTTTTTTTGCCCGAAGGCCTGAATGATACTTTCGATCGCTCCCGACACGGGCAGGGCGGTATAGAAGGCCGCCGCGAGGGAGAGCAAGAAGATGAAGAGGTAGTCCACTCGCCCGAGCACGGTAAAGCCCGAAAAATATTTGCTCGTCTTGGTAAAGGCGAAAAATTGGTTGACGGCGGTCCCCCCGAAGATGCCGTAAAATACGACGAGGAAAAAGACGACCGCCGCTCCGCCCGCGAGGTAGCACACCGCGCCCTTCCACGCCATGCCCTTTTTGTAGTCGAACTTGCCGAGCATCATCAGAAGGAGGGCGGAATCGTAGAACCATGCAAAGGAATAGGCGGTCCCTTTCAGGAGCCCGCGCGCGCCCGAGGCGCCCACAGGGAGAATCGCGCCGTAGTCCGCATTCCCCACCGAAAAGAGGAGCACGCCCGCAAGCCCCACGATCGCGATGGGGGCGAGCAGGTCGAACACCCGCCCGTAACTTGCAAGGGGCTTACTGCAGAGGTAGGCGAGGAACAAAAAGAAGGGCGCAAAGGAGAGGAGGGAAGGGAGGGTATCGTAGAACACCCCCTGCACAAAGAGCTTTTGTTCGAGCAGGGGCAAAATGCCCGCAAACAGCAAAAACGCCCCTACAAGCAGCACAACGATCTTTGCGACGAACTTACCTACGCCATCTGAAAGGAGCCCGTACAAGCTCTCCTTCCGCTTTGCAAGGAGCAACACGCAGAACACCGCCAGCGCCTGTACCGCGAATTGGAAGAGGGCGGGCAGCCACAGGTCGTTGCCGCAGTACCCCGCAAGGCGGGCGGGCATGACGATGAGTTTCCCCACGGGCGCAATGCAGGCGAGGAAGAAATAGATCTGCCGCTCGGAAATTTTATTCATGTTTGAGCCTCCGTTTGTTTTTGCTTTTCAGGGTGCGCGGGCGGGTCTCGAGGGAGCCGAGGTTGTATTTTACAAGGCTGTCTCTCAAATCTCTTCCCACCATGGGGGAGAAGGGTGCGAGCACGGGCGTGCCGAGGTTCTCCGCCGTCACGAGGTAGAAGAGGAGAAAGGCGGTCGCAAGAATGATGCCGTAGGTCCCCACGCTGCCCGCCACGAGAAGCATGACGAGGCGGAGCACGCTCGTCTGTTCGATGAGGTTGGGTACGGCGTACAGCCCGATCCCGCTGAACGCGATGATGATGATCGCGGGGGTGGAAACGAACCCCGCGGAGACGGCGGTCTCGCCGAGCACGAGCGCGCCCACCACCGAGAGGGCCATCCCAACGTACTTCGGCATGCGGATGCTCGCCTCGTTCAACACTTCAAGCACAAAGAGCACGAGGAGCATCTCGAGGGAGGGAGAGAAGGGAATGTCGCGGATGCTCCCCGAAATGGTCATGAGCAGTTTAATGGGGAAGAGCTGCAGCTTAAAGAGCTGCGCCGCAATGTAAAAGGCGGGAAGATAGATGGCAACGAGCAGGGCAAGCAGCCGCAGAACGCGGGTAAAGGTGGCGCGGTAGGGGGGCACGAAATAGTCCTCGCTCGATTGGAAGTCCTCTACCAAGAGATAGGGGGCGGTGAGGGCGATAGGGGAGCCGTCCACGAGGATCCCCACCCTCCCTTCGGCGATCTTCGCGCAGAAGATGTCGGGCTTTTCGGTGGTGCCGATCTGCTTTAAGAGAGAATAGGGGCGGGAAGCGAGAAAGTGGGTGAGGTAGGAACTGTCGGGCACGATGTCGATGTCGATCTCCTTGAGTTTTTGCTTGATCTCATCCACCGTCTTTTGGGGGGTGGTGCCCTCGAGGTAGCACACTGCCACAAAGGTATCGGAGCGGCGGCCCACGTTGAGGAAGTCCATGCGCAGTTCGGGCGTCTTGAGGCGGCGGCGGACGAGGGAGGTGTTGATCTTGATGTCCTCTATAAACCCTTCGCGGGGACCCTTTACGGCGACGTCGGTGGAAGGCTCGGCAATGGCGCGCACGAACACCTTTTTGGTGCCGACGATGATCGCCTCGTCCATGCCCTCGAAAAAGAGCACGGGGTTGCCCGCAAGCACCTCTTCGGAGAGCTT
>CANQPO010000058.1 GCA_947625695.1 uncultured Clostridia bacterium | reverse complement strand
AGGAGATTTTCGAGGTTCTCGTAATCGAGCATGAGATCCTGCATCCAAAGGGCGGCGCGCTTGCCGACCGTCGTCAGTTGGGCAGGTTGCAGGTGGGTGAAGCCGAGCGTGGGCGTATCCTTGTAGCGGAGGGCAAATTTTTTGAGCTTGTCGAGCACGTTCACGAGCTTTCGTTTGAGAATGTGCACCCCGTCCCATAGGATGATGAGCTCGGAGTTGCAGTCCACGAAACAGCTCGTCGCGCCGAGGTGGATGATCCCCGCGGCCTTGGGAGCGGCGTCGCCGTATGCCTTCACGTGCGCCATCACGTCGTGCCGCACCTGCCGCTCGTACTCCTCCGCACGCGCATAGTCGATGTCCGTCTCGTGCGCCTTGAGTTCCTCGATCTGCTCCTTTGTGATGGGAAGTCCCAGCTCCATTTCGCTCTCGGCAAGGGCGATCCACAGCTTTCTCCAGAGGCGGAAGCGCTTCTCGTCCCCGAAATTTTCCTGCATTTCGCGGCTTGCGTAGCGGGTATTCAGCGGGTTTTCGTAGATGGTCTTGTCCGGCATGTTCGCTCCTTTACACCTTTTCGGGCTCGGCATAGTCCGTCCCGAAGGTCTCCGCGGTGACTTTTTTCATCTTTTGCTCCTTCAGGGGGCGGTCGTTCCTATCGGTGCGGGCGGAAGCGATCTCGTCCACGACGTGCATGCCCTGAATGACTTTGCCGAACGCCGCGTACTGCCCGTCGAGATAATAGGCGTCTGCATGCATGACAAAGAACTGCGACCCCGCGCTGTTGGGTGCGGACGTGCGCGCCATGGAGAGGACGCCCCGCTCGTGCTTCAAGGGGTTGGAAAAGCCGTTCGCGCGGAATTCCCCCTTGATGCAGTACCCGGGACCGCCCGTTCCCGTGCCCTTGGGGTCGCCCCCTTGGATCATGAACCCCGCGATCACGCGGTGAAAGATGACGCCGTCGTAAAAACCTTTCTTCACAAGGGAGAGGAAATTGTTCACGGTGTTGGGCGCGATCTCGGGAAAGAGCTCCGCTTTGAAAATTTTCCCGTTCTCCATTTCGAACGTTACAATGGGGTTTGCCATATATTCCAATTTACTCCTCGTATTTTTCCACTTTGGTGCCCGCTTCGCGGAAGAGCTCCATCGAGAACTCGTCGGGATAGCCCTCTTTATAGACGACCCGCTCGATTCCCGCGTTGATGATCATCTTTGCGCAGATGACGCAGGGCTGGTGGGTGCAATAGAGGGTGGAGCCGTCGATGTTCACGCCGTACTTCGCCGCCTGAATGATGGCGTTCTGTTCGGCGTGGGCGGCGTAGCAGAGCTCGGCGTGGGTGCCGCTCGGAATGTTTTTCTCGATGCGGAGGCACTTCCCCCGCTCGATGCACGACTTGATGCCCGTCGGCGCGCCGTTATAGCCCGTCGCCATCACCCGTCTGCCCTTCACAATGACCGCCCCCACTTTGCGGCGGAGACAGCTTGCCCAAGTTCCCACCTCTTCGGTGAGTTCCATAAACCGTTGATCCCATTTTTCCATAACCTTCCTCCTTCTTCGATTATATCATAGATATCCGAAAATGGCAAGGGTTTTTTCTCCACCTCAAACGATTGACGGCGTCCTCCTTTTTTCATATAATAGAGGTATGAAAGCGGTCTCGCAAAAAAATCAGGGGATCCTCCTCTGTATCATGGGGATGGTCTGGAACCTATGCCTGTCTGCGGCAAAGATCGCCGTGGGACTCCTTTTCGGCTTTGTCTCGCTGGTCGCAGACGGCTTCAACAATTTGGGAGATTGCGGGAGCGGCGCGGTCGCCCTCGTCTCCCTCTTCATCGCCGAAAAACCCGCCGACCGCGAGCACCCCTTCGGGCACCGCCGCGCGGAGTACATCGCGGCGCTGATCACGGGCTGTTTTGTGATCGCCGTTGCGGTGGAACTCCTGCGGGAGTCGATTGAAAATATTTTCCTCTCCTCCGAGCCTTCGGGGGCCTTCTACGTCTATCTCGTGCTCGGGATCTCTGTCGCCGTGAAGCTCGGCATGTTCGTCCTCTACCGCCTGTATTCGAAAAAGTACGACTCGCTCTCCCTCAAGGCGGCGGCGACGGACAGTCTCTGCGACTGCCTTGCCACCCTTGCGGTCGCCGTGGGCGCGGCGCTCGTCCCCTACCTTCCCTCGGCAGACGGGTGGGCGGGCATCGCCGTCTCCCTGTTCATTCTTTGGCAGGGAGTGAAACTCTTGAAAGAGGCGAGTTCCAAGCTGCTCGGGCAGGCGGACCCCGACCTTGCGGAGCGCATCAAGGCGATCTTTCTTGCAACCGACGGCATTCTCGGCGTTCACGACCTGCAGGTGTACAGCTACGGAAAGGACGCCGTGTTCGCAACCATCCACGCCGAAATGGACGCGGGGCTTTCCATGCTCGCCGCGCACACCGTGATCGACGGGCTGGAAATGCAGGTCAAAAAGGAGACGGGCGTGCGGCTCACCGTGCACCTCGACCCCGTGGACCTCACCAATTTGGAGGAATCGCGCCTTCGGATCAAGGTGACGGAGGCGGCGCGGGCGCTTGCGGACGGCGCGGAACTGCACGATTTTCGCCTCATCCCCGACACGAACAGAGTGGAATTCGACGTGGGCGTTCCATATAACTGCCACCGCACGGACGAGGAACTCAGCGAGGCGCTTACTAAGCTTGTGACCTCGTTCGGCGACTTCGAGCCCGTCATCCGCATCGAACGGGAATAACGACATTTGCGGCGCGGCGCTTTTCTTGGAAAAGCGCCGCGCCGCAAAGCAAATTTACAAAAATTTCCAAAAAAAATTTTAAATTCCGTTTGACGGTGCGTCCCCGCTGTTTATAATAGATAGGAAAACAAAGCGGCAGAGCCCGCAAACAAAATCGGAGGTAACTCATGAATATCAAACCCTTATTCGACAAGGTGGTCGTCGAGGCGCTCACCGTCGAAGAAAAGACGAAGAGCGGCTTTATTCTCCCCTCTTCCGCACAGGAAAAGCCCCAGACCTGCGTAGTCGTAGCGGTCGGCCCCGGCGGGATCGTGGACGGCAAGGAGACCGTGATGCAGGTGAAGGTCGGCGACAAGGTGCTCTGCTCCAAGTACGCAGGGAGCGACTTTAAGGTAGACGGCAAGGAATTCACCATCATCAAACAGAGCGACATTTTGGCGATTGTAGAGTAAAGTTCACGAAAAATCTTTTGCTTAGTTTCGCACAATTCTTTGCTCGTTTCACCCTTGCCCACCCCTTGAGGGGTGGGTGTCACGCGAAGCGTGACGGAAGGGGTGTCATACAAGAAATAAGCGAGCGCCGTTCCCAATCACGTCATGTTGAGCGAAGGCGCAAGCCGAAGTCGCCCCGCGCGAAGTTCTGTTTCTCTAAGCGCGGCACGAGCCGCAAGGCGAAGTTAACATGTCCTTATTATAATGCGGACACCCTTCGACTACGCTCAGGGTGACGTAATTAGAATGCGGGGCAGGATGACGTATTTAGAACAAAGGACACCCCCTCCCACGGAGGGGGCAAGCGGAGTCGCACGGCAATGCGTCATTCCGAGCCGAACAAGCAATTATGAAGTTCGACGCGGCAATTCCCCGAGGGAATCTTGCTACGTCCAAGTACGATTAAAACCAAGCCCAAACGTACCAAGATGCCTTCGCGGACTTACTTTTGCGAACTCCGTATCCACATTTCGGCTCAGCATGACGCGAACAAAGCACGATAGAACTTGCGCGAGGGACAGCACGACGCGAGGGACAGCAAGCCCCCTCTCATTCAAATCAAAAAATAATCAATCAGGAGTAAAATATCATGGCAAAGCAGATCAAATACGGCGATGAAGCGAGAAAGGCGCTCGAAACGGGCGTAAATACCCTCGCCGATACCGTCAAAATCACTCTCGGCCCCAAGGGCCGCAACGTTGTGCTCGACAAAAAGTTCGGCGCACCCCTCATCACCAACGACGGCGTGACCATCGCCAAAGAGATCGAACTTCCCGACCCCTTCGAGAACATGGGCGCGCAGCTCGTGAAAGAAGTCTCCACCAAGACTAACGACGTCGCGGGCGACGGCACCACCACGGCAGTCCTGCTCGCGCAGGCGATCATCCGCGAGGGGCTCAAAAACCTCGCCGCGGGCGCAAATCCCATCATCTTGAAGAAGGGCATCGACAAGGCGGTGGAAGCAGCCGTCAAACAGGTCAAGTCCATCTCCAAGAAAGTTGACGGCAAAAAGGCGATCACGCAGGTCGCTTCCATCTCCGCGGGTGACGAAACGGTAGGCGAACTCATTGCAAACGCCATGGAGATCGTCGGAAAAGACGGCGTTATCACCGTGGAAGAGGGCAAGTCCATGACGACCGAACTCACCACCGTCGAGGGCATGCAGTTCGACAGAGGGTACGCCTCCGCCTACATGGTGACGAACACCGACAAGATGGAAGCCGTGCTCGACTCCCCCTATATCCTCATCACCGACAAGAAAATCTCCAATTTGCAGGAAATTCTTCCCATCGTCGAGCCCCTCGCCCAGCAGGGACAGCGGCTCCTCATCATCGCCGAGGACGTGGAGGGCGACGCGCTCGCCGCACTCATCGTCAACAAGCTCAAGGGCGTGTTCAACTGCGTTGCAGTCAAGGCTCCCGGGTTCGGCGACAGAAGAAAGGCGATGCTCGAGGACATCGCGACCCTCACGGGCGGCACGGTCATCACCTCCGATCTCGGCTATGAACTCAAGGACGCCACCGTGGATATGCTCGGCAGAGCCAACCAGGTGAAGGTGGATAAAGACAACACCACCATCATCGACGGCGCGGGCGACAAGGAAGCGATCAAGGCGCGCGTCGCCTCCATCAAGGCGCAGATCGAAGTCACCACTTCCGATTACGACAAGGAAAAATTACAGGAACGCCTTGCAAAGCTCGCGGGCGGCGTTGCGGTCATCAATGTGGGCGCGGCGACCGAGGTCGAGATGAAAGAGAAGAAGCTCCGCATCGACGACGCGCTTGCAGCAACGAGAGCGGCGGTCGAAGAGGGCTATGTCCCGGGCGGCGGCTCTGCCCTTCTGAGCTGCGTTCCCGTGCTCCAGAAGCTCGTCGAGACCCTCACGGGCGACGAAAAGACGGGCGCGCAGATCATTCTGAAGGCGTGCGAAGAGCCCGTGCGGCAGATCGCCAAGAACGCGGGCGTGGACGGCTCGGTCGTCGTGGACAAAATTCTCACGAACGGCAAGCCCACCTACGGCTTCGACGCGTTGAAGAACGAATACACCGACATGGTGAAGAGCGGCATCATTGACCCCACCAAGGTCACCCGCTCGGTGCTGCAGAACGCGGCGTCGGTCGCCTCCACCCTTCTCACGACCGAATCCATCGTGACGGATATTCCCACCCCTCCCGCTCCCGCGGCTCCCGCCGGCGGCATGGACGGAATGTACTAATTCACGAAATTCTTTTCTGCGAAAAGAATTTCCGTGAGTTGCTAAGGGCATACAATATTATAAATGATAAAAGGGCTTCAAAGCCCTTTTATTTTTTACCGAATTGGAAAACTTGGCGCCCCTTGCAGGGGAGCTGGCGCGCTTGCGCGACTGAGGGGTTTCGGAGAACCCTTTCGGCACTGCGTGCCACTTTCCCTTTCAGGGACAGCAAGAGGACGCTACGCCGATCCTTATCAAAACAAGAACGAAAAGTCTTTTTCGCCCGTGATCTGGTAGATGACCGTTTCGCCCTTGATGAGGAATTTATCCGCGGACAAGATCAGAAGATCGACCCCGCCCGCACTCTTCAAAACATAGCAGGGCGTGTTTTCGAGCAAGCCGTCGTAAACCCGAAATTCAAATTCGCCCAAACCTTGATAGTCGCCAATCTTCTCGCTCTCCTCCGCATAAGTGTAGACCTCGTAGGGATCGTCGTCGGTGTAAGTAATGAACGCGCGGCAATTCACTTCGGGGTCGGCAAATTCAAAGAGCTCGCCGTCGAAGCGATAATATCGCTCGCCGATCAAAACGGTATTGTTGGAAAACGTCACGGAATAGGTCTCTTCTGCCGTCGTAAAATCGTACCGAACATATCCGCCCCCGTCTATTTGCCCCTCGCTCTGAGAGATGGCATGAAGGGGCGCCGAGAACAGCCGATAGGCATTTGCAATATCCGTTTGGTCCGCCGAGTAGGAAATATTTCTAAAATTATCATACGGCGCAACGCCGATGAAGGCTTGCTCGTAGCGGACCTTCACAATATCCCCCTCTTCCAGCTCCTCCATCCACGGATAGAGGTTGCTCAAAACCGTCTGCTGCGGGAAATAGAGATCAGGGACAGCGGCATCGAACATCAGCAAATCGACAATGAGGCGATCGTAAGTCGGAAGGGAGGGATCGGACGCGACATCCGTCTCAAACCTCACTATAAACGCAGAGCCGTCCGCAACGTCGAACTGAAAGAGGCTCACACCCGAGCCGACGTCCCTCTGCGGCTTGCCGAGTTTTTCGATGACTTCGTTAAGTCTCATCCCGACGGTAATTTCCCGGCATTGTTCGCGGGTCGGAAGAACTTCTTTGTTCGCCTCAAACCACGTGTAGGGGTCGTTTTTGTCGATCCCCTCCGCAACGCCGACATGGCACCCCGCGAAGGACAAAACGACCGACCCGCCGAGCAAGAGCGAAAGCATTACGGTAACAACTTTTTTCACGATCGTCCTCCCGTGCGAATAATTTATCCTATTTCATTATACCACAAAAACCGCTTCCCCGCAAGGATTTTCCGAAAATTGTTGAATGTTACACCTTTCTCCGCATTTTTGAATATTTAGTGTACTATGTCACGCATAGTACTCAAATAGCGGATCATATCAATCAATTTTCGGTGCCTCTTCTTCCGCCTTTGCAGAAAGAGCATTCGCGGAAAGGCGGCGCCACAACCATATCATCACAGGCGCCGTAAGGAGCAGTGCAGTTGCATCGGCGAGCGGAGCCGCCCACGCCACCCCCATCACACCGAGTCCGAGCGGAAGGAGAAAGGCAAAAACGATCAAAAGAATGTCCCTCAAGAAGGAGAGCGGAGCCGCAAGTTTGGCAAGTCCCATGGACTGCAAAAAGATGGCGCATACCTTTTGCAAGCATCCGAACATAATGAACATGAGGTAAATTCTCAAACAGGGGATGGCGAATTCCCGATACAGAACAGTGAATTCCCCCTCCCCCGCCGTTCCGCCGAACATGGCGATGAATAGTTGCGGCGCCGCTTCGAAGAATACCGTAAACACAAGACACAGTCCGCCCGTCCAAAGTAAGACGAGCATAAGTAGCCTTCTTACGCGGTCGTACTTTTTTGCGCCGTAATTATACCCCACGATCGGTTGCGCGCCCATTGCGATCCCGAACGCAACATTGAGCACAATTTGAAAGAGCTTCATGATGACGACGAACGCCGCAAGTGCGACGTCTCCCCCGTACTGTGCGTTCCACGCATAGCCGTACTTGACGAACAGCACGTTGTTGACAACAGTCGTCGCCACGATACAAAGCTGGGTAAGCAAGCTCGAAAGTCCGAGGCGGCAGATATTTCCCAGCACTTTGAAGTCGGGCACAAAGCTCAGGAGAGACAGCTTGAACGTCTTGCTCCGCCAAAGATAGACCACACAGATCACGAACGAGACAAACTGTCCTAAAATGGTCGCCCACGCCGCTCCCGCGATCCCGAGGTGCAGACAGTAGATCGCGATCGGGTCTCCGATGATGTTCAGAACGGCGCCCACGATCATCGCAAACATCGCGTAGCGAGGCGCTCCATCCGCGCGGATGATCGCGGCAAGGCAGTTTTGCACAAGCGCAAGCGGGATCATGGCGTAAATGATCACGCCGTATTCATGTGCAAGCGGGAGGTTCGCTTCCGTTCCCCCGAGGAGCGACAAAAGATCGTCTCCCCAAAGATAGGCGATAAGAATGAGAAGCGCACCCGTTACAAACGAACCGAGCATCGCGTTTCCCACGCTCTTGTGGATCTTCTCCGTCTCTTTTTTGCCGAGCGCAATGGAGAGAAACGCCGCCGCGCCGTCGCCGAAAAACAGGGAGAGCCCCCATCCGACAACGGTGATGGGAAAGATGACCCCTGTTGCCGCATTGGCAAGCGGGCCCACGCCATGTCCTACGAAGATTTGGTCTACGATATTGTAGAGACAGGAAATGATGAGGGAAAAAATGCAGGGAACGGCAAACTTCAAGAGCAGCTTGCCTACGCGTTCCTCACCGAGATAGGTGCTTTCATTCATAATATTCTCCTTCCGACACAAAAAAAGGCACATGGAAAGCATGTGCCGAAAGGACTTTGACACACCCGCCCCAGCTGTACCGTAATCAGATTTACGCGCTTTCAAGCGCAACGTGTGTCGTTTCTATGAATTTGAAGTACTTAATTATTGTATCAAAAATTTGCCGAAAAGTCAATCTTTTCACTCTTTGAAAAACACGACATTTTTTGTCCCTTTTTTGCAGAAAAGCCGCCCCGCGCAAGACTTTGCGCGGGGCGGCGATAACGATTTTTTTTTACTTCTTCATGAGCGGGGCGCCGCTTTGCCATGCCTGCCCCACCTTTTCGCCGATGGCATAATAGCCGTGCTGCATCTGGTCGAACACGAACGCATTCAGCTTTTTGGGGTCTACTTTGCCCTTTTCGGTGAGTACCTTCTCATCGGCCAAAACGTTTACGATCTCGCCGATGACGCGGAAGCCCGACTTCTCCTCCCCCATCTGCACGACCTTGCATTCGAGCGTGAGCGGGAACTCTTCGATGACGGGCGCGTCCACAAACGCGCTCTTTACTGCAGTGAGCCCCGTCCGCTCAAACTTGTCCTCCATTTTATTGCCCGTGGCGATGCCGAAAAAGTCCGCCTCGGCAATGTGCGGAACGTCCGCGATCGAGAGGGTGAACGCTCCCCTCTTCTTCAAGTTTTCGGTCGTCTTGTGGTCCTCGCTGATGTTGAGCGCCACCATGTTCTCGGAGCAAATGCCGCCCCAAGCCATGTTCATCACGTCCACCTTCTCCCCGTCGCCGTAGGTTGCAATGAGCAGCACGGGCATGGGGAACACATACGGTTTTACGCCTAAATTCTTTAACATCTTTTTCCTCCAAATTCTTTTTCCGTATTGTACCACGGCGGGAAGGAAAAGTCAAGCGTCTAAAGAAAGACAAACGCCGCCCCGCGCTTATTTAAGCGCGGGGCGGCGGCATAGCACAAGACAAAAGGCGGACGCTTGTCCGCGTCCGCCTCTATTACATTATATATTATTTATTCTTTTTTCCGATGAGCCGCCGCACAAAGTCGGGAAGCTGTTGGTCATGGGAGACGCGTTCCACGGGCTCCTCGGGCTGAGGCGCGGGCTGTTGCGGCTGAGGCGCAGGCTGCTGGTAGCCCGACTGTGCGCCGTAGTCGTAGCCATAAGGGGACTGAGGCGCGGGCTGCTGCGGCTGGGGAGCAGGCTGTGCGGGCTGCTGATAGCCGTAAGGATTATACGTTCCGCGGGGCGGGACGGCGGGTTGCGCGGGCTGCTGAGGCGCTACGGGACGCTGCACGGTCTGAGGTGCGGGAGCCGAAGGCTGTGCGGGTCTCTGGGCAGGTTGTCCTGCCTGAGGACGCTGATAGGTCTGCGTGCGGGTATCGGGATGACTGCCCGCCGCGGGGAAGCCCGTTGCGATGACGGTGACTTCCACCTCGTCGCTGATGTTCTCGTCGATGCACGCACCGAAGATGATGTTCGCGGAGTAGTCCACCACGCTGTGGATGAGGGAAGCCGCAAGTTTCACCTCGTCAAAGGTGAGGTCGTTGCCGCCGACGACGTTCAGAATGACGCCCGTCGCGCCCTCGATGGTCGTTTCAAGGAGCGGGCAGTTGACCGCAAGGCGCACCGCATCCACGATCCTGTTCTCCCCTTTTGCAACGCCCACGCCCATGTGCGCGAGGCCCTTATCCTTCAAAATCGTCTTGACGTCCGCAAAGTCGAGGTTGATGAGGGCGGGCGTGACGATGAGGTCGGCAATGCCGCGGATGCCCTGCTTCAACACTTCGTCGGCAACGCGGAGCGCCTCGCTCATGGGAGCGTTCTTGGGCACAACGTCGCTGATCTTTTCGTTGGGAATGATGATGAGGGTATCGACGTACTTTTTGAGATTGTCGAGGCCTTTCATCGTATTGTCCATTCTGCGCTTTCCTTCGAACGAGAACGGCTCTGTGACGACGGCGACGGTGAGGATCTTCATATCCTTCGCCATCTTGGCGATGACGGGCGCCGCACCGGTACCCGTACCGCCGCCCATGCCCGCCGTAATGAACAAAAGGTCGGTCTTTTCGATCGCTTTTACAAGCTCATCTTTATTCTCTTCGGCGGCGGCTCTGCCGATCTCGGGGTCCGCGCCCGCGCCGAGGCCTTTGGTGAGGTGCGCGCCGATCTGGATCTTGGTCTCCGCCTTACTGCATGCAAGGATCTGCGCGTCGGTGTTGACGGCAATATATTCCGCGCTCGTGATGCCCGCGTCGATCATGCGGTTGACGGCGTTATTGCCCGCGCCGCCCACGCCGATGACTTTGATGCGCGCTCTGCCCGTGTACTCCGGTTCGAGGGGAGCGGCGGGCGCGTAGCTCTTCTCCTGCGGCTGGTTATCTCTTCCCACGAAAGGGATATTGTCGTTGTACATTGTTTAACCTCCGAATACGTTTAATAATCTAAAAAGTCTTCCGCTCGTGCGGTTGTCTTCATAAGCCATGTCGATGAGCGCGATACGGGAACTCATGGACGGTTTGTTGTAATAGGGCAGGTCGGGCGCGAGCTGTTCGCATACGCAGCCGAGCCTGCGGGAGATGTGTTCGAGCGCGCCGCGGATGCCGTCGAGCCCCTCGCCCGTAACATAGAGCGGCTTGCTGTCGAGTTCCTTGCCCGAGCATTCTTCGAGAAATCCGCTCACATGCTCGCAAAGCTCGTCCAGCCCCGCTTTCACCTCCTCGGTGAACTCCTCCGCGGGAATGTCGTAAGCGACGCCGCGGAACACGAACTCCCTGCTCTTCGCCTCGCGTTTGAGATAGAGATTGGAGCGGGTAAGGAGTTGCAACGCGCCCTCATAGGGCAGGTTGAATTTTTGCATGAGCCTGACGGCGATCTGCCCCTCTCCCGCCCAGTAGGTCTCCTGCGCGAGAATGCCGCCGCCTAGCACGAGGCAGACGGTGGAAGAGAGAAAGCCCACGTCTAAAAAGAGCGCGTATTCGTCCCGCGTTTCGGGGGGGATGAGATAGCATGCGGTCGCAAGTTGCGAGGGCAAAAATTTCAGCTCGGTCTTTGTTCCCGCAAAGATCTTTTCGAGGGTGGAAGCGAAATATTCGGTGCAGTAAAAATAAGACAGAACGCCCGAAAGCCCCGTGGAATAAAGCCCCGCGGGATCGGCGACGCGGCGGTTGTCCGCCGTGGTATAGATCATGCTCGTGACGCGGATGGCGCGGTAGCCTTTGAGCTGTCTCCTCCCGCTGTCGAAAAGCGCGTCCTTTTCCCTCTGCCCGATTTTGAGCCGTTTGGGAAAGCCGATGACCTGCTCTTTGGGGAACGCGAGGGTAAATTCCCCGGGTACGCCGACGTAGAGGGTGCGGAACGTCCTGCCGCAGATCTGCTCTACGGCTTCGAGCGCGCTATGCACCGCGCGGGTGAGTTCGTCGGTATCGTAAAACGCACCGTCCTCATAGCCGCCGTACGGCTCGGTTTTGCTTGCTTGAAAGACGAAAGTATTATTGACGCCTCTCTCGCCCACGAAGACGGCGATCTCCGAAGAACGGATGTCGAGGACGGCAACGCTCTTTTTTGCCATTCTTCTTCCCTCTCGTAAATTCTTTCACTATTATATCAAAGTACCCGCCCCATGTCAAGAGAATAGAACGATTTTTTTGTTGTATGTTTGCACATTTTGCGCTTTTCGGCGCGCATTACCCCCATATAAAGCGCAAAAAAACCGCCGCGGAGCGGACCCGCGGCGGTTCTGCCGAAATACGTCAGAAAGGAAGTTTGTCTCTGTGTTCGCTCACGGTAAAGCCGCCGTCTACCGAATCCACCACGTCGAAGAACCCGTAGAGCCGCTGTACGTCCGTAAGCGAGCGGTAGCGGTCAAGCACCGCCATCGCCTTGTTTTCGGTGAGATGGGAGGGGCTGTATACGTCGGCGTAGACCCCCTCCCTGAAAAACACGCGGAAGAAGTGGTCTCCCTCGACGGCGTTTTCCGTAGGAGTCAGGCGGATGGCGGAAATGTTGGCGCGCACATCGTCGAGATTTTCCGCAAACACTTTACAGAATTGCAGCGCTTCCGCAAAATACGCGCCCGAAACGGGCGTACCCGCCTCCACCACCGTCAGCGAAAA
>CANQPO010000057.1 GCA_947625695.1 uncultured Clostridia bacterium | reverse complement strand
TCATGTCGTGGCGCAGTTCACAGCGCACTGCGCTGTTGAACAGAATTGCGCCGCTCCACCCCCACGGAGGGGGTAAAAAGGGGACTCCCCACAGAGGGGTAAGAGGAACCCAACAGAACCCCTTCCTCGGGAGGGGCAAGAGGAAAACGGAACCCCCTCCTCGGGAGGGGGACTAAGGGGGTGGGCACTTGGCGCCCCTATAGGGGAGCTGTCACGAAGTGACTGAGGGGTTTTATAACCCTTTCCCCCTCGCGTTGCTCGGGTACTTTCCCTAAAAGGGACAGCAAGGGGAATGGAACACCATTCCTAAATGTCATTTCGAGCTTGTCGAGAAATCTCTACCTTCGCTTTAATAAAGCGAGATTTCTCGATTCCGCTTCGCTCCACTCGAAATGACATATTTGAAACGCAAGGCGAAAAGACGATTCCAAACAACTCTTTCAACAAGGAGGAAAAAATATGGATACCAATAAATACACGCAAAAATCGCTTGCGGCGGTGCAGGCGGCGCAGAATACCGCCCTCGAGTACGGCAACTCCGAGCTCGGCACCCTGCACCTCTGCCTTGCCCTCCTCGAAAGCGACGGGCTCGTCTACCGCATCCTCTCCCGCGCGGGGCTGGACGCAAACGGCCTTTCTCGCGCCGTCAAGGAGGAGGTAGAGCGGCTTCCCCGCGTCTCGGGGAGCGGCTCGGGGCAGGTGTATGCAACCGCCCCTCTTGCCCGCACGCTTGCCGAGGCCGAAAAGCTCGCCGCCGACATGAAGGACGATTACGTCTCGGTGGAGCATCTCTTTCTGTGCCTCTTCGACAACGCCGAGGAACGCTTGAAGGCCGTTTTCAAACGTTTCGGCGTGACGAAGGACGGCTTCTTAAAGGGCATGAAGGAGGTGCGCGGCAACCAGAACGTGAAGAGCGACAACCCCGAAGAGTCCTACGAGGCGCTCGAGAAGTACGGCATGGACCTTACAAAGCGGGCGCGCGAACACAAGCTCGAGCCCGTCATCGGCAGGGACGAGGAGATTCGCAACGTCATCCGCATTCTCTCCCGCAAGACGAAGAACAACCCCGTGCTCATCGGCGAACCGGGCGTGGGCAAGACGGCCATCGCGGAGGGGCTCGCCCGCCGCATTGTCAGCGGGGACGTTCCCGAGGGCCTCAAGCACAAGACCCTCTTCTCCCTCGACATGGGGGCGCTCATCGCGGGGGCGAAGTACCGCGGCGAATTCGAGGAACGCTTAAAGGCCGTCCTGCAGGAAGTCACGAAGTCGGAGGGGAACATTCTCCTCTTCATCGACGAACTGCACACCGTCGTCGGCGCGGGAAAGAGCGAGGGCGCAATGGATGCGGGCAACCTTCTAAAGCCCCTCCTTGCAAGGGGGGAACTGCACTGCATCGGCGCGACCACCCTCGACGAATACCGCAAATACATCGAAAAGGACGCGGCCCTCGAGCGGCGGTTCCAGCCCGTGCTCGTGGGCGAGCCCACCGTGGAGGACACGATCTCCATTCTCCGCGGCCTTAAGGAACGCTTTGAAATTTTCCACGGCGTGCGCATTCACGACGACGCCCTCGTCGCGGCGGCCACCCTTTCCAACCGCTACATCACCGACCGTTTTCTGCCCGACAAGGCGATCGACCTCGTGGACGAAGCGGCGGCGATGATCCGCACCGAGATCGACTCTATGCCCGCCGAAATGGACGCGCTGCACCGCAAGATCGTTCAATTAGAGGTGGAGGAGAACGCCCTTGAAAAGGAGAAGGACAACCTCTCCATGGCCCGCCTCGAGACCCTCAAAAAGGAGCTCGCCGAGTGCAAGGAGAAGTTCCACGGCATGAAGGCGAAGTGGGAGCAGGAGAAGGGGGAGATTCGCGCCGAGAAGGAGCTAAAGGAAAAGCTCGACACCCTGCGCGGCGAACTCGAGAGCGCGAAGCAGAGGGGAGATTACAGCACGGCAGGGCGGCTCGAATACGGCGAGATTCCCGCGCTCGAAAAGGAGCTCCTTGCGGCAAAGGAGGCGCGGAAGGACAATTCCCTCTTAAAAGACGAGGTGACCGAAGAGCAGATCGACCGGATCGTGGCGCGGTGGACGGGGATCCCCGTGACGCGCTTAAAAGAGGGCGAGAAGGCAAAACTTTTGCGCCTGCCCGAAGAGATACACAAGCGGCTCGTGGGGCAGGAAGAGGCCGTTACCAAGGTCTCAGAGGCGATCTTGCGGGCAAGAGCGGGCATCTCCGACCCCAACCGTCCGATCGGCTCCTTTTTGTTCCTCGGCCCCACGGGCGTGGGGAAAACCGAGCTTGCAAAGTCGCTTGCGGAGAACCTCTTCGACGACGAGAAGAACATCGTCCGCATCGACATGAGCGAGTACATGGAGAAGTTTTCGGTCTCCCGTCTCGTGGGCGCCCCTCCCGGATATGTGGGCTATGAGGAGGGGGGAACGCTCACCGAGGCAGTCCGCCGCCGTCCCTATTCCATCGTCCTCTTCGACGAGATCGAAAAGGCGCACCCCGATGTGTTCAACATCCTCTTACAGGTGCTCGACGACGGCAGGATCACCGACTCGCAAGGGCGCACGGTGGACTTTAAGAACACCATCATCATCCTCACCTCCAACTTGGGCTCGGACATCATCTCGGAGGGCATTGAAAACGGCGAAGTGCGCGAAGAAGCGCGCGAAGAGGTCAACGCACTTTTAAAGCGCTCCTTCCGCCCCGAGTTCTTGAACAGGCTCGACGAGATCATCCTCTTCAAGCCGCTCTCGCGGGAGAACATTTCCGGCATTGTGGACATCATGCTCGAAAAGCTCAAGGCGCGGCTGAAAGCAGAGCGCATTGATCTCGAAGTGACGAACGCCGCCAAGCAGTACATCGCCGACTTCGGCTACGACAGCGTGTACGGCGCGCGTCCCTTGAAACGGTTTCTGCAGACGCACGCCGAGACCCCCATTGCGAAATACCTGATCGAAAAAGACCCGCCTGCGGGCGCCCTTCTCACCCTCGACAGGGGAGAAGGGGGGCTCGTTTTGAGATAAGGGTATTTTGCGGGCGGCGCGCGGCAAATGCTTTTTGCCGCGCGCCGCCCATATTTTTATTTTCCTTTTCCTTATCATTTTCATTTTCTTTTTCATTCGCATTATCATTCTCATTTGCATTCCCATTCTCATTATCGTCGGCAATTGCTGCGTTTTTCAAACACTTGTCTCATTTGCTTCGTTTGTCTTTTTCCTCTTGCAAAGAGGGGAAAAAGGTGGTATAATCAGGGTATGGAAATTACGGCGATCACCCCGCAGGTGAAGGACAAGACAAGGTGCAACATCGAGACGGACGGCAGATTTTACTGCGGCATGAAGCTCGAGACGGTCATTTCGAACCGCCTCAAGGTGGGCATGCACGTCACCGAGGAGGAGCTCTCCAAAATGCAGCTCGAGAGCGAAAAGCTCACCGCCTTCGACAAGGCGCTCTCCCACATCACCGCGACGATGAAAACGGAGAAGGAGGTGCGGGACTACCTCAAAAAGAAGGGGTATCTGCCCGACGTGTGCGACTATGTTACGGAGCGCATGAAGGAGTACGGCTTCCTCGACGACGGCGCATATGCGGCGGCGTATGCCGAGCACGCCATCTCCCGCAAGGGCAAAAAGCTCATCGCCATGGAACTCAGGCAAAAGGGCGTTTCGGAGGAGGACGTCGAGGCGGCGCTTCAGGGCTTGGAGGGCGAGGAGGAGAGCGCGAAGAGTATCCTCGAAAAGTATCTTCGCGGCAAGACGCTCGACAAAAAGACCCTCCAAAAGGCGTTTTCCTATCTCATCGGGAAGGGGTTCGGCTACGAGACCGCCCGCGCCGCCCTCGGCTCCCTTGCGGAGGAGGACGAATGAAGCGCGTCTATCTCGAAGAAACCACTTCCACAAACGATATTATTAAGGAGTATCTTTCGGGCGAAGAGAACGTCGTCGTCTGCGCAGAGCGGCAGACGGGGGGCAGGGGCACCAAGGGGCGCGCCTTTTCCTCGGAGAAGGGGGGCGTGTATCTCTCCGCGCTCACTTTTTACAAGGACCTTCCCGCCGAGCGCGCCTTCGAAGTGATGGCGCACGCGGCGGTCGCCGTCTGCAAGACGCTCTCTTCTTTCGGCATTTCGCCCGAGATCAAGTGGAGCAACGACGTGCTCGCGGGCGGCAGAAAAATTTCGGGCATTCTCACAGAGAACCTTCTTTCGGGGGGCTATGTGAAGGCGAGCGTCGTCGGCGTGGGGCTCAACGTCAGTAACCCCTTGAAGGGGCTCGAAACCATCGCCGTCAACATGCAGGAGCTTCTTTTTTCTCCCCCGACCGTGGAAAAGGTGCGGGAGAAGCTCATTGAAGAACTCTTTTCGCCCACCGACTTTTCGGACTATTTGGGTTTCGTGAAATTTTTGAGGAGGCCCGTGCTCGTCACCGAGGGGGAGCGGCAATATACGGCCGTGGCGCGGGAAATTCTGCCTGACGGGCGGCTGCTCATCGAAGAGAACGGGGAGCTTCGCGCCCTCTCCGCGGCGGAAATCGCGATAAAATGGTAGGTAAAATTATGCAGTATTCTTATTCTTTTTCTCAGATACGCAAGGCGGACGGGGAGGCGGTCGAAAAGGGCACGCCCTCGCTCGAGCTCATGGAGCGGGCGGGCAAGGCCCTTGCCGAGCGCACCCGCCGTATTATGAAGGAGAAAAGCTTTCCCGACGTGCTCTTTGTCTGCGGCGGGGGGAACAACGGGGGAGACGGCTTTGCGGCCGCCCGCATTTTGGACGGGCAGGACGTGGACGTCGCCGTTTTGTGCCTCGCGGGAAAGTTCTCCCACGACTGCGCCGCAAACGCCAAACGGTATAAAGGCGAGCTCTTCGGCAGAATTCCGCGCAGAAAGTATGCCTTCATCGTCGATTGCATTCTCGGCACGGGCTTAAAGTCCGCCCCCACGGGGGAAGCGGAGGAGCTTATAAAGTTTATTTTGAACAGCGGGGCATACGTCCTTGCGTGCGATTTGCCGAGCGGGCTCTCCGAAAACGGCGTTGCGCTCTCCCCCTGCGTCAAGGCGGACGAGACGCTCACGGTGGGCGGCATGAAAAACGCCCTCCTGCTTGCGGACGGCGCGGATTTCGCGGGGAAAATTTCGGTCGCGGACATTGGACTTAATTTGTGCGACGGCGCGGAAGTTTGGGAGAGCGCGGACGTGAAATCTCTCTTTCCGCCCAAAAAGTCCCACTCCAACAAGGGGAATTTCGGTTCGGCGGCAATTCTTTCAACCTGCAACACCCTCGGCGCGCCCCTGCTGGCGGCGGGTGCGGCGTTAAAGTCGGGCGCGGGCTACACCGATCTTTATATGACTTCCTCGTCCGTCCCCTGCGAGGACGGGGCGAAACTTGCGTACTTTCGGGCGGCGGACGAACTTCACCGCGTGCTGTGCGCCGCAAAATACCCCGCCTGCCGCTTTGCCTTTTACGACGGCGAACCCATTTTCAGTGATGCGGCCGCCTTCGGCATGGGCGCGGGCGTGGGGGAAAATACGCGCACCATTCTAAGCGAACTTCTTTCCACTTATAAGGGGACCCTCGTGCTCGATGCGGACGCGCTGAACACCCTTGCGATGTTCGGCAAAGAACCGCTGAAAACGGCGCAATGCAGGATAATTCTCACCCCGCATATAAAAGAGTTTGCCCGCCTCGTGGAGAAACCGGTGGAAGAAGTTTTGGCAAGCAGCGTCGAACTTGCAAAGGAGTTTGCAACCGAGTACGGCGCGATCGTCGTGCTCAAGAACAACCGCACGGTCATAAGCGACGGAACGCGGACGGCAATTATCACGGCGGGCTCTCCTGCACTTGCAAAGGGGGGAAGCGGGGACGCGCTCGCGGGGCTCCTTGCAGGCACCTGCGCAAGGGGTGTTGCGCCCTTCGAGGCGGCGTGCGCCTCCTGTTATTTGCTCGGGCGGGCGGGGGAGCTCGCGGAGGAGAAGTTCGGGCAGTACGCTTCGAATGCGAGCGACGTTATCGACCTTCTGTCCCAAGCCATGCAGTCTCTTTAAGCGTACCCGAAGAGGCGGACCGCCACGGCGCAAAAGAGCAAAATTCCGCCCGAAATAACGTAATAGAGGGGGAAGAAGGTAAAGAGGCTCATGATGAGAAGGAGGGCTCCGCTCACGAAGAAGGGGCGGGCGTTGCCTTTGGAGAAGGAGCGGCGCAGCTTTTGTCTGACCGTCTTTCGCGGAATTTCGCCGCAGATGAGGGGGGAGGGCGTGGTATTCGTGCGGGAGAAGAGGGAATAGACCTCCTCCCCGCGGAGTGCCTGAATTCCGAAGGAGGTGAGCAGTTTCTCGGCGTCCGCCGTGAGCGCATTGCAGGCGAGCGAGAAGGGCTCCTTGCCGTATTTTCGGAGGAGAAGGGCGATTTCGTCCGCGCCGACGGGCTCCATCGTAAAGAGGGGAACAAGCTCCGTTCCGTCCACAGAAAGCACGTCCTTTTCGCAGTGGGCGGCTCTTCCGTCGGCGACGAGGGCAGAGAGCAGGGCGGCGCGCACCCGCTCGGGCTGTTCGAGGGTGAGGTGCAGAAGCAGAGCTTCTTTTTCTTCCCGCTCCTTCTTGCTCAAAAACTTTTTGCGATTGCTTCGGTACAATAAGAGAAAGACGATCCCGCCCGCCGCGAGGGTAATAAGGGCGGCGCAAACAAGCGAGAGCCAGAGGGGAGCCCCGTAGTAGCGCAGAATGCTCAAAGAGAGCACGAACGCGCAGGCGGTATAGAAGAGCAGATCGCTCAGTTCCGCAAAGCGAAAATTTTTCATGACATGATTTTTGACCCCGAATTTTTATTTTAGTCTTGCAAAGCGAAAAAAAGTGTGGTATGATGGGACTATGAAGGTGGCGCTCTTCGGCGGGTCGTTCGACCCCGTACATTCGGAACATGTCCGTCTTGCGGAGGCGGCGATAAAGGAGCTCGGGCTCAATCGGTTGCTCGTCATGCCCTCCTATGTTGCGCCGCACAAGTCGGCGGGCTCGGTCGCGGACGGAAAAAAGCGGCTTACAATGTGCAAAATTGCCTTTTCCGCGCTTCCCAATGCCGAGGTGAGCGACTTTGAACTTTCTCAAGGCGGCACGAGCTATTCCTACCTCACCTGCCGTTATTTTAGAAAGCAGTTTCCCGATGCGGAGCGGTATTTTCTCGTCGGCGCGGATATGCTCGAGAATTTCTTTTTTTGGAAGGAGCCCGACGACATTCTGCAAAACGTGACTCTCGTCGCCTGCGGAAGGGGAAAGGAAGGGGTAAACGACCTGCACGAGCGGTTTTACGCCCGCTTTCATACCGACTTTCTCGAGCTCTCCTTCTGCGGAAAAGAAGTTTCCTCCACCGAGGCGCGGGTTGCGCTCGCCTTCGGGAAGGAGCCGCGCGGGATCGGCAAAGAGGTTTTGGAGTATATCCGCAGGGAGGGGCTCTACCGCTACGACGCGGCGCGGGCGTTGGAACTCGAAACGCCCGAGCGCAGGGAGCACAGCTACCGCGTGGCGCAGCTTGCGGTGAAGCGGGCAGAGAGCCTCCATGTTCCCTTCGAACAGGCGCTTCTTGCCGCCATGCTGCACGACTGCGGGAAGTATATCTCTATAGACGACCCGCGGCTCAAGGGCTTTACGCCGCCCGAGGGGGTTCCCGCGCCCGTTTTGCACCAATACACGGGAGCCTACCTTGCAGAGCATCAATTCGGCATTGAGGACGAGGAAATTTTGCGGGCGATCATGTACCACACGAGCGGCCGAGAGGGGATGAGCACGCTCGAAAAACTTCTCTACCTTGCAGACCTTTTGGAGGAGGGGAGAACGTTTCAAGGCGTAAAGGAGCTTCGCGCCCTCTTTTGGGAGGACCTCGACGCCTGCCTTGCCCGCTCTCTAAAGGAGCAGGTTGAATATCTTAAAAGCACGGGAAAGCCCGTCTATCCGCTCACGTTGCAGGCGGAACGCTATTATTCTGCATGCGAAAGTGCAAAAAAGTGATGTTTGCATAGTACTATTTCAGACATAAATCGCAAGATATAGGTGCTATGTGTGACATAATAACTAAATTTGGAGGGGAATTTGATGGAAGGAAAGGAACTTGCAATGGAGTGCTGCAGAGCGCTTTCGGCAAAAAAGGGCGAGGACATCGTCATTCTCGACGTGAGCGAACAGACGGTGGTCTGCTCCTATTTCGTCATTGCGAGCGGCAAGAGCACCACGCAGGTGCGCGCGCTCGGCGACAACGTGGAGGAAGAGCTCAAAAAGAAATTCGGGCTCTATCCCGAGCGCACCGAGGGGCTCCGCGAAGGACGTTGGGGGGTGCTCGACTACGGCGACGTGGTCGTCCACATCTTCAACGAGGAGAGCAGGCTCTTCTACTATCTCGAGCGGCTCTGGGACAGCGGCCAGAACGTCACAAAGTACGAAGAGTAATTTTTTAAGGGGTGAGAAAAGGGGGCGCCGTGCGGCGTCCCCTTTTCCGTAAGGAAAGAAGTTTATCGGAAGCTGATCTCTTTGGGTTCGGAGTACTGCTTTTTCGGGCGTTTTTTCTTGCGCTCCACGAGGTAGTACACAGGCTCGGGCGCCGGCTTTTCGGGCTCCTTCACCTGCGGGGGAGGTGGCTTCCTTTTCAAATTGGAAAGCCCCGCGAAGAGGAGTTTGAAAATTTCTGCCAAGGCAAAGGCGATAAGGAGCACCGCAATGCACCAGCCGAACCCCTGCCACTGCACGGAAAGAAGAGTCATACCCGCATTATAGCATTCTGATTTTGTCATGAGCCCGTTGATTTTTGTATACTTTGGGTAATTTTGGAAAAAACTTAGGGGTATGGAAGAAGAACGCATCTTGTCTGCGGCGGAGGCCGCGGAATACGGAGAATTCAAACGCGCGCGCAGGGAGACGGAGATCTCCTTTACCCTCAGAAAGCTCATCGTGGACGCATCTCGCCGCGAGACCGACCGCATCGCCCTCAAAAAGGCGTGCGAGACGGCGGTGAGGCTGAATGCGAACGCTCTGCTCGTCTCGCCCGTGCACGTTGCGATGGCGCGGAAGTTCAAGGGAAAGAGCGAGCTTCCCGTCTGCTGTCTCGTCGGCGGCACGGGGGAGAGCCTGATGTCCGTCAAAAAGACGGAGACGAAGAAGGCGGTAAGGCAGGGGGCGAAGGAGATAAGGCTCGTTCTGTGCTATTCCCAGCTCACGGGCGGGGGCGCCGCCTACTTGAAGCGGGAGATAAAGCGGGTGCGGAAGGCGGTGAGGAAGGGGACGCTCACCGTCTCCCTCGAAGATCATTCCCTCGACGAGGAGGAGGTTGCGCTCGGGGTGCGCGCGGCGGTCGCGGGGAAGGCAAACGCGGTGTGCGTGCGCGGGGAGACCTTTCTCGTCATGCGCGCCGTCGAAGAGAGCGCGGGGCGGCTGCAGGTGGAAGTCTCGGGCGTCGAGAACGCCGAACAGCTTCGTCTCCTGCTCAAAGCGGGCGCGGTGCGCGCCACGACGGGCAGGGGAGAACAGATCGCAGGCGAGCTCTACGAAGGGCTCGACGGGCAGAATGTACCGCAGTAAACCTGCGGTTTTTTCATGTATTTTAAGTGAAATTTCTTTTTCGACATTTCATTTGAGGAAAACCGCCTAAAAACGCTTTGAATTTTTCGGAAAATATTGTAAAATAGTCAGGAAACATTATTATCCAAAATGGAGCAACTATGGGCATTTTCAGTTATTTGGCGAGCGGCGACAGCCGCAGGAGCCTGAAAAAACTCGATAAAATGGCGTTCGAGGTCGAAAAGCTCGAGCCGAAATACCAAAAGATGAGCGACGCCGAGCTCAAAGGGCAGACCGAGATCCTCAAGCACCGCCTTTCCAAGGGCGAGACGCTCGAGGACATCATGTTCGACGCGTTTGCGGCTCTGCGCGAAGCGAGCTGGCGTGTGCTCGGCATGAAGCACTTCCATGTGCAGATCATCGGCGGCATCTGCCTCTTCCAGGGACGTATCGCTGAGATGAAGACGGGCGAAGGCAAAACTTTGGTCGCCACCCTCCCCAGCTATCTCGAAGCGCTCTCGGGGCGGGGCGTGCACATCGTCACCGTCAACGACTACCTCGCCCGCCGCGACGCAGAGTGGATGGGTAAGGTGCACAAGTTCATGGGGCTCACCGTGGGCGTCGTCGTGCCCGGCATGGACGACGATCTCAAGCGCAAAGCCTATCAGTGCGACATCACTTACGGCACGAACAACGAGTTCGGCTTCGACTATCTGCGCGACAACTTAAAGTCTGATCTCCGTCTCATGGTGCAGCGCGAGCTCAACTTTGCCATCGTCGATGAAGTGGACTCCATTCTCATTGATGAAGCGAGGACCCCGCTCATCATCTCGGGCAAGGGGGAACAGTCCTCCGAGCTCTACGAGCAGGTGGATAAATTCGTCCGCACCCTCAAAGGGGGCTTTGACGACGACCTTAAAGACCTTGAAAACGAGAAGAAAGTCAAGAAGTCGGAGGCGGGGGAGCGCAAGCTCGCCAAGGCGGAGGAACTCGAGTGGGACTACGTGATCGAGCGCAAGGACAAGCAGGTCCAGCTCACCGAGTACGGCGCGGAGAAAGCGGAGAAGTGGTTCAACATCGACAACGTCGCCGACGTCTCCCACCTCACCCTGAACCATCACATCCAGCAGGCGTTGAAGGCGCACAAGCTCTTCCACCGCGACGAAGAGTACATGGTGATGGGGGACGAGATCATCATCGTCGATGAGTTCACGGGCCGCCAAATGATCGGCCGCCGCTATTCGGACGGCTTGCATCAGGCGATCGAAGCAAAAGAGGGGGTGAAGGTCCGCGAGGAGAACAAGACCTTTGCGACCATCACCTTCCAGAACTATTTCCGTCTCTACCGCAAACTTTCGGGCATGACGGGTACCGCCAAGACGGAGGAGGGAGAGTTCCGCACGATCTATTCCCTCGACGTCATCGAGATCCCCACCAACAAGCCCGTCAAGCGGCAGGACCTGCACGACAAGATCTTCTCCACCGAAGAGGGCAAGAAGAAGGCGATCGTGCGCGAGATCGTAGAGCGGCACGAAAAGGGACAGCCCATTTTGGTGGGTACCGTCTCCGTCGATAAGTCGGAGGAAATTTCCCGCCTTCTGCGCCGCAACGGCATTCAGCACAATATCCTGAACGCAAAGAACCACGAACGCGAGGCGGAGATCGTCGCGCAGGCGGGCCGCTTCGGCGCGGTGACCATCTCCACCAACATGGCGGGACGCGGTACCGATATCCTGCTCGGCGGAAATCCCGAATATCTTGCGAAGAAGCGTCTCCGCGAGGAGGGGATCGACCACGAGACCATCGAGCTCGCCACGAGCTATGCCGAAGTGGACGAGGAGACGATGGCCGTCCGCGAACGCTATCAAAAACTCTACAACAACTATAAACAGCAGACGGACGAGGAAAAGGAGAAGGTGATCGCCGCGGGCGGGCTCTGCATCATCGGCACCGAACGCCACGAGGCGCGCCGTATCGACAACCAGCTCCGCGGACGTTCCGGCCGGCAAGGAGACGTGGGTACTTCCATCTTCTTCATCTCCCTCGAGGACGACCTCATGAAGCGGTTCGGCGGCGAACGCATGAAGGCCATTTACGAGCGCTCCAAAATGCAGGAGGACGAATGCCTCGAAGCGAAGATGCTCTCCCGCCTCATCGAGTACGCGCAGAAGCAGATCGAAGGCAAGCACTTCGGCGCAAGAAAGACCGTCCTTCAGTACGACGACGTGATGAACAAGCAGCGTATGCTCATCTACGCGGAGCGCATGAAGGTGCTCAAGGGGGAGGACGTCCACGAACAGATCTTAAAATACATTCCCGACTATGCCGAGAGCACTATTCGCTCGGCGGTAAATGCGGAGGACGCGCCCGAAAAGTGGAACGAAGAGGACCTCAACAAGGCGCTCGAACAAAAACTTCTGCCCGAGGGGACGAACTACGTCACCCGCGAGAAGCTCGAAAAGTGGGACTATCCCAAGGCGCTCGAGCGCATTTCGGCGCGCACCGTCAAGGCGTATGAGGAGAAGATCGTCCGCCTCAAGGAGGAGACGGGGATCAACTTTGCCGACGTGGAGCGGCAGATCTTACTCCGCAACGTCGATCGGAATTGGATCGACCACATCGACGCCATGGACCAGCTTAGAAAGGGGATCGGGCTCCGCGCCTACGGGCAGACCGACCCTGTGATCGCCTACAAGCAAGAGGGCTCGGCGATGTTCAACGAGATGATCGAGCGCATCCAGACCAACACGGTCGCCATGCTCTTGAAAGTGCGTGTGGAAGTGCGCCAGCAGCCCGCCACCCGCGTCATGCCGTCGATCACTCCCCGTCCCGCGCCCGCGAACGCGCCCCAATCGCCCGCAATGCCTGCGATGCCCGCGCCTTCCATGCCGCCTGCTGTCCCGAGTTCGCCGCAGTCTCTCCGCGGCGTGGAGACGCAGGGGCTGCAGATTCCCAAGGCGGTGGACGTGGATAGTTTAAGGACGAGCGGCTCGAGCAAATTCAACCCCGCCTCCATGCCCAAGCAGAAGAAGGTCGGGCCCAACGACCCCTGTCCCTGCGGCAGCGGCCTCAAGTATAAGAAGTGCTGCGGGAAACCGTATTAAGAGTTTTTCGCACAATTCTTTTCTTCCTCGCCCGCGGGAACCTCAAGCTGGGGAGCGAAGCCGCCTTTAACAGAACCCCCTCCTCGGGAGGGGGACTAAGGGGGTGGGTTCGTCGAAAATAATTGTGCGAGGAAATTGGCTTTTGCTCCTTAACCTGCCTGTTGTCTCGTTCGTTTCATCGGACAATAAGGCAAAAGTAATTGCCAAATTGGGTCGCCCACGGCGGAAGTGAATTCCGCCTAAGGCACGTATTTTAGAACACGCCCCACCCCCTACCCCCCTCCCACGGAGGGGGCATGTAAGCAAAAAGCGCACCAAACAGAACCCCCTCCACCGGAGGGGGATTAAGGGGGTGGGTGAACCGCGCATATGCGTCATTCCGAGCCGAATTGCTATAACGAAGTCCGACATGGATAGTCCCCGAGGGAATCTTGTTCCGTCCA
>CANQPO010000056.1 GCA_947625695.1 uncultured Clostridia bacterium | reverse complement strand
CGTGACGATGGTCGGTGAGGCGCAGGTCGGCGCGGGCATCAACTTCGGCGCGTCCATGCTGGTGATCGCCGTCTTTATGGCGATGATCAGCTCGTTCGCGGCGACCATTCTGAGCGTCGAGGGCAAGAAGTTTTACATCACAAAGCTCGTGCCCGTCTCCTACCGCAAACAGCTCCTCATCAAGGGAGCCTTGAACGTGGGAGTGAGCGCGGTGGCCCTTCTCATCAGCGCAGTCGTGCTTGCGGCCCTCAAGTTCATCGGCGCGGTGGAGATGACGGTGCTCGTCATTACCCAGCTGATACTTGCCGCGGGGCTCGTGTTCAACGGGATCAACCTCAACCTCGTCAACCCCAACTTAAAGCCCAAGGCGAACGGCGAGGCGGAGGAGATCAACATCACCTACATGCTCCTCATCGGGCTGGTCATTGCCGCGATCGTCGGGGCGTGCTGTATCATCTTCCCGCGTTCCTTCGAGGGGATCGGAAGGACGGCTGCATATCTCACGGCAGTCGGGATCGCGCTCGTCTATGCGGCGGTCAACTTTGTCGTGTTCTGGTTCACGGTGGATAAAAAATACAAAAAAATCGAGGCTTAAGGGGAAATTGCGTTATGAAAAAGCTGATGACGTCAACGATCATTCTGTTGCCGCTTCTGATCCTTGCGATCATGCTGGTAAGCGGCGCGATCATGAGTTTGATCACGCATATCTATGTGGAGGCAGTGGAGTTTGTCCAAAACGGCACGCTCGTGCTCGTGATGGACGACGAGTCCGCCCCGCCGACAAAACAACTCGAGGTCAACGTCTTTCCCCTGAAGGCGGAAAACCGCGATCTTGTCTACACGGTAGAGGACGAGTCGGTCGTCACCGTAGACGAGAGCGGCGCTGTGACGGCGCAGTACTTCGGCGAGACCTACATCACGGTGACGAGCGCAGAGAACAAGGCGGCTGTGGATCAGCTCCGCGTGCTCGTGACCGATACCTCCGTGCACAAAGTGGTGATGAACGGGGGATACAAGACCGACCTTTACGAGGGGGAACAGGAGGAGCGCACGCAGGCGCTCTCCGTCACCGTCTATCCCAAGGAGGCGGAGAATAAGTCGATCGAGTGGACGAGTTCAAACGAGGACGTTCTTCACGTCAGCGCGAACGGCACGGTGACGCTGAGGGGCGCGGGCAAGGCGACCGTTAAGGCGATCTCCGTGGATAACCCCGAGGCGTTTGCTTCCGTCGAGATCACCTGCCACAAGAAGATCGAGAGCATCGAAATCGAAAGAAAACGGGTCTTTACCGCGCTTGCCGAGGCGCAGTTCCCCCAAATCACAAAGAACCCCGCCGACGCGGACGTCAAAATCGCCTATACATCGAGCGATGATTCCATTGCCAAAGTGGACAAGGCGGGCAACATCACCTTCCAAAAGCCGGGTCAGGTGACAGTCACGGCGACCGCAACCGACTTCGGCGGAAAGACCGCAGAGGTGTCCAACGATTACGTCTCTACCCTCGGCTATTACCGCGCGCCGCTCTTCGATACCAAGCAATTCACCGTCGATTACGACGAATACAATAACCAAAGCAAAACGCTTCCCATTCCCTTTGCGCCCAACCTTGAGAATACTTATCGGAAAGTCGAGAAGATCGTCTACAGCACGGAAGACGTTCTCACTTTCGATGAAAAGCAAGAGGCGTTCACCTTTACGGGCGCAATGCCCGCGGGGGTCAAGACGCTCACGACAACGGTCACGGCGACGGGGTACGACACGACGACGAACGAACTCGTCAGCCTCGTGGACGCGTTCACCCTCACCGTTCTGCGCAACGCACAGAGCGTCGCCGTCGCCTATAAGGGAACGGGCGACGCAAATTCCATCGTTCTCGCGGGGAAATCGCTCTCGTTCGGCACCGAAAACGCCGCGGCGGCAGTCAAGGTTTCCCCCGCAAACCACACGAACACGGTCGTCTATTCGCTCGAGGGGGAGAACGACGTTGCAACGCTCACGGGCGGCACGCTCACCTTCCAAAAAGCGGGTTCCGTCACGGTGAAGATCACCTGCCTCGACGAAAAAGGCATGGAGAGGGTGACGAAGCGCGTTTCGGTACGCTATGCGCCCGCCGCCAAGGAAGACCATAAGAAGGGGGTTGAGATCACCGAGCCTCAGCAGGGGGAAGAGCCGGAAAAGCAGCAAGTTCTCCTCTCGATGAACGACGATAATCACAAAGAGGAGGCGGTCATCTACTTCACCGAGCCCGCGGGAACGCAAGTCACCTATGAGGTTACGGAGGGCAAAGGCGAAGTCATCGACCTCAAGGAGGAGGACGGCGTTCGTCACATTATCCCGAAGAAGGGCGGCTTTGCAACCGTTCAGATCACGGTCACCAAGTCGGCCTCGCCCGCGGGCATCGCCCTCTTTGCGGCGCGCGCAAGCGAAGAGACGACCGTCTATACCGTCTACGTCTACGTTGACAAGCCCATCACAACGGACAGCTTCGAGGTAGAATTGGGCGGCAAACCCTGCGAAAGCATCTTTGACACCAAGCTCGACGAGGTTCCCTTCACCGTGAAGGCGCAAAGTCCCAACGGCGAGCTCGAGGGCAAGCTCTTCTATATTTCCTCTGAAACGACAAATAAAACAGCAGATGCGGACGGCGTCCTTCAATTCTCCGACGCCATCTCGTTCGGCAAAGATCTTTCCGCGCTCACCGTCACCTTCGGCGTAAAATACAGCGACAAGGCGATTTCCATCGGCGCGTCGGGCGAGCTTGCCTTTGTCACGCGCACCCTCAGGCGCAATGCGGACAGCATAGAAGTTTCCTATAAGGGCACTCCTGTCAGCGCGGAGGAGAAAGGCGAATTCAACACGACGAGCAAAACGCTCACCTTCACAACGGATGCAGAGTCCGCGGCAAACAGAGCGAACGTCAAGATCGAGCCTGCAACTTACACCGAGGACATTACCTACTCATTGGTGGGGGAGGGCGATGGCGGCAACGCAACGCTCAGCACGGACGGCGTGCTCACGTTCAAAAGGGAGGAGGCTTGCAGCGTAACGGTCAGAATTGAGCTTCAGACTGCGGACGGTATGCCCACGCTTTCCACCGAGATTGTCGTCCACTATAACCCCCGCAGCAGCGAGGAAAAGGCGGTCGAGCTTCCCGATGGCGACAAAGCCCACATGGTTCTTCTCATGTCGGACACGGCAACGGACAAGGCGAAGATCGACTTCAACAAGCCCGCGGATTCCGAAGTTGAATATAAAGTTTCCGAAGGAGAAGTCATCGCGCTCGAGGAGGCGAACAACGAGCAGACGATCGTGCCCAAGAAGGGCGGCTTTGCGACGGTGACGGTCACCGTAACGGCAAGTGACGGCACGGAGACTGTTTACACCATCTACGTCTATGTGGACCGTGCGGTGACGAAGGAAGATTTCAAAATCACGTTCGGCGAAGGGGAAGGCGAAACGGCTTCCGAGGCGAACACCGTGTTCGGCACCACGCTCGAAAGCGTTCCTTTCAAGGTCGAATTAAAGTGCAAAGAGGGCGCTATGCAGGGCAAGCGGCTCTATATAAGGTACGGCACGACGGCCGCAAAAGCCATCGACGACGAAACAACTTTTGCAGAAAAAATCACGTTTTCGGAGGAACTCGGCACGCTCAACGTCTTTTTCGGCGTGGAATATACCGAAAAGACGGCCGACTACAAGCCGGAGGAAGGGCTTCAATTTGTTTCCCGCACTCTCGAGCGCAACGCGAGCAACATCACGGTCAAATACGGCGAAGTGGAGACGAATACAATCGTGTTCGGCAGCGAGTCGATTTCGGTGACGGAGCACAATTCTCTCACCTTGGGCGAAGGGAATGCTGCCGTCAGCGTCACAATATCTCCCGCGACGCACACCGACAAGCTCACCTATTCTCTTGCAGGCGCAAACGGCGAAAACGTCGGCGAAAATGACATTGCAACGCTCTTAAGCGGCAAGCTCACTTTCAAAAAGGCGGGCACGGTGACGGTCGTTTTGCAGGTCAAGAGGGGAGAAGCGGTCACGCTCGAAGAGAAGTTCACGGTCACTTATGCGCCCATTGGCGCGAACATAGCGGTCGAACTCGGCGAGGACGAAGTCACTGATCTCACGTTGCCGTTCGGCGGCGCTACCAAGGAGGGCGTCATCTACTTCACCGCTCCCTTGGGCGCCGAGGTAGAATATAAGGTAAAGGACGACGCCGACGCCGTTACCCTCAATCAAGACGAAAACGGCTTGTATCACATTGTTCCAAAGAAGGGCGGCTTTGCGACGGTCGAAGTCACGGTAGACGGAAAAACAACTTACACCGTCAACGTGTATGTTGACAAGCTCGTTTCCATAAACGATTTCACCGTTCAATTCAATAACAAAATTTATGGACTCAACCAACCCTTCCTCACGAGCCTGAACAGCCTCGAATGGTCCGTTGAGGTACAGGATAACGGCGGCTCTTTAGCCGGCAAGACGGTGTATATTTCCGTCAGCAACGGAAACACGGAAGAACTTGAAGAGGGCGCATATTCTAAGCAAGGCAGCATTGATTTCGGGCAATATACCACGCTCACGTTCACGTTCGGCGTGCGGTACACCGAAAAGGCGCAAGCATGCGGCGCTTCGGGCGATCTTGTCTCCACCACGCGCAAAGTAGAAACCACCCACGGCAATCTCAGCACGGCTCCCACAGTGACATATAATGACGGTGCAGACAAGACGCTCCAAGCGGGCGACAACAACATCACGCTCGGTGATGTTGGCGATGCGGTCGTGTTCAAGATTGCAAAAGCGCAAACCTTTAGCCCTTCCGATTTTGCGTTGACGGCGGAAAAAGTTTCAGTAGAAGGGCAGAGCTCGTTTGCTCCCGTAATTTCGGATGACGGGGACTTTATAACGATCACGCTCAAGTCTACGCAGTATGTTGAGAACGAAAGGCTCACGCTCACGATCGGCGGGCATTCTTACAGGCTCGTTGTAACGGTGCATGCCAAGGCGCAGACGGTTTCGGTCTCGTTTGACGGAAAACCGCTTGACGAACAGACAGATTATCAAACCTTGCTCGGTTCGCTCACCTTCACTGTTACGCTCGGGCGGGAGGACAACGCTCCCATCTTCAACAGAGATGTGCAGTGGAAACTGAACGGAGATTGGCAGACGGTCAAAAACACCGGCATTTCCGCCAATTCGGTTTCCGTCACAGTAAATGGCATTCTGAGCGGAAGAAATACGATTGATTTCCGCGCCGCAGACGGAGCCGCGGGAGCCAAAACATTTACCCTCAGACTCGAACAAGTTGCCATCACGCAATACACCCTCGCGCTCTCTGTGCAAAATTCACAGGGCGATACGCAGAACCTCCAAGAGGCGATCGCCATAACTGGAAACAATCATTTCACCTTCCCGCTCTCCTCGGATATGCAGGGAACGATCACGCTCTCGGTCACCATGGACACGCAGGGGCTTCTCGGCGGCTTCGGCGATGAAAAGCAATTTAAAGAACTCTTCCCCGTCAATCTCAGCAGCGTAAAGTGGGGGCTTGATTACGACGCCGACAACGGGCAGATCCATCTTGAAAACGTCCTCGGAACCTTCCACCACGAAATTTATTTGGAAGCGGGCGTCTATACCGTCACCTTGGAATTCTCGCGCATCAAACTTACGAGCATCGGTTTCACCGGCTTTGATAGCAAAACGGATAACTACCGCGGCTATCAGCAGGTGCGCGTGTTCGCCAAACAGAGCACTTATAGCGGCACGGACGTCGACTACTTCCGCATGCCCGTTGCCGCCATCAGCGACGTCGATTCGGACCCTTCTTCCGACGTGATCCCTCTGCTCTCGTGGAAGCTCACAAGGCAGAACGATAGCGGCAGCGGCGAGCCCTCAACGAAGATCGCAAGTCAGGTCGGCAACACCGTCACTTACGGCAACGCAAAATATTCCGTCGTCGAAACCGCAGACGGAAAATATGAACTGCAAGATGAAGGAGGGAACCCCGTCGTAGGCGCCGACGGCAAATACACGGGCAGTACCCGCGTCACTTGGGTAGACGCCTTCTCCGAGGCGGCAGAAGGTAACGTCCGCATCTACTTCGGCGATTTTGCGGGGCTCTCCGAAACAGACGTCCAAAACGACTATTTCGGCAACTTTGGCGAACAACAGAATTGGAACCCTGCCGAAACGCACGAGGATAATTATGACAAGAGCGGTCGCAACTTTAAGCCTTCCGACGGCGCGTTCTCGTTCCTCCGCATCGAAGGCGGCGACGGCGCGCAGAACGGCGTAAATTGCCACTTCAACTTTAACATTCTCGAAGGCGCCGACCTCTACAACATTTTCGACGCGGCGGGATATTTGAGCCATAAAAAGATCGTTCTGCACAACAACTTGTATGGTGCAGGAGAAGTTGAAAAAGTCGAAACGCCAGGTAAAGATTACAATGCAGACCAATTCTTTAGTCAGGACTACCATTTCACTTCGGGGAATTGGGCTTCCGAGAAAGTGCAGTTTGAAAAAGACTTGATTTACGGAAACGGCTATCAGGTCAACTTGCAGGCTGTCAATGACGGCATGGATACTTCAACATGGCCACCCGATCCCAAATATTCGCAAACACCCGACACCAATCCTGGCATGCTCAACAGTGGCTTGGAAAACACAGCTTATGGGTTCAATTTTGGCAGACTTTATAATGTAACTGTGAAAGGAACGAATGCGAATACGAAAATTACGCCTGCAACAAACAGAATGCTTTTCAGATTGGGTGGGGCGTACTATTCGACGCTTCAAAATTACAGCAAACTCAATCCGAGCGGCACAAATCTATATCTGAAGAATACTGTCATGCGCTATGTTGCAAATTGCGCAGTACAGGTGTGGAAAGGGACGAATAGCCTCTATTTTGAAAATGTAGTGATCGACGAATGCCTGAGAGCGGTATCGCTTGAAGAAGGATCAAAAGTACAATTCTATTTCAAAGGGTTCACCGATGTGTTGAATTATTGCAGCGCCATGGGAATGCAACAAGGTTTCAGGCTGATAAACGGCGGAGGAACTTATGCGATGTATTTTGATGAGGAAGGATACCCTGGGATGATGCCAGGTTTAACCTCATGCGAAGCAAAAGAATACATCGAATGGTTTGGGAGCAACGCCAAGAAAGGCACGAAGAATTACCGATATTATGCAAACATGGTCGTTACAGGCGGCTTTGCGACAGCAGCTCAAAGGTCTACGAAACAAAGCAAGTATTGGAATGACGCAAGCTCGGGATACGTCGATACACAACCTTCCGAACAGGTCGGGATCAACTTTGTAGATGCGTTTGTTGGAACGATTGATGAGATTCCTGGGCGTGATCCTATGATGATGGGTACTGATTTCAGTACTTATGCGACAAAAGCAGAAGTGGACGGCGGGAGTAAAACATTCGACAGTCGTGATACGAATTTGCTCTTTACGAATGCCCGTTATATTCGTCTCCTCTGCGAATATGTAGATATTGAGGATGACGGCACGCTCATCAAAAATACCGAGCATATCCAATGGCATATGAATAAAGTGTACCGCGAGAGGAGCATTATCGGCGACGAGACCGATCACATTAAAGCATTGAAGCATTCAATTCAAACAGCAATCGACAGTGGTTGGGACGGCGTATGGCCCGACGGAACAACGGCACAGGACGCTCTTAAAGTCAGCCCCGAAGCCGCCGCTCTCAGCGAAATGCTCTCCGAAACCGTTCTCCCCGCCAAATACACCTACTAAGCCCCTCAAAAGACCTGCCCCCTTTTCCCCTCGCGTTGCTCGGGTACTTTCCCCCGCTGCGCGGGGGACAGCTTTTTTTCCTCCCACTGAGATAACAAAGCCGCGCCCCCTTCGCAGAAGGGGGCGCGGCTTTCCATAAGCACACAAAAAAATTTCCAAAAATTTTATGGTGTAATATTGACATCTACCCCCGCGGCGGCAGACACCATACTCACCCACTTCCGCGAAACGGGCGAGGAGCCCGAGGACTACGACCTCATCGTCACGGGCGATTTGGGCGCGCTCGGCAGCCGCATTCTCAAAGATTTAACGTGGGAAAAGGGGCTCGACATCGGCAAAAATCACGTCGATTGCGGCGAAATTATCTACAACGTCATCGAGGACGAGTTTCAGGGCGGGAGCGGTGCAGGGTGTTCTGCCGTGGTACTCAACTCTTATCTCTACACAAAAATGATGACGGGCGGCTTTAAGCGCATTTTGTTTGCGGCGACGGGCGCGCTCCTTTCCACTGTCTCTTCGGGACAGGGGGAGAGCATTCCCTGTATCACGCACGCCGTCGTTTTGGAGAGGTGAAAAAGTGGAATATTTGCAAATTTTGTTGATGTTTATAAAGGCCTTTGCGGTGGGAGGGCTCATTTGCGCGATTGCACAGCTCATTATCAATTTCACCGACCTCACCGCGGGGAAAATTCTCGTCATCTTCATGCTCGCGGGGGTCGCGCTGACGGCGCTTGGGCTGTATCAACCCCTCGTGGAGTTTGCGGGAGCGGGGGCGACGGTGCCCATTTCGGGCTTTGGTTATCTGCTTGCAAACGGCGCGATGAAGGGAGCGGAGAAGGGGTTGTTTGCTGCGCTCACGGGTCCGCTCGTTGCGGCAAGCGCGGGCGTCTCCGCCGCTGTCGTCTTTTCCTTCATCATGGCGCTCATCTTCAAGTCGCATACAAAAAAGAATTGAAATGAGGAAAAACTTTTTGCCCACCCCCTTTTGTCCCCCTCCAATGGAGGGGGTTTTATGTGCCCGCCCTCGCGTCAGCGGGGGAGGGGTAGGGGAGGGGGACACTACTTGGCGCCCCTGTAGGGGAGCTGTCACGAAGTGACTGAGGGGTTTTAGAGAACCCTTTCCCCCTCGCGTTGCTCGGGTACTTTCCCTAAAAGGGACAGCAAGTACCCCCCACCTGCGGTGACACCCGCCCTCTTATAAAAGGGGTAGCTCTTTGCCCACCCCCTTAGTCCCCCTCCATTGGAGGGGGTTATGTTTGCCCACTCCGTTGGAGGGGGGCATTTTCCCTGTTTTACCCGATCGTGCAAAGTTTACCGCGTAAGATGTAGCCGATCTTTTCGTAACAGGCGTTGGAGGCGGGATAGTCGGCGTCGGTGTAGAGCATGGGGATGTAGCCCGCCTTTTTCACAAGTTTTGTCACTTCATACACCATATTTTGCGCGTAGTGCTTCCTGCGGAACGCGGGGCGCGTATAAACAAGACTGAGCGAGGCAGTGTCATCGCGCACCGTAAACCTGCAACAAGCGGCAACCTCACCCCGCCCGTCCTTCCAAAAGAAAGTATTTCCCGTAGCGACCGACTGCTCCGCTTCCATGCGGTAGCGTTCGCGACTTTGCGTGTCGAGTTTGAGCTCGGCGTGAAACTCCTCGATGAGATTGGTGAGCGTCTCCATATCGTCCGCGCCGCAACGCAAGAGACAGCCGTCGGCGGATTGCGTCGGCTTGATGGGATTTGGGCAATCGTAGGCGAACATATTCTTGCGGATAGAGAGGGGCTTTCCGTCCTCGGCGGCGCGCTTGATAAAATAGTTCGCAAGATCGTATTTCATATTAAACAGTTTGCCGTTTAACTGCGGGCGACTCATCGCCTCTTTGTACGCCCGCTCCATTTCGGCTTGCGACGCTCCGTCCGCCGTCCAGACCCACACGGGGAAGGGGTCGCAGGAGAAGCAGAGGATGAGCGTTTCATGGTCGGTGAGGAGCAATTCGCACCCGCCGTCCAAGATTCGCCGCAGCACGAAAAAGGTATACTTGTCCTTTTCCAATAGAGCAAAGTCACGTTCATCTGCAAAGTTGTCCATAGTTGATTTATCCTTTTGGTTTTGATTGGTATGCGTCATGCGTGTGCGGGGAACACCCAACCCCTTAGTCCTCTCCAATGGAGGGGGTTTCGTTTGGCTTGCCCCTCCGTGGGGTTCCGTTATATCCCCCTCCAATGGAGGGGGCTCCACAACATGCCCCCTCCTTAGGAGGGGGGTAGGGGGGTGGTGTCCTTTGTTCTAAATACGTATTTTCTTCCAAACTTCGTCGATTGGCAATTTTGCGCCTGCGAAATTCGGCCACGCGTTGACGCCGTCGCCCGTTTTCCGCGGAATGATGTGAATGTGGAAGTGGGGGACGGACTGCCCCGCGCTCTCGCCGCTTGCATTCAGGAGGTTCACGCCGTCGTACCCGCAGTGTCCCACAAGATGATTTGAAACTTCCTTCACCGCAAGCATGAGGTCGCGGAGGGAGGTTTCGTCGCAGTCGAGAATGTTTTTACAATGTTTTTTCGGCACGGCGAGCAGATGCCCGTCCACATCCCCCGCAACGTCCATAAAGACGAGCGTGTGCGCGGTTTCATAGACTTTTCTGCTCGGCACTTCACCGCTTACGATCTTACAAAAAATGCAATCCATGGGACCTCCATATTGAACCTTTATAATCGTTGTCTCTTGCAACGATTATAGCATATTCAGCCTCGGAAAGGCAAGCGGGAGATCAGGAATTCTCGATGTTGGGGCCCTTATATTGTTTCTCGGGCGAGGCGGAGCCGACGAGGGTGATCGCCTTTTTCGGACACAAATTCACGCAACGGTAGCAGAGCACGCATTTTCCGAGCGGCTTTGCCTTTTTATTTTGCAGGAGCAGGTTTTCGGCAGGGCAATTCTTGGCGCACAGTCCGCACCCCACACAGCGCGTTTCGTCCACTTTGAGCGCCCGCCGCTTTTCTTTTTCTCCCTTGCGGAAAAACTTGCGCTGGGTAAAGTAACCAACGCCGTGCGAGAGGGGAGAAAAACCCCGTTTGTGCGCTCTTCCGCGCCGACAAATTTGCGCGGCAAATTTGTCGGCGCGACTTCTCGCCTTTTCGAGAATGGGGGCGATCTCTTCGCCGTTTTTGATGGGGAACATCTTGCAGTCGGCAAGGTTGTTCGGCATGTTGAACATCTCTGCGCCGATGATGTCGCCGCCGTACTTTTTCACCGTGCGTCCGAGGCTGGCCGCGCCGTCTCCCGAGTAGAAATACTGCGTCTCGACAATGAGAAACTGTTTGCCCGCAAAGAGTCCGCCGTACTTGTGCACGAAATTGCGCATGGGAATGGGCGGCGCGGAGCCGTAAATGGGGAAGGTAAGCAGAATGAGGTCGGCGGCTTTGATCTTTTCCTCCGCTTGTTGTACCTTGCAGACGTCGTAAAGCTCGCTCCTATACTTGCAGGAAAGTTTTTCGGCGAGATATTCTGCGATGTAGCGGGTGTTGCCCGTGCCCGAAAAATAAAAAACGGTCAAATTTTTCATTGTAATATATTATGACGGAGGGGTGGGGGAAGTTCCCACAAAAGAGGAGGATAGGTCCTATAAAAGAAGAAACAGCGCTAAGTTGCGCCGTTATCCTTCCAAAGCCTTTTTGAATTGTTCGATGAGCCTGCTCTCGATGCGGGAGACCTGCACCTGCGAAACGCCGATCTCGCGGGCTACTTCGCTCTGCGTCATGTCGCGGAAGTAGCGCAGAAAGACGATCTTCTTCTCCCGTTCGGGCAGGCCATCGATCGCGTTCTTCAAGAGCATTTTATCGATCATGTCCTCCTGCGTATCCTTGGCGGGGAGCCTGTCCACAAGGGTGACCGACTTTTCGTCCTTGTAGTCGGAGCGTTCGTAGATGGAGAGGGGCATGCGCGAGGAGCCGAGGGTCATCACCACCTCGCCCTCGTCGAGGGAGAATGCGCTTGCAAGCTCCTTCACCGAGGGGGCTTCGCCGTTTTTCGAGGTGTATTCCTCGATGTAGCGGTTCATTTCCCGAGCGGTGCGCTTCATGGCGCGGGAGACCTTGATGCTCCCGTCGTCGCGCAAAAACCGCTTGATTTCGCCGGCGATCATCGGGACGGCATAGGTCGAAAAGCGGACGCCGAACCGCTCGTCAAAGCCCGAAATCGCCTTGAGAAAGCCCATGCAGGCGAGTTCGAACAGATCGTCGTATTCCACGCCCTTGCCCAAATACCGCCTGATAATGCTCTTTAAGAGGGAGACGTTTTCAGAGAGCAGCTTTTCTTTCGCGGCGCCGTCCCCGTTTTTTGCAAGGCGGAGATAGAAGAGTGTGTCCTTTTCATCGAGCATCACGGTCCGCCTTTGCGCCGAACGTCTTGCTCATTTTCACCGTCGTGCCCTTATTTGGCGTCGAACGCACCGAAAAGGCAGTCATGAAAGTTTGCATAATGGTAAATCCCATTCCCGAGCGCTCCTCATCGGGCAGAGAAGTGTAAAAGGGGGTGAGCGCCTGTTCGAGGTTCTCAATTCCCTTGCCGCTGTCCGATACGGTGATATGTAGGGCGGTCTCGTCCGTTTCGCAGTCGAGGGTGATCCAGCCCTCTTTGTCGGGATAGGCGTGCACGATGCAGTTGGTCACAGCCTCGGAGACGGCGGTCTTGACGTCGGAGAGCTCCGAAAGGGTGGGGTTGAGGGTAAGCGCAAAGGCCGCAACGGTGTTGCGCGCAAAATTTTCGTTTTCGGAGCGGGATAAAAATTTAAGTTGCATCTTGTTCATAGTCAGTCAAATTTTGGGGATAAGGCTGTAAACGCCGCTTACGGTGAGCACTTTGTCGGCGTTGCGGTCGGGGGCTTCGAGGAGCATCGTCATGCCGTAGCGTTGGAGTTTTTTATACCGCCCGATGAGAAAGCCGATGCCCGTGGAGTCCATAAATTTTACGCCCGCCAAGTTGAACACGGCGCGGGACAGCCCCGCATGTTCGTCGATGAGCCGATCGGCGCGGGCGCGCATCTCCTTCACCGAGCACTCGTCGAGTTCTCCCGAGAGATAGATGTAAAGATCTTGTCCGCGGGAACAGCTTTGCAGTTTCATAGCCTCCCTCCGAAGTGAAGTACCCATATTGTAGCAGGAATGCGCGCGCCGAAAAAAAGGCAAAAGAGGGAAAGGGGAGAGATCGTGTCGAAAAAAAGTTTTTCGGAATTTCCAAAAATACACGAAAAAATACTTGACTTTTGCCGCAGATTATAATATGATAATCAAGCATTACAGATGCGGTAGCGACATCGGGCCTTTAGCTCAGTTGGTTAGAGCGGTCGGCTCATAACCGATTGGTCCGCGGTTCGAGTCCGTGAAGGCCCAC
>CANQPO010000055.1 GCA_947625695.1 uncultured Clostridia bacterium | reverse complement strand
ATCTTCCCTACGAGGGAGTCGTCGAACTCATCGAAAAGGGGCTCATCAAGCGCCAGATCGTGCGCGGCGGCTTTGGCAGCGGCGCGGAAGTCGCGGTTGCGGCCGCTCCCATTGTCGTGGAAGAGGAGTCTTTCGAGGGCGGAACGCTCCGCTACGACAAGAGCTTTACCGCTAAATTCATCCAATCGGAGGATGACGTCAAGCGGTGGTACGGACAGATCAAGAACAGGCTTCTCGCCTATGAAAAGGTGAAGGACCGCGTCAGCTGGAAGCACGAGACCTACCGCTATGGGCGGGAGCTCGTTGCAAAGCTCGCCTTTCGCGGCAAGTCGCTCTGCCTCTATCTTCCCCTCAACGCGGCGGACTATGCCGAGAGCAAGTATAAGATCGAGGACGTATCCTCGCTCGCCTCTGCCGAAGACACGCCCAGCGTCTACCGCATCAAGAACGACCGCCGTGCGAAGTACGCGCTCGAGCTTATCGACGAGATCATGGGTCGGCTCGGCGCGACCTTGACTGAGCGGGAAGCGGTCGATTACTATGTTCCCTACGAGGGGATCGTGGAGCTCATCGACAAGGGGCTCGTCAAGCGCAAGATCACCGACGCCGAGACGAACGCCTTCCTCACCTCCCGCAACGAAACCAGCGAGGACAAATAAGCAGAACCCCCATTTCAGGGTAACCAAAAAGGCAAGGGAAACGACCTTGCCTTTTTTGATATGTCATTTCGACCGAAGCGAGCAACGCGAGCGAAGTGGAGAAATCTCTCCTTATGATAATACGGTAGAGATTTCTCGACTTCGCTCGAAATGACATTTTGAAAAGGGGGTTGGTTTACCTCCTTGCTGTCCCTATTAGAGAAAGTGGCATGAGCGGAGCGAATGCCGAAAGAGTTTCTGAAAACCCCTCAGTTATTCGCAAGCTCATGACAGCTCCTCCTTAGGAGGGGGGATAGGGGGTGGGGCGGCGATTGAGTTCTTTAAAGCGTCATGCTGAGCCGTAATTTGTGTACGTAGTCCGTAAAAGATTGTCCGCGAAGGCATCTTGGTACGTTTTGGTTTGGCTTTGAGCTTGCTTTGACGTAGCAAGATTCCCTCGGGGAATTGCCGTGTCGAACTTCGTTATTACCTTTTCGGCTCGGAATGACGCACTTGCGAGCGGTTCGCCCTCCCCCGCGAAGCGGGGGAGGGGTAGGGGAGGGGGGTCCTTGCTCTTCATAAAGGGCTCACAAACAACTCTTATACTCCGTTCCCCAATCCATCATGGCGTCGAGGACGGGCTTTAGCGACGCGCCGAGGGGAGACAGCGAGTACTCCACGCGCGGCGGCACTTCGGCAAAGACTTCCCGCTCGATGAGTCCGTCCTCTTCAAGCGCGCGCAAGTTGTCCGTCAGCACCTTTTTGCTGATGGAGGGAATGGTCTTGAGAAAATCGGTGAACCGCTGTTTTCCGTCGTATATCAAATTGCGGATGAGCAGCAGCTTCCACTTGTTTCCGATGAGTTGCACGGTCGTTGCCACGGGGCAATCGGGTAATTCTTCCTTGGTCAGCATGGTATTCCTCCTACTGCGATTATAGCAAAAACGCAGACGGTTGTCAATAGTTCAAATAGGAAACTTAGTTACAAATTTATTATCCGATAATAGAAAAGTAACGTTCTTGTATTTTGCTTTTTCTTTTGCTATACTATGGGCGTGATCGAAGGGTCGCAAAAATTATTTTCGGAGGTATTTCAAATGGCAAACTTCAAAAAGGCGACGGTAAAAGGGGAGGCGCGCGTGGAACTGCACGACCTTCTCGGGCTCACGGGCGCGGAGGTGAGCGTCAACGAACTTCCCGCGGGCGCAAGCGTGCCCTTTGTGCATGCGCACAAGCAGAACGAGGAGATCTACGGCATTTTGCAGGGCGAGGGCAAGGCGGTAATCGACGGGGAGACCGTCCCGCTTGCCGCAGGCGATTGGCTGCGCATTGCACCCGCCGCCAAGCGTCAATTTTTCGCAGCGGAAAAGAGCGGCTTCAAGTACATCTGCATTCAGGTGAAGGCGAACTCGCTCGAAAACTACACCGCGTCGGACGCGATCATCGGGTAAATTATTCGGCGGAAAAGCGCAACCGTTCTGCGGTTGCGCTTTGGTCAAAGTAACCATTTTGGGGGTGGAAATGCTTTCGCAGGACTCATTGCAAATCAACAGGCTGAAGAAGGCGTTACAAGGTGCGGAGGCGGTGATCATCGGCGCGGGGGCGGGGCTCTCCACAGCGGCGGGGTTCACCTATTCGGGCGAACGCTTTGAAAGGTATTTCTCCGATTTCGGGGAGAAATACGGCTTCCGCGATATGTATGCGGGCGGATTTTATCCGTATGATACGCTTGAAGAACATTGGGCGTATTGGTCGCGGTATATCCTCGTCAATCGCTATATGGACCCGCCGCAGCCTGTCTATCAAATCCTTTTCGACCTCGTCAAGGACAAGGACTATTTTGTCGTCACCACCAACGTCGATCATTGCTTTCAGAAGGCGGGGTTTGATAAGAAGCGGCTCTTCTATACGCAGGGGGACTACGGGCTCTTTCAATGCTCCGTGCCTTGCTGCAATCAGACGTATGACAACGAGGAGCAGGTTCGTCGCATGGTAAAAGAGCAGAAGGAGATGCGCATTCCGAGCGAACTCATTCCGCGCTGTCCCGTCTGCGGAAGGCCGATGACGATGAATTTGCGCGCCGACGACAAGTTTGTCGAGGACGAGGGGTGGTTTGCGGCTTGCGAGCGGTATGAGAAGTATATCAATGCGCATAAGCAAAGGGAAGTTCTCTATCTCGAACTCGGCGTGGGGTACAATACGCCCGCCATCATCAAATATCCGTTCTGGCGGCTGACCGCGCAGAACAAACGCGCGACCTACGCCTGTATCAACTACGGCGAAGCCTTCTGTCCCGAAGAGATTGCAAGCCGCTCGATCTGTTTGAACGCCGACATTGCGGAACTGCTTAATGCGTTTTAGGGGGCGGACGGGCTCTTCAAAGCGTCATGCTGAGCCGAATTGTGTTTACGCAGTCCGTGAAAGAAAGTCCGCGAAGGCATCTTGGTACGTTTTGGTTTGATTTTAAGCGTCCTTTGACGTAGCAAGATTCCCTCGGAGAATTGCCATGTCGGACTTCGTTATTACCGTTGCGGCTCGGAATGACGCAGGCAACGAGTAGTGCGTTAGAGCGTCATGCTGAGCCGAATTGTGTTTACGCAGTCCGTGAAAGAAAGTCCGCGAAGGCATCTTGGTACGTTTAGGTTTGGTTTAAGCGTACTTTGACGTAGCAAGATTCCCTCGGAGAATTGCCATGTCGGACTTCGTTATTACCGTTGCGGCTCGGAATGACGCGGAGGCGAGGTAGAATGACGCTTACTTGCGGGTTTGCCCACCCCCTTAGTCCCCCTCCAATGGAGGGGGTTTTGATTGCCTCTCCTTAGGGGGGTAGGGGGTGGCGTCCTAAATTTGTCATTTCGACCGAAGCGAGCAACGCGAGCAGAGTGGAGAAATCTCACCTTGTTAAAATGCGGAACCCCCTTTCGGCCCTGCGCGCCACTTTCCCCCGCGTTGCGGGGGAGGGGTAGGGGAGGGGCGTCTTATTATAATGAGGTATAGATTTCTCGACACGCCTCGTTCCTTGGCGGCTCGAAATGACATTTTGGGACAGTGCCCACCCCCTTAAGTTCTCCTCCCTTAGGAGGGGGTTTCATTTATCTTTTCTACCTTCCCAATTCTTTCCGAAAGACGCTTTTCCGACAAATCTTCCCGTAATATGCCGCCGCGAAAGAGGTATGATGTTGGAAAAGCGTCAGACAGAGGGATGAAACTATGGCAAGAAAAATCGTAATCACCTCGGGGAAGGGCGGCGTCGGCAAGACAACGGTGACGGCCAACCTCGGCGTTCAGCTCGCAAAAAACGGTTACAGCGTCATCGTATGCGATCTGGATTTCGGGCTCAACAACATCGACGTCGTGTTGGGGGTGGAAAATCTTGCGACCTTCGACGTCGTGGATGTGGTGGAGGGGAGGTGCCGCCCCAAACAGGCGCTCGTGCGCCATCCGCGCTATCCCACCCTCTATTCTCTTGCGAGCAACCGCGTCTCGGAGCGGTACGTGTCCCCGCAGGCGGTGAGGCTGATCCTCGACGCTCTTGCGCCGCGCTTCGACTTCATCCTGATCGACTCTCCCGCGGGGATCGACGAGGGCTTTCACCGCGCCGTGGCGTGCGCCGATGAGGCGCTCCTCGTCACCACGCCGCACATCTCCGCCATCCGCGACGGCGCGCGCGTTGCAAGCATGCTCAAGGGGTATCATCTGCAGCGGGTGGGGCTCGTTGTGAACATGGTGCGGAGCGACTTGGTGCGGAAGGGAGAATTGCTCCGCCCCGAGGAGATCTCCGAAGCCCTGCACGTGCCGCTCACCGTCGTCGTGCCCGAGGAGGACAAGATCTTTTTGGACAACGTTGCGGACAGGTTTCGCGCCTTCCGCATTCTCGCCAACTTCTACACGGGCGGGATCGCGGGCGGAGAGGGCAAGAAGAAGGGCTTCTTCGGCGGGCTCATCGGCGCATTGCACAGATAAAGGGAGGGGAATATGAAACGGGAAATCACCAAATTGAGATTGAAACAGATGCTCTCGGATGACAAGGAGGAGATCAACGACGCGACCCGCGCCGCCGCCCTTGCCGACTTTACCCACATCGCCAAGGAATATTTCGACACGAACAACGTCTCCCTCAACATCAAAAAGGGGAAGGGGTGCACCGACGTGACGGTCTCCTTCCGCGCGTCGCACGTCAAAAATTTCAGCACGCTAAAATAATCGCTAAAAAGATTGACAATCGCAAATCGTTCGTGTATAATAAACGAAAGAATACCGCCGATCTCCGCGGAGAAGAGGGGAAATGATGCAGAGAAAGTTTGTCATCGTCACAGACACCGCTTCCGATCTTTGGGAAGAGTATTATGTAGAACATGAGGTAACGCCCATCCGTCTCGGCTTCAACATGGACGGCGTTCTCTACGAGGGAGAGGACGGCGAGCACATGGACGTGAAGGATTTTTACGCACGCTTGAGAGGGGGCTCCATGCCTACCACCTTTCAGGTCTCTCCCGAGCAGGCAAAGCGGAGCTTAGAGCCCATTGTGGCGGAGGGGAACGACGTGCTCGTTGCCTCCTTTTCCTCGGGGCTTTCGGGAACGTACAACAGCTACGTGCTTGCGGCGCGGGAACTCGGCAAGCAATATCCAAATCGTAAGATCTTGGTAACGGACTCCCTCTGCGCCTCCTTGGGCGAGGGGCTGTTCGTCGATTACATCGTCAAAAAGGCAGACACGGGCGCGAGCATCGAGGAGACGTTCGACTACGCAGAAGCGCTCAAACAGCACATCTGCCACTACTTTACCGTGGACAACCTGTTCCACTTGAAGAGGGGAGGAAGGGTTTCCGCGACGACTGCGGTCATCGGCACGATGCTCAAAATAAAACCCGTTTTGCATGTGGACAGCGAGGGGCACTTGATCCCCATCGGGAAGGCGATGGGCAGGAAGAAGTCCATCTCCGCGTTGGTGGAGCACATGCGGGAGCTGCAGAGTCTCGACCACGACGACCCCATTTTCATCAGCCACGGCGACTGCGAGGAGGACGTAGAGTATCTTATTTCTCTCCTCAAAGGGGCGTTCGGCGAGCGGAAGATCTACGTCAACCAGATCGGAAGCGTCATCGGCACCCATTCGGGCGCGGGCACGCTCGCGGTGTTCTTCCGCGGCAAAACAAGATAATTTTTGCAAAAGACGAATCGGCGGTCCCGACGTTTCGTCGGCTCCGCCGATTTTATAAAGTTTAGAAAGTGTTGAGCGCTTTCGCGCGCGGTTGAATTTTAATTGAATAGGAGCAAATGGAAGGCCCACAGAGCGGTTTAACGCGGCGTTCTTGTAAGGAGCGGAGCTACGGAATAGCGATTGTTGCAAAACAAAGTTTTGCCAATCCTCAAACCGTGGTGGCGGTAACGGACCGTATGGGTGAGTGCAAAAATAGGTAAACGAAAAAATAAAAAGCAAATGGAAGGTTGGCGGAGCGGTTTAACGCGGCGGTCTTGTAAGGAGCGAAGCGACGGAATAGCGATTGTTGCAAACGTAGTTTGCCAATCGCGTCAAACCGTAGTGGAGGTAACGGACCGTTTGGGTGAGTGCAAAAATAGGTAAACGAAAAAATAAAAAGTAAATGGAAGGTTGGCGGAGCGGTTTAACGCGGCGGTCTTGAAAACCGTTGATGGGCAACTATCCGGGGGTTCGAATCCCTCACCTTCCGCCACACGAAGGGCACCCAAGGGGTGCCTTTTTCGGTGGCGGAAGGTGAGGGCAGAAACGCTTCGGGGCAGGGTGACGTGATGTATAATAGGGCGAGATTTCTCCACTCCGCCTGCGGCTTCGGTACTTCGCCTACGGCTCGTGCCGCGCTTAGAGAATCAGAACTGCGCGCGGGGCGAAATCACATTATCAGAACAGCGGGGCAGGGTGACGTAATTAGAACGCGCGGGGGAGGAGTAGGGGAGGGGGCAAACGGAAAAATCGACATTTTACGCATTTTGTTTGACGGGGACGGAAAATCATGATATAATCAAATAAAATTAGAAAAAACAGAGGCTTTTCGCATGAAAAGATTTTTTTATTTCTTGATCGCCGCGTTTGTCTTGGCGAAGTGCTTGGGGGTCGCGGGTTGCGGCACGCCGCCGCTTGAAAAACTCGCCGCACCTGACGGCTTTGCGTTGAGCGAAAACACGGTCACGTGGGGAGAAATCGAAAACGCGGTCGGCTATGCGGTGGCGTTCCAGAACAAAGAGTCGGAGACGGCAGAGCCGTGCTTCGCACTTCCCGATGGTTTGGAAGAGGGAGATTATACCATCGAGGTACTTGCAATCGGCGATTACGCGACCTACGCCGATTCCGAATGGGCGTCCTTTTCGTTTACGCGCGAGGAACCGCCCGCGCAGGACGACGATGAGAGCGGCTTGCTCTATACCCTTCTTCCCGACGGGAGCGGGTACGAAGTCGGGCGGGGCGAGGTTGACCTTAAAGGAAAGGTCACCATTCCCGCATATTTCAAAGGGCTGCCCGTCAAAAAGATCGCAGATGAGGCGTTCATGTATCATGTGGGACAGCAAAATCCCAATCCGCATACGGGGGCGTATTGTAACATCGTCACGACGGCGATAGAGCTCCCCGACACATTGACGGAGATCGGAGAGGCGGCATTTGCCTGCATCAGCAAGCTGGAGGAGGTTACGATTCCCGAAACCGTCACAAAGATCGGGAGCAGGGCTTTTTGGGGTTGCACGGCGCTTAAACAGGTCACTCTTCCGAAGAACTTGAAGGTCATTCCCGAGGCGTGTTTTCAGGACTGCGCTCTTTCCGAAATTTCTTTCCCCGACGGTTTGGAGGAGATTGGAGAGAGTGCTTTTGAGAGCGAATATTATTCTATCGGAAATATCAAGCGTTCCGATCAAAGTTTTACGGAAATAGAGCTCCCAAACTCTGTGAAAAGAATCAGGAGCGGCGCGTTCTCGGGCTGTCTTAAATTGAAGGATGTTACTTTGCCGGATGAATTGGAGTACATGGGGGCAAGCGTATTTTCGGAAACAGCATGGCTTGATTCTCAGCCGGAGGGCATCATCACACTCGGAAACGTCCTCTATGAATATAAGGGCGACATGGAGGAAGGGACGAAGATCACCATTCCGTCTCACGTCAAGTATATCGCAGGCAGAGCTTTTTACCAACTGAAAAATCTCGCGGAAGTCGCGGTCTCGGACGGAGTGAAGCTCATCGGAGAAGGTATCTTTGGCTCGTGTTCTTCTTTGACGCATATCAAACTTCCCTCCGATTTGACCGCGATCCCGAATGGTACGTTCACCGCTTGCAAAAGCCTTGTTCATATCGACATCCCGAGCGGCGTTACCGAAATCGGAGAGCGGGCGTTCAGAAACTGCTCCGCCCTCGAAGAAATCATTCTTCCCGACGGACTGATCTCAATCACGGGTGTGAATGTATTCGCGGGCTGTGCGTCGCTCAAGGAGATCGTTCTCCCCGCTTCGCTGAAAAATCTCGGACTCCGCCCGTTTGAGAATTGCGGCGCGCTCTCGAAAATCTACTACGAGGGGACGGAAGAGGCTTGGAACGCTTTGAAGGCGCAGAATAACGTGGTGGATATTTTGCCGAACGGAAGGCAGATCCCCGTCACTATGGAGCAAGCCTTTTCCAACGCAACGATCTATTATTTGTGCGAGAATGTGCCCCAGAATGCGGGCAATTATTGGCGGTATGTGGACGGGAAACCTACCGTTTGGGAGATGATATAGGTGGAGAGCAACACCTTTACCTTGTGGACGGAGCGCTGATCGACTACTTACAACGTCCGATTTCTTTAAGTTTTTACAAGAGAGGGCGCCCATTGGCGCCCTCTCTTGTAAAAAGGGGAGGGACTCGAGCTAAATTCACATTTCAAATAGATAAAATTACCGGATGTGAAGAAAAGTGTCGTGACTTTATGCGCGGTGGGGTATATAATAACAGGCGCAAGGAGGCAGAAAATGACATTCGGAGAAAAGTTAAAGCAACTCAGAAAGGACAACAACCTGACCCAAGAGGACTTAGCGGAGAAAATTTTCGTCACCCGCACGGCGGTCTCAAAATGGGAGACAGACAAAGCGCTCCCCGCCATCGACAGTTTGAAGCTCCTCTCCGAGCTCTTCCGCGTCGGCATCGACGACTTGATCTCGGACGGCGACGTCGAGACAAAGCGGCTACACGACGAAAAGCGGGCGAAGATCATGTACGGCATTGCGGTCGGCTTTCTCGTTTTGGCGACGGTCTTTACTCTGCTTGCCTATTTTTTGAAACAGCCCTATTTCAGCATCGGGGGAGTGGGGGCGGTCGCGCTGTATCTCCTCTTCGGACTATTGTCAAAACCGCGCTACAAGCGCCTTTCGGCAAAGAAGATGCTCCTTCCGTATATCATTTCGCGCGCGGTCATTCTGCTGTTTGTGGTCGGGTTGATCGTCTTTACGATCGTGACATTGTAACCTTTCGCACTTGCTTTTCCCCCGCGCCTATGCTATAATGGGATCGGAATTCAGCGGAGAAGTATGAAAACATTTTATTTGATCGGCGGAACAATGGTTGTAGGAAAAACTGCCGTATGCCAAAAAATGAATGAATTGCTGGCGAGCAGCGTGTTTTAGCGTTGATACAATCGCAAAAGAAATGATGGCAAAATAAACTTTAATTCAGGGGAGGAGAGTTATGAATTTTTGCGAGGGGTGCAACATTGCCTGCGAGGGGGAAAGGTGCCCGAAGTGCGGCAGGAAAAAGCTCAGAGCGGTAACAGAAGATGATTTTTGTTTGGTTGCGCAAGTGGATAGAATTTTCGGCGACAACCTCAAAAATAATCTGGAAAGCGAAGAGATAGAATGCGTGCTCATGCCCTACGGCACGGGCGTGAAGGCGCAATTTGCCATGCCGCTCGAAAGTTATTTGCTCTATGTTCGATATAAAAATCTGGACTATGTGCGGCAGATCTTAAAGGAGAGAAAAGGCTGAATTCTATTCATTGAAGATGTAACACTACTCCTTGCTGTCCCTTTTAGGGAAAGTACCCGAACGCAGTGAGGGGGAAAGGGTTTTTGAAACCCCTCAGTCACTCACTTTGTTCGTGACAGCTCCCCTAAAAGGGGCGCCAAGGTTTGCCCACCCCTTAGTCCCCCTCCCACGGGGGGGGGTACTACCGTCAACTTGCTGTCCCTCGCACCGTTCTAAATACCTCACCCTGCCCCGCCCGCACGTTCCATGTTGCCGAAGGGCGGCACGAGGAGCAGGCGAAGTAGCCGCAATGTGGGTGCGCAGTCTGTGTGTACATGCGTCATGCTGAGCCGAAATGTATTTACGCAGTTCCGTTAGCAAGTCCGCGAAGGCATCTTGGTGCGTTTGGGTTTTGTTAAAAACGCACTTGGACGTAGCAAGATTCCCTCGGGGACTTTTCATGTCGAACTCCGTTATTTCCTCTACGGCTCGGAATGACGCATGATAGGGGTGGGGCGGAATGACGCGTTTGCACACTGTTTGCCCACCCCCTTAGTCCCCCTCCGCAGGAGGGGGTTTTATTAACCTCCCCCCGCTGTGCGAGAGGAGGCAAGAAAAGAAAACCAAATATTGGGTTACTGAGGAGAGGAGCCCTTCAAAAAGTAGGGCTTACGCTCGAAACCGACATGATACACAATGTACTGAGAAACGACCTGATGTTCGCCGATGTTGAGGAGAAAAAAGTTCTTTTCCTGCCCGATGATCTTGCCGCCGTGAGACAGAGCGGCATTCAGCCGCTCCGTCTGCTTTGTGATCTGCGCTTCATCGGGCAGTTTTTCGGCGTTTACGTTTCCCACTGTGTACCGCTCGACATATTTAAGCTCGCTCAATGAAAATTGCATAATGTTATGCGGCGGGCTTTACCTTCTCCACCTTGGTGGGGGTAATGGCGGTGTTGAGAATGTCTATCATGCGGGAAAGCCCCTCCGGCGTGGGCTGTTGGCTCGCCGTCACTTCCACATGATATTTTGCCGAGTTGTCGCTGCTACGGGTATTTTTGTCGTGACAGGAGACCGACCCCTTGATGCTCACGTCAAAGTGGAACCCGCCGAACTTCCCGCCTGCGGTCGCGGAGATCTCTGCGCTTTTGTCGCTTTGCGATTCGGACGAGGTAGAGGACTTCACCTCCATGTCGAAGGTAATGTTCACCTTGTCGATGGAAAGGGACGGCACGTTGACGAGGGCGAGAAGCGGAACGTTCAATTCAACGAGTTCCGTCTGCCGCTCGGCATTTTCCTCTTCGCCTTCGCTCGCTTCCGCCGCCGCCGAGCGGGTGAAGGAAAAGGACGCGGTGCGCACCTTTGCGACTTCGCCCTCCGTGTACAAACCGATCTGGCGAATAAAATTCAGTTGAGAATTCGCCAGCATGGATTGCGCTTCGCAGGCCGCTTTGAGCGGCCCGCCGATCAGTACGCCCATGTCGAGACCGCTGAATTGGTCTCCCATTCTTACAAGATCAGCCATCATTTAACTCCTTTTACGGTAAAATTTTTATTAGTTCATCGCGGATGCGCATCAACCCTTCGGGCGGCTCGTCCGCGCGGAACTTCAATGTTATGTCGGCATAGTTGCCGTCCTTGCTCTTGCGGTATTCGGGAACGTAGCCGAGCTTGTCGTCCTCGCCGCTCTCGCAGTTCATCAAACTATTGGCGTTTTCGGGGGCTTGCCGCCTGCCGAGTCTTATTTTCCCCGCAAGTTTTACTTTGAACTCAACGTCGATCTCCTTCACCTGCAGGGACGAGAGGGGAACGAGGCAAAGCTTGGGGATATCCAACGATTTGTACTCGATTTGCCCGCTCTCTCCAAAATAGGGATACTGCACGTTAATGACAGTGGGTTTGTTTTCTTCGTCGAAATATTCTTCCAACAGGCGCAGATGCTGTTTTTCGCTGAGTTCGTTTGCAGACAGAAACGCTTCTTGGATAGAGCCAATTAAATTATCGAAACTTTCGGCTTTTGCCATGTTTTTACCTCCGGATATATTGTAACGCCTGCGCACCCGTTTCAGGGTGTGTGCGCACGGGCGCACACACCCGTTTGTCAAGCGTTTTTTGAAAAATTTTTCGAAATTTTTTGTTTTGATAAATGAGGACGCTTTTTTGCCCCCCAAGAGGGGGCTCCGTTGCCCCTCTCCGTGGGGGTGGGCGGCGAAAAGTTTCTCCAAAGCGTCATGCTGAGGCGAAATGTGTTTACGCAGTCCCGTTAGCGAGTCCGCGAAGGCATCTTGGTACGTTTGGGTTTGTTATAAGCGTACTTGGACGTAGCAAGATTCCCTCGGGGACTGTCCAAGTCGAACTTCGTTAGTGCTTGTGCGGCTCGGAATGACGCACGGGAGTTACGGCTCGGAACGACGCGGGTGGGGCGGAATGACACGTGAGAGGGGCGGGGCGGAATGACGCGTTTGCACATGGTTTACCCACCCCCTTAGTCCCCCGAGGGTGGAGGGGGTTCCGTTAAGTTTTTCTTGCCCCCTCAGTAGGAGGCCCCACCTTTCTTGCCCCCTCCAATGTTTAATTTTGCGAAGCGGGAAAACAATTTACAAAGAAAAAGGGAAAGCGCTTGCAATTTTGCGTAGAGCGGTTTATAATATGTAAAACAACTTTTTTCGGGCATGCGCCCGCGGAGAAACTATGGAAAAAGAGTTCAGAACAGAGAGCGATTCGGTGGGGGAGCTCTCCATCGACAGCGCCGCCTACTACGGCATCCAGACCCTGCGCGCAAAGGGCAATTTCGAGATCACGGGCACCAAGCTCAATTCGGCGTTCATCCGCAACATCGTGGTCATCAAAAAGGCCGCCGCCATCGTCAACAAGTCCTTTGGGCTTCTCGACGAGAAAAAGGCGGACGCCATCATTTCTGCCTGCGATGAAATTTTGCACGGCAAGCACAGAAAGGACTTCATCGTAGACGCGGTGCAGGGCGGCGCGGGGACCTCCGCGAACATGAACGTCAACGAGGTCATCGCCAACATCGCCATCGAACATCTCGGCGGCAAAAAGGGGGACTATTCCGTCATCAGCCCCAACGACGACGTGAACATGGAGCAGTCTACCAACGACGTCATTCCCACGGCGGGGAAGCTCACCGTGCTCACCCTTGCCTCGGAGCTCAACACAGAGCTCGGGCGGCTGAATAGTGCCCTCCTTGCAAAGGCGAAGGAGTTCGACGGCATTCTCAAAATGGGCAGGACCCAGCTTCAGGACGCCGTTCCCATGCGGCTCGGGCAGGCGTTCCACGCCTTTGCGACCTCCATTGCCCGCTCCAAGGAGCGCATTCAAAACTCTCTTTCCGAAATGCGCACCATCAACATGGGCGCAACGGCCATCGGCACCGCCATCAACGCGCGCGAGGCGTACTTCAACCACATCACAGAAGAACTTTCTCTGCTTACGGGCGAGAGGCTCTGCCGCGCGGACGACCTCTTCGACGGCACGCAGAACGTGGACGGTTTCGCCGCCGTTTCGGGCACGCTGAAGGCGCTCGCCGTCAACCTCTCCAAGATGTGCAACGACTTAAGACTCATGTCGAGCGGCCCCAGAACGGGGCTGGGCGAAATTATCCTGCCCGCCAAGCAGAACGGCTCTTCCATCATGCCCGGGAAGATCAACCCCGTCATTCCCGAGGTCGTCAACCAGGTCGCCTTTCTCGTCATCGGGCACGACGTCACGGTGACGATGGCGGCGGAGGCGGGACAGCTCGAACTCAACGCCTTCGAGCCCGTCATCTTCTATCAGCTCTTCGAATCCTTCCGCGCGCTCTCGGGGGCGGTGAGAACGCTCTCCGATAACTGCATCGTGGGCATCGTCGCCAACCGCGAGCGGTGCAGCGAGTGGGTGAACCGCAGCGTGGGCATCGTGACGGCGCTCAACCCGTACATCGGCTACCTCAAGGCCGCCGAGATCGCCAAGGAGTCCTTAAAGACGGGGCAGTCCATCAAGGAGATCGTCCTCCGCGAGGGGCTGATGGACGAGAAGAAGCTCGACGAAGTTTTGGACCCCCTCGTCCTCACAGAACCTTTTAAGCACAGAGATTAAAATATGTTTTTGCCCACCCCCTACCCCCCTCCTAAGGAGGGGGCAGGAAAGCGAACCTCCCACGGAGTGGCAAGCGGAACCCCCTCCATTGGAGGGGGACTAAAGGAGGTGGGCAAGAAAATACAGCACAAAAAAAAGAACGGGCCCGTGTGTATTCCATAGGGAATCAGAAAAAATCTTAATTTTATATCGGAATACACTTTCGGACAAGGACAACGAAAACAGCGGGGAACGTGTTCCTCGCTGTTTTCGCTACTTTTGATTGGAAATGTTTATTGGCATGGTCAGTACCCTCGTAACCTCGTCGAGCGGTTCTGCACAGCCGCCGTCGAGCCAAGCCATGCAGACATTGAAGATCGCGCCCG
>CANQPO010000054.1 GCA_947625695.1 uncultured Clostridia bacterium | reverse complement strand
GCCTCGGGCGGGGTTCAGCCGCTCCGGAGCTGGGAGAGCGTGAAGGCGTCGTCCGGCGATGGCACCTATACCATAAACAACGACTTCGAGAACGCGAATTTCCGCTTCAAATTGGGGACGAAAGACCTCACCGCGGCGGGAAAGACTGTTACGCAGGAAATGACAAAGGCCATCAGCGCGACGGACGGCAGTATTTCGTATGCGGGCGAATATTCGGTGCTCATTTCGGAGGCGGGCAAGCGGTATGCCAACCCGAGCTTCAAAATCAAGATCAACCAAGTGGGCGTGGAAGTGGGCCGCACCCTCTACTACAACGGCCAGAACATTGCAACCGACTTGAAATGGCTGAAAGACGTCGACTGGGACGGAGACGGCATCCCCGGAGAGACCGGTCAGAATGCTGCCCTCGGCGATGAGAAAGAGCAGCCCTACTTTATCTACAGCGGCGGCTATTACTTCCCCATCCTGAATGCGGAGTACAACCGGCTGCAGGTCTTTAAGCTGTACGATCCGTATACAAAGAAATATACAAGCGTGGCGAAGGGGGCGTTCACGGGGTATGTGCTCGAATTTACATACGCAAACCAATATTTCGGCACCAAGCAGCCCGTGCAATTCGGCGGACACTCGGGCGGCGGCATCGAATACCAGACGATGCACCGTCAGCCCAACTCGACCTCCGGCACCGGTACCTACGTGCCCGGCGTGAGAAACGCGGGTATGTACACGGTGAAGTTCATCTCCTCGCGCTCGGCGCAATCGGCCGAAGAGGGCAATAAGGAATTTGATGCAACCGGCGTGTACTTTGCCTCCAACAACTTTGCCTTCTCCTCCGGAATCAATATCTATGTCGACCCCGCCTCCGCCGAGGTGGAACTCACCAAACAGGCGCAGGACGGCTTTACCTATAACGCCCGCGAGATCGGCGACGAGTCGATCGTCATCTACGATAACACCTCCAATACCCACGTCAATCCCCACCTCGACGACGCGGCGACGCTCGAATATTACCTCTTCGACGACCTCAAGTTCAAGGCGGGCGTCTACGACGTGCGCACCAAACTTTATTATACCCTCGACCAAATCTCGCAGGACGCATGGAACACGGTGCGGCCGTATGGGCGGAAGGTTGCCGCCCCCGAGGATGACTCCACGCAGGAAGCTGCGGCAAAGACGGCAGGCAGGCCGTACTTCCCGAGCTACATGGATGAAGAATTGGAGAAACCGCCCGAGGTGAAGTGGGGAGAGAACGATACGTTCAACCCGTCGAGCCCCGGCGCGAGTATCACGAGCGGCATTTTGACCGCGGACGGGCTGAAAGAATTCGAAGAACTGTACAAAAAGACGGTCGACGCCGAGAGCACAGGGAAACTCGTCTATATTGTGGATGAGTCGTCCTTTGTGAGTGGCACAAGCAAGCTCGGGAGCAACCCCACCGACGCCCGCCGCTATGTCGTGTTTGTCACCCTCGATCTCGACGCGGGTTACGACGATTATAACTATGTTTTCGATCAGGACGCCGAACACCTTGTGGGCCTCGGCGGCGATACCCCTTACTTCTGGGCGTTTGAATTCACCGTAAATCCCGCGGTGGTGCGGCCCTATGACTTCGATACCGAAGAGAAACCGCCCGTGATCCCCGGCGAGGAGGATGCAAATACTTCCGTCACCGTGCAGAGAGAGGTGGTGTTCAACGGCCTCGGGCAGTTCCAGCTCCCCACCCTCACCTTTACCGATTCGCTCGGCGTACAGCGCCTGCTCAACGGCTCCGCCGCAAAGAAGAAGGACGGAAGCACCGTCACTTTTGCGGAAAAAACGCTGTACAGCGGCGCGACGTTCACCGTGCTCGAAAACGGGTACGACTACGTTGTGAAGTACTACATCGAAGAGTACGATTTAAAAGATGACGGGAAGTATCTCGACTACGTCAACGTCATGGGCGAGAAGAAGCTGAAAGTGCGCATCTACATCCCCGCCTACAAGGATGACAAGGGCAAACTGACGGGCGCAACAGGGAACTATGTGTTCGACGGGACGGCGCTCGGCGACAGCATGAAGGACGACGAGGGGTACTACTACGAGATCGAGTACGAAATCACCCCCGTCACCGTGACGACGTCGCTCACCGTCACCTATACCTACGACGGCACGACCCGCGAGGAGGAATATCGGCCCTCGCTCTATAACAAAGATACAGGCGCACATCCCGAGCAGGACGGCAACGTCGGGAAGGGCGTCGGCGGCGTCTATGCAACCCCGCAAACCGGCGGGCGCCCCGGCCTCGCTACCGACAGGCAGCAAGGGTTCATCTATCCCTTCTCCATGTGGAGAGACAACACGGAGGAGGTGAATGATAAGGTCGGACCCGCGGTCGGCGACGGGGCGGACGGCGCGAAGAAGTTGAAATACACGCTCTCCAATCCCACGTATGTATTCAGCAATACCAACTATCAGGAGAATACGAATATCGCATTCGGCTGCGGCGTGTACACCTTCGAAACGGGCGACGCCAATGTGGGGACGTATGCTCTGTCCACCGCGACCAAACTTAAGAACGACGAAATCATAAAGACGGAGCATAACACGACGAGGCTCGACATCGCCGCGGGCGTTGTGTGGGTGTTCGCTTTCTCCAATAGTAACGACGCAGGGCACACGTACAGCAGACAGGGCTTAAACGGCACGGCGGATGAAAACGGCGACTACGGCAACTTTGTCGTGGGAGAGGGGAGTTACATCACCGTCATCATCGAGGCGAAGAACATCGCCGACGACAACGTGTTTGCCACCAAGATCCAACAGCACAAGAAAGGAGCCTCTCTGTCCGACGAGGCAAAGGAGCACGGCGCGCTTACCGTCGATTCAGACGGCTATGCCGATGTGGCGTACAAGAAGGCGGGCGACGCCGTGGTGCAGGATACCGCCGCCAACACGGACGGCACGTACAAGATGGCGACCTTCCCGTTCGCGGGTACGAGCACCTTCTACCGCCCGCACGTCAAAATGAGCTACTACAAGTACGGCGTAAACGGCACGACCGCAGAGTCTGCGCGGACCGGCAACCTTGTTAAGGATATGACGGAGGGCATCGACTTCACCCTCACCTGGACGGATAACAACGTGGTCTCCATGGCTTCGGACGCCGAGCCGGCTTCGGGGGCAGGCACGGAAGGGCAGTTCCCCTCCGTGATCATCGAAGCAAAGGGCAACTATACAGGCTCGGTCACCGTCAACTTCCATATCCGCCCCGCAATCATCGCCATTGAGCACACCACGGGCGCGTATGACATCAAGAAGGGCGACGCAGGTGCGAAGTACAACGGCTACTACTTCGACCGCAGTTCGCACGCCATTCAGCTTACCTATGAAAATACGGAGGACTACATCCCCTACACGGGTATGCTGTGCACGGCGCGCGGCACGGCGCTGAGCGACACGCAGGTTTCGGCGCTCAATAAGAAGAACAACATCGATATTTCGAGCGTGGCATACGCCTATGCTTCGCAGGAGTTGTTCGACGCCTTCTATGATAAGTATTTCAAGGACGGAAGCGTTGATAGCAAGGAACTTGCGGAACTCAACAAACTGTATTCGACCGTTGCGCCCGTCGACGCCGACCTCTACTATGTTGCAATCGCTCTGAGCAACGAGAATTTCGTATTCAAAGAGGCGGAAAAAGGGGGAGAGTTCCCCTCCATTACGGGTTCCAATTTCGGCAACGGCACGAACGACCTCGTGCGCGGCACGTTTGAGATCAAGCCCGCCACTGTGACCGCCTCTCTCCAAGGCGATGCTGAGGAGTACTATAACCGCCTTTCGCACACCGCGTCGTTCAATTTCACGAATGCACAAGACGCGGGCGTGATCCCTTCGACCTTGCTCAACGAGTACACGGTGACCTATCGGTGCGGCAGCGGCGCCGAGCACAATAGCACGGCGGGCATGGTAGACGCGGGCAAGTACACCGTGACCCTTAAGGTGGATGCACACGCATGGTTCAGCGGAGGGAATATCACCGACGACATGAAGAGCGGCGTCACCATTCCCACGCCGTCGCGTTCGAACTTTGTGTTCAGCGCCACGGGAGAAGGGACGCGTACCTTCGACTTCACGATCAAGCCGGCGGAGATCAAACTCGATAAGTTTGCAGACACGATCTACAACAAGGCGGGGCAGGGCGTTACGCTCGTGTTCACCAACACCGAGCGCAACAACGAGGCGGTGCCTACCCTTGCCGCCGCGGACGCGGGCGACGGCGTGACCGCGGACGAATACACCATTACATACACGACCGATCCTACGACGACCAATGCGAAGTTGGACGGGAGCAGTTTGCCCCTCAACGCGGGCAATTACACCGTGACCGTTGCGCTGACAGACGACGCGAAATCGAAAGAGGATACGAGCCAATACAACTTCAAATTCATCGAGGGCAGCGGTCAAACGGTGGGCAAGAACGGCACGACGATCGGTTCTTCTTACACCATTGCGCCCGCAACCGTAACTGCATTCCTTACGGAGAGCGAGAAGAGCAACACGGAGATGACCGACTTCAGCATCGACTTCGATGGCGCAGATCACAAGGCGGGCGTGGGCTTTACCTCTAACACCGACGCCATTCCGAACGCGACGAATTCGGAAGAGTATACACTTGAGTACAACTATATCGGCTGGAAGGACAACTGGCAGCAGGATACGGACAAATTTGGAAACGCCGGGCAGTACACCGTAGACATTGCTTTGACGGAGAACGGCAACTATTGCTTCAGCCGCACAACGAGCGGGTATAGCTATACCCAGAAGCTTTCGTACAATATCAATTACCACCGTCTTACAAAAGAGGACCTCGTCTTTAAGTCGGGTAACAGCGGCACTCCGATCTACGGCTTAAAGAGCGATGACGACAGCATCATCGTCGGGAAGGACGGAGACGGTGTAGTAGAGATTGTCTACACGGGCGATATGATCGAGCCGATCGAAGGGCTTACGGTCACGGCGAACAGGGTAAAGTATCCCTTGACAGCCGAGCAGGACTATGTGATCGCCTATACCAACAGGATCAATGCGGGCGAGTGCAGCGTTACCGTTACCGGCATGCAGAACTTTATCGGCACGCTGAGTCTTTCCTTTACCATCAGCCCCAAGTCGCTCGGATCTTCGACGGAGCAAGATCGTGACACCGAAAAGAACGGCACCCAGCTCGACTGCCATCAAGCGGCAAACTACGTTTATAGCGGCAGTTCGCAGAGCATCGCCGTCAACATGACGTATGAGCCGACGACAGGGAAGATAAAAACCCTTGTGGCGGGGTCCGATTATGATATCATAAAAGCGTATTTGGACAACGTAGAGAAAGAGCTTACGGAGATCACAGAGGCGGGCAAATATACCGTCCTGATCAAAGGGAAGGGCAACTACGAGGGCATTTACGTCTTTACGGTAGAGGTGCTACCGGAGGGCATTACGGCAAGGGCGGCAACCGAAACGTTCACTTACGACGGCAACCCGCACCTCAGCGGCGTAATCTTTATCGCAGGCTCGGGTACGCAATTGCCAAAGGAAGTAGATTGGAAGAACGCAAGCACGATGTTCCAAAAACAAGAAGGGAGCGACGGGCACACTTGGGTCTACAGCAACGACGAATACACCCTCACCATCAGCGATAAAACGGGTTACACGCCTCTTGCAACGGGCGCATTTACGGACGGCGACGGCTTCAAGAACGCCGGCACCTACACCGTTACGGTCAAGTTCACAGACGGCAAAAACTTCAAGTTCGCCACTCCCGACGACCCTGGCGACCCTCTGACGATGTCCTACAAGTTTACCATCAATCCGGACGTCATCACCATCAACGAATTCAAGAACAAACCCTACAACGGCGAGGAACAGGGCGTCGAAGTCGACAGTAACACCTTTGCGTCCCTCAGCGTGAGCGAGTTGAACGGCGACCTTCTCACCCTTCTTACGGCGAACGGCTTCAGCGCAGAGAGTAAGAGTAGTATCCAATACGGCGGTCTCAGCGGCACGACAAAGCCCAAGGACGCCAAAAGATACACCGTGACCGTAACGCTGAAAAATGGCGGCAACTTTGCCTTCGGCAGAACTTCCGCTACGGACTATGTGTATAGCACGACGTCTACCTTCACGATCTCTCCGTTCGATATCGGCACAATCGACGAAAGTAATATCACGATCGAGGACTGCACCTATACGGGCGTGGCGCTTACGCCCAACGTCACCGTAATCTTTACGCTCGGCGGCGAAAGCCATACGCTCAAACTTACGGATGAATTTACCGTAAGCTATATCGATAACGTCAACGCTTCGAGCAAATCGAACCACGCGCAGGCGGTCCTTGTCGGCGTCGGCAACTTCTCCGGATCAAAGACGAAGAACTTCACAATAAATAAGAAGAAGATAGGAAACGGGGAAACAAAGGACGACGAAATTAAGGTGGACGGGTCGGAGACGATGGAATATAGCAGCAATGCATATCTTCCCAATCTTACGATCAGGTATTCGCCGGCGGGCGTGCCGTCGCAAATCAACGTGCTTGTTTTGGGCGCGGCAAACGGCGACTACACCATTTCGTACTTCAAAAACGACGACACTTCTCTCGGCGGGGCGCCCAAAGATGCAGGCTTGTACTACATCTTGGTAAAGGCAAACGACGGCAACTACACGGGGTCGTTCAGGTTCAAATTTACCATCACGCCCGCCACTTTAACGCTGGCGTTGAACGGCTCCGCGGCGTACATTTACACGGGCGCAAGCTATACGCCCGAAGTGCTCGTGCTCTCGACAAGCGGCGCTTCGCCCGAGTTCAATAAGGACTACACGGTAGCAGCTACCGCTTATCAGAACGATAACGGGGCGGATACCGGCGATAACAATTGCACCAATGCGGGTACGTACACCATCACCGTTACCATAACCGGTGATAACTACGTATTCAAAAACGACGGCAGAGACGAAAAAACCGCGTCCATAACCTACCGTATTCTTCCCGCAAGGCTTACAGTCGAGCTCCAAGAGGAGTCCGCGGCATATAGCGGCGTGGGACACGACCTCACGAGTAAGATCGTTTTCACCAACAAGGACGGCGTGGTCACTCCGAATGCAGAGGCAGGGGAATACTCGGTAACCTACAGCGTAAACAGCAATGGCGCGCTTGACGACGACAGCCGTCCGCTTACCTTGGGGATTTATGACGTAACCGTTCAGCTGAAAGAGGGCGGCAACTTCATTTTCGACAAGGACAGTTACAACCCGCAGCAGCCCGACACTTACGTGGCGAGAGAATATGATTTCGCTGACACCCTCACCTATACCATCGGGCAAATGGACACAACGGTTACGCTGGAGAACCTTTCGCTTATCTATAACAAAGAAGAGCAGAAGCAAGAACCCGCATTCGGAACGGATGTCGTCACTGACGCCGACTACGACGTAAAGTACGAATATTCGCCGCTGGGTAAAAACACGTTTACTACGACAGACAGCTTTGCCAATGCTGGCGAGTACCAAGTGACGGTCACCATGAAGAATAGAACGGGGTACAATCAACCGTTCTTTAAGCTTACCGCAAGCACCGTCGGTACGGTCACGGACGGAACGAGTTGGACGGCACGCTATACAATCAATCAGGCAAATGTGCGCGTCGAGCTGACGAAGCGTTCGGAGACGTATAACGGAAGCGCATTCGATTTGCACAGCGATACATACTTCTCCTTCACCAACCTCGACGGCAACGGCAGCGTTCTTCCCGTGTACGCGGACGACGACGCACATGACGGCTTTACGGTAGCCTACAAGGACACGACGGATAAACCCCTCCATGCCGGTCCTTATGAGGTAGAGGTGACCTTGGGCGATAATTTCACTCCCAGCACTACCACCTTTATCTTTAGGGTTGAACCCCAAACCGTGGACGTGGGACTTTACGAACCGGGCGACGAGAAGAAACCGCAAGCCCAGTGGAGCCAGAAGGAGTCCATGCCGTACGACGGTATGGCACACAATATGGTCGATCTCGTTTCCATCCTCTTTAAGAATACGGTGGGCGGGAAACCTCTCGGTCTCTATCAGGGCCACATCGCGGACGAAGCCATAAGCTCTTATTCCGTTCAGTACAACGGCGGGTCACTTGACACGGAAAGCGGTAAATTCTTGGCTGCCGGCACATATTCCATTACGGTTTCTTTGACGCTGAACGGAGACTTCTCGTTCGGTTCCAACGGAAACTACAGCTATATCTACGCAAAGACGCTGACGTTTACCATTGTGCAACTCGACATCGGATCCGATGACGTGCGTCTCGAGCTTAGGATAACGAGCCAGAAGGACCGCTATTACACCGGTTCCAAGATCGAGCTTACAGATGACGAAGTGGAGGTTTGGCTCATCCACCGGCACAAGGTAAACGACAAATGGGTAGACTACACCGAAGCCGATGCCGATGCGCCCGAGGATATGAAGCCCGTCCAGCTCAATAGCAGTCAGTATATCCTTATGTATACGAACAACATCAACGCGGGTGAGGCAAACGTCACCGTTATCGGACAGGGCGACATCAAGGGACAGGATCATGCAACGTTCACGATCAAACCCAAGCCTCTCGGCAAGAAGCAGGGCACAGGGGACCGCTGGGAGATGGAAGGTGAGTTCTCCATCGAGGATCTCGGCATTCTCCTGCAACCGTCCAAACTCAATATCTTCTACTACAACGGCTCAAGTGTCTCCATTGCGCCTTCCGTCGTGTACGATCCCGCGTCCGCGTCCCTTTCCGCGTTTACGCTTCAAACGACCGATTACACCCTGTCGTGGAAGGAGAAAAATGGCAGTACGTGGACCAAGGTCACCACATCCACCCCGACGGATGCCGGCGAGTACATTTTGAGGGTCGAGGCGGCAGAAAAGGGCAACTATACGGATAAGTTCGATGTAGACTTCCGCATTCTTCCCGCCAAGATCAGGGCGGAACTCGGCACGAGCGACAACTACTACACGGGCGAAGAGCAGAACGCCGCGATCAATTTCTACTATCTGAGCGACGACGGGACCCTCAACGGCTTGGCGATCCCGAGCGATGCCGTTGCACACACCGTATCCTACACGGGTGCGGCGCTTGCCGGCAGGCTTCCGATCAATGCCGGCTCCTACGGCGTCACGGTCACGCTTACGGAGGCTTGCAAGAACTTCGTATTCGACTACGGCGCAAACGGGCTTCCGGACGAAAATGCGGGACGGACACGCACTCTGGAGTCTCAGTTCGAGATCAAACCTGCGGTCGTTCTGGCGGAGCTGAGCACGTCCTCTGCCGTTTATACGGGCAGGGAGATCGATTGCACGCGGTACATTAAGATCACAGCGTTCCACGGCGGTTCGGAGAGCAAAACATGGGAGAGCGCGATCGCCGACCTCACGCTCGTCTATCTTGAAAATGGCGTAGCTGTTTCGGCTCCCGTGACCGTCGGTGAATATACGATAACGGTTAAGCTCAACAACCCCAACTTGGTGTTCTTCACCCCCGCCGATCCCGATGACAGCAGTGTCAGCACGCCGTTTACATTTAACGTTTTGCGTGCGACCTTGAAGGCAAAAGCAGGCGGTGAATTCGATGACGGCGACACAACCAGCCCCATCAACGGAAAGAGCTTTAGCCTTACAGTACCCGATCGCATGGAGGGCGGCCATATCGTCTACGACCCTGCTCGTGCCGTTTTGTTCAGCATCACGGCAGCGGAAGATTTCAATCTGTTCCGCGCGGAAGATACCGTTTCCATCAAGTACACCGTGCGCACCTCCGCGGCCTCCTCTGCGTTCACGTATACGGGGAACGGCGTGAACTTCACCGGTTCGGGCGTGTTCTATGTCGATGTCGAAGTCACCTCTGCCAATTATGAGACGGCGACGTTTACCGTTCTCGTCGAGATAGACACGAAGGATATCATTATTACGACGAACGGCGTCATTTCCACCACATACGGCGACAGCGACCTTGAAGGCAGTGAGGCGCTTTTGAAAGCGTTCCTTGATATCGTCACCGAAATTCAAGGCATTCCCGGCGGAGTCACCGGACTTGAAAGACAGAAGGATTGGCTCAGAACATGGGGGCTCAGCGTTTCCGTGGTATACGGCGCCGATGATGTCTCTACGGCGGGCAAACTCAAGGCGGGAAGCTACAGCCTGAAACTCGCCCTCGGCCTTGCGGATAAGAATGTTTGCTTCTCCGCCGCATCGTCGGAGGACGCGTCGGTTTCCCGAGTCGGACTGTACTTGGTCGCACGGAAGAACATTGCGCTCGATTGGGATCTCGGCAATATAGAGTATGACGCAACGTCCCATTACAACGCCCTTCTCTACAGGGCGGCAAACGGCGCGCAGCTCAGCGGCGTGTTCCATACGGCGGTGCTCGACGGCGATCGGGTTTCCTTTGCAAGCTACACAATTTCTCATTACAACAACGCTACGGGAGAATGGGATACCATCGCAGGGGCGACCGATTCTGCATTGCGGAACGTCGGCAGGTATAAGATCACAGTCGGCGCAACGTTGAACGGTGCAGACAGCGATAACTATTCGTTCTCTGGCGCGAACAGGGACTTCGAAATTACCCGCATGGTCGTGTCGGTTAACGTAGCGGACGAGAGAATTGTTTACGGCGAAGATTTCAAGACGGTGCTCGCAATCGCATTCGAAAACGTTACGAAACTTGGTGAGGTCCTGTCGCGTGAGGAGGGCAGTAGCTTCAATAGAACGGCGATCGAGAGCTTCTTAAAGGGTCTACTCGTCTTGCAGGCACGGGGCGGTAGCGACGTGTACGACGGTCTCGGCGATTTGCCGCCCGTCGGACGGTACGACATCAAGTTCGGCGAGTTTGACGGTGTGACTTGGGACGGTACGATCTTGAACGACGACGGCATTTATTCCAACTACAGTTTCGTGCTCTACGGACAGTACGGCGGCGCGCCTTATGCTACGCTCACCGTGTACAGCACAAACGTCACGATCATCCTGAACGATCGGGATGTTGCGCTCGAGATCGGTTACGGCGAGTACAAGTACTCCGCAGAGCTTACCGGAAACTACGGGGAAGATGAGAAGCTACCTTTAACGGCCCGCCTTTCCGAATACATTTTCGAGAATATTTTAGGACCGTTCGGAAGCGAAAGAAGAGTGAGCAGCATCGTCGGGCTCGACGAAATTTATCCCGGCTCCACATGGGCAGAACTCGCAGATCTCATTACGGCGAATTGCTGGTTCGAAGTGGTCGATCCCCAGATTTCCACGGGCGGATACCTCATGCCGGGCACCTACGACTTGAAGATCCTCACAAAAGAGGAATGCGGGTTCAACGTCTCGTTCCTGCCGAATTACAGCGGAACGCTCATAGGCCAGAGCGGAGCGAACCGTCTCGTGGTTTCGCCCAAGACGCTCGACATCGATTGGGCTACCGCAGGCGCCGACGTGAGCGTAGACGGTAGCGGGAATGTTTCGGCAGTTTACACCAGCTTCGCTTACAGCAATCGTCCGCTCTTTACGAACATAAGCGAAGGCGACGATGTGGGCGATCCCATCTTCCACTTAACCAACCTTGGCGGAGCGACTCTTGAAGAGGGACCCGTTAACGTCGGAAACTATTACATCTATGTAGACGGCATTGCGGTAGGTGCGGATAACGGTTGTTACGTACTCCCCGCCGATCTCAGTACAGGGTTGGAAATCGTACCCAGACGGCTTACCGTCAACGTTCATAACAGCACGAGCATTTACGGTGAAGAATTTGCAAGTCTTACATACGATGTGCCTTGGGATTGGGAAAACCGCAACGACACGGCAGACGATCTCCACATCACGCTCAGGAAAGCGGACGGCAAGAATGCGGGCAGTTACTCTATCCTCGGCTCGTACAACAACGCCAACTACGATTTGATCTTTACCGAAGCGACCTACGAGATCACGCAGAGAGAAATAGAAGTGCGCATGGACGACCTCACAAGCTACTATGGGGAGAGATACAAAGACTTCACGTTCACGCAAACGGGAGGAAGTTTCGCGCCCGGAGAGACGCTCGCCGACCTCAAGATCGTGGGCACCAAGGCCGGAGGTGCGGATGCGGGTGAATACGCCATAAACGGCGAGGACGTCGATCCGAACTACCGTATCACCGTTCTTCCGGGCACATACACCATATTGCAAGCGATAAACGAATGGTACGGCGATTTCGCCTTCGGCGGCTGGGGCGCGGGAGATTCCCCCAAGGACCCCGATCTGCCCGGCGCAAAGTTCGGAGATATCGAGGTCAGGTACTATTACGACGAGGAATGCACGCAAGAAATAGAGGACCTTGCCGCATTGCCTGAGGGCGAGTACTTCATTAAGTTGACCGTAGACGAGACAAGAAATTATACAGGGCTTTCGGCAACGTATAATTTCCAGGTAGAACATGTCATCGATGCGACACTTTATGTGATTCTCTTCGTTTCGCAATTCGTGATCCTGACGGGAGCTCTTATCTTCATCAGGAGAAAGAAATCGGACGAAGACAAAAATAACAAACAATAAAAACATTTAGGGAGTAATACTATGTTGAATTTGTTGAATTTGATCAGAATCGGTAACTGGGAACTTCCGTGGGATCTCGAAACAGGGCTGTTTTGGTTGCTTGTGGCGCAAGTTGTTCTCATCGTGTTTATGGTCATCGTCTTTGCGATCATCATGCACCGTGTCAACAAGGAGAAGGCGACAAAAGCAGGCGAGGATGAACTCACGGGCATTTCCGTAGATACGCACGCCGTAAAACAGCAATTTACGGTGGGGGACGAGTTTACGTGCGAGGGACTTGTGGTGGTCGCCCACTACAAAAACGGTGTGGACAAAATCGCCGTGGATTACGAAATTCTTCCGCCCGATTTATCGCAGGAAGGCGAAAGCCATGTTGATATCTTGTTGGGTGAACAATCTACCAGCTACACCGTTTCCGTCGTGCAGCCCGAAAACGAGCCTACGCCCGCGGAGGAGACTGTCGAGGAGCCTGTCGAAAAACCCGTCGAAGAACCTGTTCCCGAGCCTATCCTCGAAGAACCAGCCGAGGAACCCGAGGAAGGCGCGGCGATCTTCATGGAGGGCGTAACGCGCTACAACAAGAGTTTCACGGCAAAACTCATCCAGTCGGACGACGTGGTGAAGAGTTGGTACAACGAACTCAGAAACGAGCTGCTTTCCTATAAAAAGGTCAAATCGCGCAGGAGCTGGAAACGCGAAAGCTATCACTTCGGCAGGCAGAACATCGTGCGTTTCGCCTTCCGAGGCAAGACACTTTGCGTGTACTTTGCCCTCGATTACAGCGAATTTGAAGGGTCAAAATATAAGATCGAAACAGTTGAGGACAGTACGAGTTATGCGGATACGCCGTGCCTGTATCGCATAAAAAATGACAGGCGTGTGCGCTACGCAAAGGACCTCATCGCAATAATCATGGAGCGCGTCGGTGCGGAGCGGAACGAAGAATATGTGGCTGAGGACATCAGCATTCCCTACGAGGAAACTGAGGCGTTGATTGATAAAGGTCTCATCAAGGTCAACGGAGTCGCGCGTCAAATCGTTTCGCAGGATACTTCAGAGGAAGCCGCCATCGCGGCAGTTTCCGAAGGTGCGGGAGACGGCTCCGCCGAGGAACCCGTCGTCGAGGAAACGACAGAGGAACCTGTCGTCGAAGACGAAACAACCGAAGAACCCGTCGTCGAGGAAACGACAGAGGAACCTGTCGTCGAAGACGAAACAACCGAAGAACCTGTTGTCGAAGAGGAGGCAGCCGAAGAACCTGTCGTCGAAGAAGAGGCAACCGAAGAACCTGTCGTCGAAGAGGAGGCAGCCGAAGAACCTGCCGTCGAAGAGGAGGCAACCGAAGAACCTGTTGTCGAAGAGGAGGCAACCGAAGAACCTGTCGTCGAAGAGGAGGCAACCGAAGAACCCGTTGTCGAAGAAGAGGCAACCGAAGAACCCGCCGTCGAAGCGGAAGTTGAGGAATTGTCTACGCAGGAACTTGACGACGTGCGGTCCTATGAAGAAAAGGAAAAGGACGAGGATGGCATCGAGGTCGTCGGTGTGATGTTCCGTCACCGCGGGAAAAAGGTGTATTGGTTCGATCCGAACGGAAAAACGTGGGAGAAGGGCGAGATCGCTTTGTACATAACTCCCGATGTTTCCCCGCAGGAAGTAATCGTCGTAGATAATGCGAAGATTTCGCCGAGCAAACTACATCTTCCCTTGAAACCTTTGCACAAGGCAACCATTCGTCCGCAGTCTCCCAAGAAAAAATAAATCAGAGTGATATCGGTAGAAGTGCGTTGCAGGTATTCAGCATGAGTTGGGGGGGATGCAATGCGGAGACAAACGGGACATTCTCACGGATGTCCCGTTTCTCTTGGAAACAGACTAATGCCCTATCTTGTATGCCACATGGAAAAGTATCAAAGGCAGGACGTTTCCCCCGTCGAGGCAGAGAATGAGCGCGACGAAACTTACAAGGCAAGCAACCGTCAGATCGATCCTTCCCGTACACATCGGAACTATCATCTGAAAAGCCGCAGGGAAGTTACATCGAGATGATCAACGGGAGAATTGCAACGCTGAATTTGAAGCGGAAGATCCGTTCGGACGCGGTGTATATGAACTCCTTCGTTCTCGGCTCGGACGCGAAGTTTTTCGAGGG
>CANQPO010000053.1 GCA_947625695.1 uncultured Clostridia bacterium | reverse complement strand
CCATCCGCATGGGCGAACTCGGGCTTGTCCACCGCCATGAGAAGAGCGGACAGCTCCACGGCCTCATGCGCGTGAGGTGCTTCACGCAGGACGACGCGCACATCTTCATGCTCCCCGAGCAGATCACGCAGGAGATCAAGGGGGTCGTGCGCATCATCGACGAGGTATATTCTCTCTTCGGGTTCAAATATCACGTCGAGCTCTCCACCCGCCCCGAGAACAGCATGGGCTCGGACGAGGATTGGGAGAACGCGACGAACGCCCTTATCAAAGCCCTCGACGAGCTCGGCCTTCCCTATGCCGTCAACGAGGGGGACGGCGCCTTCTACGGGCCCAAGATCGACTTCCACCTCGAAGATTGCATCGGCAGAACGTGGCAGTGCGGCACCATTCAGCTCGACTTCCAGATGCCCCAGCGCTTCGAGCTCGAGTACGTGGGGGAGGACGGCGAAAAGCACCGCCCGATCATGATCCACCGCGTCGTGTTCGGCTCCATCGAGCGGTTCATCGGCATTCTCATCGAGCACTATGCGGGCAAGTTCCCCGTGTGGCTCTCGCCCGTGCAGGTGAAGGTGCTGCCCATCACCGACCGCGCCTCCGACTATGCGGAGAAGCTCGTTGCGGAGATGAACGCGGCGGGCCTCCGCGCCGAAGCCGACCTCAGAAAGGAGAAGCTCGGCAGAAAAATTCTCGACGCCGAGAACGAGAAGGTGCCCTACAAGCTCGTCGTGGGCGACAAGGAGATGGAGGACGGCACCGTGTCCGTGCGAAAGCGCGGCGAGGGCGACATCGGCTGTATGAAGAAGGAGGACTTCATCGCCCTCTGCAAAAAGCAAAACGACGAAAAAACGGTCTTTTAAGCATAAGCGCCCCTTCGCAAGAGGGGGCGCTTTACTGACTTACAAACATTTTATTGTGTATGAACGGTCACAAAAAGCGGGAACAACAATCCCGCTTTTTTCTTTTATTCAATTTCGAGATTTTCAAAATCAAATACAGGGCTATCGAAAAATTCCGCGATCGAAACGCCGAGCGAGCGTATGATGAGTGCCATCGTCTTGAAATTTGAGGCTTTCGTCTTGCTGTGCAGGATATAATTCATCGTACTCGGATAGATGCTCGTTTCCTGCGAAATTCTATATTGCGTTATCTTCTTTTCTTTCATAATTTCTTTTGCCCTGATCGCAAACGCTTCGTTCAATGTCATCATAGCGGTATCACTCCTTTTCAATTTTCGTCGTCGGTACGGCCGAGCAAATAATCTAAGGAAACGCCGAAATAATCGGCGAGGATTTCCAAGCTCTCTATTTCGGGCAGATAATTTTTGTTGAGCCATTGAGAGATGTTGCTCTTATGAATGTGAACTTGTTCCGCAAGCTCATAAAAGGACTTGAGTCCCTTTTGTTCTTTCAACATAATCAACCTATCGCCGAACGAATGGGGGTGGTCGGACTTTGTAAAACGGTCGTTGTCGGTATGCGCGAGAAGATATTCTATGGAAACGTTGAAGCAGTCGGCAATTTGAATTAAGACGGAGACCTTCGGAACAATGCCATAGTTATAGGCCTTGGAGAAAGTGACGTAGGTTATTCCGAGCTTTTCCGCCGCAAGCGTTTTCGTGCCGAAACCCGCCTCCTCCGAAAGCTCTTGAAATCTGTTTTGAAATTCAACCGAAATCTGCATAAAAAATTTTCCCAAATAGACTATGATTATATAGACATCGTCAATGAGCATATGATATAATCATTTTGCCGAAATCAGTCTATTTCTATATATCCATTGACTAAGCAAAGGGGAGAATATGCTTTCTGCAACGTTTTTCGGGCATCGGGACTTCAATTATTCGCCATACCGCGACAGGGTGCGGACGATCATTACAGACCTTGTTGAAGTTCACGGCGCTATAGAGTTTTTGAACGGGTTCCGCGGAAACTTCGACAGGCTCTGCGCCGAGGAAGTGTTTCTTTTGAAAGCGCGCTATCCCGTCATTAAAAATGTCTTGGTTTTGTCCTATCATGACAGGCAAAAAGAACTTTCACAATATTTCGACGAGAGCGTATATTTGCTTGAAAAGCGCGTTCCTCCGCAATATGCCATTTCTTACACCAACCGAGAGATGGTCCTAAGAGCCGACTTTATTATTTCGGGCGTGCGCTACTCCTACGGCGGGGCGTATGCGGCGCGGAAGTTTGCAGAGCAAAAGAAAAAAATCATTCTCGATATTTTCGAAAATGAGTAAAATAAGGGCGGGCAAACCCGTATAAACGCCGGAAAAATTTTGAAATTTGCCGAAAAACGTTTGACAAGCGGGGGAAAATCTGCTAAGATAGTTAAGTCAAAGCAGAAGCGAACCTTCTCTCCGCAAGGCAAACAGCTCTACGGGTCGATAGCAACCGATAAAAAGCGCAGTGTTTGCGCGCGGTATTTTTCGGAAACTTTCGGGGTCACGCTTCTTGCGCGACCCTTAAATTTTGTTCTGTTTGAGAGGAATATGGCAGTTAAAAATCAAACGCAGTTGAATGGTGACATCCGCGACCGCGAGATCAGAGTCATCTCGCAGACGGGGGAAATGCTCGGGGTGATGAGCCCGCGCGAGGCGTTGCGCCTTGCCGAAGAGGAGGGGCTCGACCTCGTGAAAATTTCGCCCAACGCCATCCCGCCCGTGTGCAAGATCATGGACTACGGCAAGTTCAAGTTCGAGCAGGCGAAAAAGGAAAAGGAGAACAGGCGCAACCAAAAGATCGTCGAACTCAAGGAAGTGCAGCTCTCCATGACCATCGACGTAGGGGACCTCGCCGTGAAAGCGAAGGCGGCGACAAAGTTCCTCTCCGCGGGCAACAAAGTGAAGGTCTCCATCCGTCTCCGCGGCAGGCAGATGGCGCACGCGAACCTCGCAAAGGACGTGATGAATAACTTCTATCTCGGCCTTCAGGAGATCGCCGTTGTCGAAAAGCCGATGAACATGGAAGGGCGCAACATCATCATGATCTTGGCGCCCAAAAAACAGGCGTGATCCCCGCCCCGCAAACTTTTTAAGCGGAAGAGGGAGAACATAAACCAAGTAACATCATTTTGGAGGATAAAGGTATGCCGAAACAGAAATCGCACAGCGGTTCCAAAAAGCGCTTCTGGCTCACCGGCTCGGGGAAGGTCAACAGACCTCACGGCGGCAAGAACCACAAGGCTGAAACCAAGAACAGAAAGAGAAAGAGAAATCTTCGTCAGGTCGTGCTCGTCTCCCCGACGCAGGCCGACACGGTGAAGAAGATGATCCCCTATAAGGATTAACGGAGGCGCAACGGTATGAGAATTAAGAGAGGCGTAAACGCCGTAAAAAAGAGAAGAAAGATCTTTAAGCTCGCCAAGGGTTACTTCGGCAACAAGAGCAAGAATTACCGCATCGCCCGCGAAGCGGTAATGAAGTCCTTAAACTATGCATATGTGGGAAGAAAGCTGAGAAAGCGCGACATGCGCAGCCTCTGGATCGCCCGCATCAACGCAGGCGCGCGTGAGAACGGAATTTCCTATTCCAAGCTCATGCACGGCCTTAAAGTTGCGGGGATCGACCTCAACCGCAAGGTGCTTTCCGACCTCGCCATTTCCGACGCGGAGGGCTTTGCGGCGCTCTGCGAAAAGGCGAAGGCGGCGCTTTAACACAAGAAACACGGGAGCCTTTTCATCGCGAAAGGCTCTTTTCGCATTCACGGGTACCCATGCTCATTCTCTCACGCAACAATCCCACCGTCAAACAGCTCGCCTCCCTCAAGGAAAAAAAGGGAAGGAGGACTTGCGGCGCCTTCCTCGTCGAGGGTGAAAAGATGGTGCGCGAGTGCGTACTGAGCGGCATGGAGATCGTCCGTCTCATCGTGCGGGAGGACCGCGTGGGGGAGACCTATTCGCTCCCGACGCTCGTTCTCGGCGCGGACGCTTTTTCGGCTGTCTGCGACGAAAAGACCCCGCAGGGGATTGCCGCCGAGGTGAAACTTCCCGTCTATCCGCTTGAAGAACCCAAAAAGAGCTGCATTTTGCTCGACGGCGTCGCCGACCCCGCCAACGTGGGTGCGATCGTGCGCACGGCAATCGCGGCGGGGTATGAAGAGCTCTACCTCATCGACTGCGCCGACCCCTTCTCTCCCAAGAGCGTCAGGGCGAGCATGTCGGGAGTGTTCTTCGCAAGGCTCATGCGCGGCGAGCGGAAGGAAGTTCTCAAAGCGCTCAGCGGCGTGCCGCTCATTGCGGCGGACATGGACGGCGAGAATGTGTTTTCCTTCGTCCCGCCCGAAAAGTTCTGCCTCTGCATCGGAAACGAGGGGAGCGGGCTTTCGGAAGAGGTGAAAAGCGCGGCAAGCAAAACGGTGAAGATCCCGATGGGGGAGCACACCGAGAGTCTGAACGCCGCCGTCTCCGCGGGCATTCTAATGTATGAATTGAAAAATCAGAGAGGTTAAATATGTCAGGTCATAGCAAATGGCACAATATACAGGCGAAAAAGGGCAAGGCGGACGCCGCAAGGGGCAAAATTTTCACCAAGATCGGCAGAGAGCTCGCCGTCGCCGCAAAGGGAAATCCCAACCCCGCAACGAACAGCAAGCTCGCCGACGTCATCGCCAAGGCGAAGGCCGCCAACATGCCCAACGACAACATCGAACGCTCCATTAAAAAGGCCGCGGGCGAGATGGGGGACAAGGACTACAAGGAACTCACCTACGAGGGCTACGGCGCGGGCGGCGCGGCGGTCATCGTCACCACCCTCACCGACAACATCAACCGCACGGCGAGCGACGTCCGTGCGATCATGAGTAAGTGCGGCGGGTCCCTCGGCATGACGGGCTGCGTCTCGTACATGTTCGACAACAAGGGGCTCATCGTGGTTGAGCGCACGCCCTCCCTCGACGAGGATACCGTCACCGAGTACGCCATCGACGCGGGCGCGGACGACGTGATCACCTCGGACGACGCGTTTGAAATTTACACTTCGCCCGAAGCGTTCTCCGAAGTCAGAAAGTACCTCGAAGAGAAGGGGCTCTCCTTCCTGCAGGCGGAGATCTCCATGATCCCGCAGAACAAGATCGTGCTCGAGGGGGAGAAGCTCGAACTCTTCCGCAAGATGCTCGAAAAGCTCGACGAGAACGACGACGTGCAGGAAGTTTACCACAACGTCGAACTTCCCGAAGAGGACGAAGAGGAATAAGATAATTTCCGCCCGAGCCGATATGGTTCGGGCGGTTTTGCAAATTAGCACGAAAAAGTCAAGACAATCGGCGCAAAGTGTGCTATTATGAAGGTGGAGGACAACCATGGAGAAAAAAGACATTCAGACTGCACTCGATTTCATCGAAAAACATCTCGAGGAGCCCTTCCTCCGCGGACAAGCGGCGGAGCGGGCGCACCTCAACTCCTACCACTTCCGCAGGACGTTCGGGATGCTCTGCGGCATTCCGCTCAGCGAATACATCCGCTATCGCAGGCTCTCCCGCGCCGCGTTCGACCTGCAAAAGGGCGAAAAGGTGCTCGACGTCGCCTTCAAATACGACTACAGCACGAGCGAGAGCTTTTCCCGCGCCTTTATGAAATTCCACGGGGTCAAGCCCGCAGAGGTGAAGCACGGCGCACCCTTCAAGAACTTCGCGCCCATCGACCTCACCGCGGACAGGGAGACGACGATGCGCTGCGAGATAAGGGAGCTCCCCGCAAGGAAACTCGTCGGGCTCAAGGCGCGCTTCCGCGGCGTGCCCTTCGGGGAGGAGCGGCTTATGCAGGAGAATGAATTTTACGGCAGCACCCTCGGCAAGCAGTGGCTTCTCTCGGGAGCGGGCGGAGGTAAGGAGGAGGAGTACGCCGTCCTTTCCAACATCACCGAAAAGGGGTACGACTACTACATCGCCTTCGACCTCGACGAATGGACGCAGAAGGCTCTTTCCGACCCCACAGTCACGGGCATCGACACGAGCGAATACGGCTTTGAGACGGTGGAGCTCCCTGCCTGCCGCGCGGCGGTGTTCACGACGGAGAAGAGCATGCACCCCATTGCCGACTATGCGGCCCTCCGCGCCTCCTTGGTGAAGTTTTTGGGCGATTACGACTTCGAGTTCGCCGATCTGCCCGAGCTTATCGTCTATCATTGGCACCTGCCCGATCGGGAGTCACGCTACATCGAAATTTGCCTTCCCATTGTGTAGAGTTGGAAACGCAGGGCATCCAACCGTCCCCCTCCACAAGAGGGGGTGTGTAAGCGGAACCCCCTCCATTGGAGGGGGCATGTAAACGGATCCCCCTCCATTGGAGGGGGACTAAGGGGGTGGGCGATGTTCTCAAATGTCACCATGAGCGGAACGAAGTGGAGTCGAATGGGTCTCTACCGCATTATAATACGCGAGATTTCTCCACTTCGCCTACGGCTTCGGTCGAAATGACAGTTTTATATCATGCCGCGGGGCCCGCAATGTTGCGGGCCCCGCGGCTTTCTGAATTTTCATCATTCAAACATCGCGCTCAGCCAAGCGAGGAACTCGTTCGCGAGCGTCTGAAAGTCTTTGCCCTCCACCACGGCGACGTCCCAAAGGCGGTCCACCGTGCACAGTCCCTCCAAGCCGTAGGTCGTGTAGAGGTAGTCCACAAAGGCGATCTTGATCGAATCGTAGTCCGCATAGGCGTCCGAACGGTCGGTCAGCTTTTCAACGGTCGCGCCGTCGCGGTAGACGTCCGCCAAAACATACTTGATGTAGGAAAAACTCTCTTCGGTCGGCGCGCCGAACGCTTTTATGTAGAGCTCTTTCGCCTTTCGTATCTCCTCCGTCTTTTCTTTGGTGGTCTCCTGCGGGTTACATTTATCGTGGAGCCGTTCTTCCCGCACAAACGCGTTGTAGCGCATTTTGCTCTCCCACGGCATGTAGGGGGAGAGGTGGGCAAAGTACTCGGGTATCGCCTCGTTGAGCGGCCAAACGTAATTTTGCCCGCCCGCAATGATCACGGCATGCGCAAGTTCATGCGCGAGCGTACACACCGAATTGCAGACGATGTAGGGCCTTCCCTGCTTGTCATAGTTCAAATACCCCGTAAAAGTGGAGCCGTCGCCATGCAGAAAGTCGTAGCCGCTGTTGATCCCGCCGAGGTAGAGGTCGATAGGCTCTTCGAACTTCTCCACGCCCCAAACGCCTCTCAGCCACTCTATGTACATTGTGCCGCCGCGCACGAACTCCGTCAGCACGGGATAGGAGAGGGAGAAGTCCTCCTCGTCATAATAGCGGTCGATATAGTTCCGTGGAAAGAGATAGCGCAGCTCGCCTGCCTCGACGCGGGTCGCATAGTAGTTGTCGCCCACGAGGAAGCGGTATTCGGGCAGTTCAACGCCGCATTGCCCGAAAATGTCCGTCCAATCGTCGAGAGAAGAGGCGAGCAAGCCGTCGAGCGAGTCCTTTGCAAGCCACTTAGAAGCGACCTGATAGCCCAAACTCCATGCGATATCGCGCTCCTTCGAAGTCGTTTCATAGGTCGCAAACAGAGGATATTGCAGTTCGCGGCAGTAAGGGAGCTCCTCTGATTTTTTATCGAGCGCATTCCCCTCATAGCGCGGCTTTTCGCCGAGCAAACAGAGGCTCGCGCCCGCATACACGCCGAAGGGCAGCTTCTCGCCGTCTTTGTTTGCCAAAAGGCAGGCAAGAATGAGCGCGGAGTCGTCGTCAAGGTCCACCCAGAGTTCCTCGCCGCACATGTGGGTCACGGCGGTGGAGGAGAGATACACCGTGCACTCGGTGGGGCAGAGCGGGAGGACTTCCTTCACTCTTTCAATGGCTCCGTCCACCTTGCCTGCGCGGTCCTTCGACCAATAGTAAAACCGCTGCCCGCCCTCGGTGTAGAGGCGGTCGAGGGAAAGCCCGTGCTCCTCGGGCAGACAGAGATAATTGTTGCTCTCATAGAGATATCCGCTCGGGCTTTCGGGCACGCCCTTATATTTGGGCGCGCAGCCGACAAGGGGGAACGCCATCGCCCCTACAAGCAAAATTGTCGTAAAACGCACCGCTTTCATACTTCGATTATCCCACGCCGCCCTAAAAAAGTCAATCAAATTGCATGAAAAAACCTCTCGGGGGAGAGGCTTTTTGTCACTTCTTTTTTCCGAGTTCGGGGATGGCGCCGAGCAGGAAATATTCCGCTGTGGAATTCTTTCGTATCAGCTCCTTCGCCTCGTCGGGCGTGCACCAGCGCACTTCCTCGATCTCCTCGTTGAGGGAAATTTCCGCGTTCTCGTCCGCCGTCACGATGAAGTTGAGCATTAAAATGTCCTTCGCGTCGTGGTAGCGGGAGCCGAAATACCGCCATTTGAGCGCATTCAAGCGGGTCTCCTCCTTCAACTCGCGCGGAATGGTTCTCTCCGCGTTCTCACCCTTCTTGATATACCCCGCAAACAGCTTATAGTCTTGGTCGCCGACATGTTTCGCCAATAAGATTTTTGTCTCCGAACGGTTCACGACCGTCATCGACACCGCCACGGGGAAGAAAGGGAACTTGAATTTCTCACAGCGCGGGCAGAAGGGGACTAAGCCTTCGTTTTCCAGAAAGCGCAACGTGAGCTTTTCGCCGCAGTCTCTGCAATACATGTTCTTTCCTCCCTAAATTTATTTTATTTATTTTACTCCCGTAGACAAAAAATGTCAATGGTTTTTTGCAAATAAATTGCAAATTCTCGGTAAAAATTTCCAAAAAATTATCAATATGCACATCGGCACATATGTTCCCGAAAAAAACTTTTTTGCGAGGAATTCGGGGAAATTTCGGGGCTTATGCTTGACTTTACGGGTAGATGTATTGTATAATGAAATGTATTTTGTTTTCGGCGTTTTTGCGGGGTTTTCCCGCGGCGCTTTTAAGGAGAAAAAATGCTCACATCTATCTGCGGGATCAACTGGGGCGATGAAGGCAAGGGAAAGATGGTGGACCTTCTGTCCGCGGACTACGACATCGTCTGCCGCTACCAAGGCGGCAACAACGCGGGTCACACCGTCATCAACGAGCGGGGGAAGTTTATCCTCAATCTTCTGCCCTCGGGGATCTTGCGGGAAAACGTCGTCAACGTGCTCGGCATGGGCATGGTCATTGATATCCGTCACCTCTGCGAGGAGATGGCCCGCCTTCGCGAAAAGGGGGTGAAAATCACGCCCGAGAATCTGAAGATCTCCGACCGCGCCGTCATCACCATGCCCTATCATGTGCTTCTCGACTGTCTCGAGGAGGACCGCCTCGCGGGGAAGAAATTCGGCTCCACCCGCCGCGGCATCGCGCCCGTCTATGCAGACCGCGCCATGAAGAAGTGCTTCCGCATGGGCGAACTCAAGGACATCGGCCGCCTCCATGAGAAGGCGAAGGAGATCGCCGAGTGGAAGAACCTCACCGTCGCGGGCGGCTACGGGCATGACCCAATTACGGCGGAGGAGCTCATCGCTTACTTCGAAACTTACGGGCAGCCCCTCAAGGACTACATCTGTGACACGGGGCTGTATCTCAACGAGGCCGCAAAGGCGGGCAAGAAGATCATGTTCGAGGCCCAGCTCGGCGCCCTTCGGGACATCGACTACGGCATTCTCCCTTACACCTCGAGCTCGCTTACGATCGCCGCCTACGCTCCCATCGGGGCGGGGGTGCCCAACCTCAAGCTCGACAAGTCCATCGGCGTGATGAAGGCGTACTCCACCTGCGTGGGCGAGGGCCCCTTCACCGCGGAATACTTCGGCGAAAAGGCAGAAGAGCTCCGCGCGGCGGGCGGGGAATACGGCGCGGCGACAGGCAGGCCGAGAAGGGTGGGGCCCTTCGACGTCGTCGCCTCCTCCTACGGCATCCGCTGTCAGGGGGCGGACGAGGTCGTGCTCACCAAGCTCGACATTCTTTCGATTTACGAGGAGATCGAAATCTGCACGGCGTATGAACTCAACGGGAAACTCATTCACGACTTCCCTTACCCCGACCTCCTCGACGCGTGCAAGCCCGTCTTTGAAAAGGTGAAGGGCTGGCATTGCGACATTTCGAAGTGCCGCAAAAAGGAAGAGCTTCCGAAGGAGGCGCTCGACTACATTTCGTTCATCGAAAAGGCATGTCATTGCAACATCACCTATGTTGCGGTAGGCGCGGAGAGGGACGCCGTCATCAAACTCAAATAATTATGCAAAGAACATTCTATAAATTACATGGCATCGGCAACGACTACATCTATTTCGATTGCTTCGACGAGCCCATCAAAAACCCCAAAAAATTGGCGCAAAAGCTCTCCGACCGCCACTACTCCATCGGCGGGGACGGCATCATCCTCGTGGAGCGGAGCGAGAAGGCGGACGGCAGAATGCGCATGTTCAACGCCGACGGCAGCGAAGGCAAGATGTGCGGCAACGGCGTAAGGTGCGTGGGGAAGTTCCTCTATGATATCAAGGGGATCCACAAAAATATCCTCACCGTGGAGACGAAATCGGGGGTCAAGACCCTCAAAGTCGTGAAAAAGCGGAAGGGGAAGGCGACCGCCTTTACCGTGGACATGGGAAAGGCGATTCTAAAGCCCGAAAAAATTCCCGCCCTCTTCACGGGGGAGGAAGTCGTGGCGCACCCCCTCATCGTCGGGGAGAACACCTACTCCGTCACCTGCGTTTCGATGGGAAATCCCCACTGCGTCGTCTTTGGTGAGGACCCCGACGGGCTCGACCTTGAAAAATTGGGCCCCATGTTCGAACATCACCCCGCCTTTCCCGAGCGGGTGAACACCGAATTCGTGCAGGTACTCGGCAAAAACGAGCTCAAAATGCGAGTGTGGGAGCGCGGGAGCGGCGAAACGTGGGCGTGCGGCACGGGCGCGTGCGCCGTCGCGGTGGCGGCAGTGCTCAATGGCTACGCCGAAAAGGACGCCGACATTCTCGTCCACCTCAAGGGCGGTGATCTTTGGATCTGCTACCGCGGGGACAAGGTGCTCATGTCGGGCGCAGCCGAGCTCGCTTTTGTCGGCACGGTGGAAATTTGACGATACAAAGACAGATACTTTTTTAAAGAGGTATTTATGACGAAATACATTTTTGTGACGGGAGGGGTCGTCTCCGGACTCGGAAAGGGGATCACGGCGGCGTCGCTCGGCAGGCTTTTGAAGATGCGCGGCTACAAGGTGGCGGCGCAAAAGCTCGACCCCTACATCAACATCGACCCGGGCACCATGAATCCCATCCAGCACGGGGAGGTGTACGTCACGGAGGACGGCGCGGAGACCGACCTCGACCTCGGCCACTACGAGCGGTTCATCGACGAGGACCTCAACAAATTCTCCAACCTCACCACCGGAAAAGTGTATTGGAACGTGCTCAACAAGGAGCGCGCGGGGGAATATCTCGGTCAGACCGTGCAGGTAATTCCCCACATCACCAACGAAATAAAGAACTTCATCTATCAGGTGGGAAGGCTCTCCAATGCCGACATCGTCATCACCGAGATCGGCGGCACCACGGGCGACATCGAGAGTCAGCCTTTCCTCGAGGCCATCCGTCAGGTCGCACGGGACGTGGGAAGGGAGAACTGCTGTTTTATCCACGTCACTCTCGTCCCTTACATCTCCGGTTCCTGCGAATTCAAGAGCAAGCCCACCCAGCACTCCGTCAAGGAGCTGCAGGGCATGGGCATCTTCCCCGACATCATCGTGGCGCGCGTCGATAACCCCATGCCGACCTCCATCATCGAGAAGATCGCCATGTTCTGCAACGTCGAGCCCGACTGCTGCATCGAAAATCTCACCGTTCCCGTGCTCTATGAGGCGCCCATGATGCTCGAAAAGAGCAATCTTTCCACAACGGTCTGCCGCATTCTGCACCTCGAGCCGAGAGAAATCGACCTGAGCGAATGGGAGGAGATGTTAAAGCGCATCCACGCCCGCAAAAAGAAGGTGAAAATCGCCCTCTGCGGGAAGTATGTGACCCTCCACGACGCCTACCTTTCCGTCGTCGAAGCGCTCTCCCACGGCGGGTTCGAAACGGGCGCGAAGGTGGAGATCAAGTGGGTGGACAGCGAGACCATCCGTCAAGACAACGTGGAGAAACTCCTCGGCGATGTGAACGGCGTCATCGTCCCCGGGGGCTTCGGCAACCGCGGCATCGAGGGAAAGGTGCTCGCCTGCAAGTACGCCCGTGAACATAATATTCCCTATCTCGGGCTCTGCCTCGGCATGCACATCGCCGCCATCGAGTTTGCACGGAGCGTTTTAGGGCTTCCCGACGCCAACTCCTCCGAATTCGTTCCCGAGGGCAAGCACTCCGTCATCGACCTCATGCCCGACCAATACGGCGTGAAGATGGGGGGCACCATGCGGCTCGGAGCATACCCTTGCAAGGTGACGGGGGAGCTCATGAAGAAGGTTTACGGCACGGATGTCATCTCCGAACGTCACCGCCACCGCTTTGAATTCAACAACGATTACCGCGCGGCATTCGAAGAACACGGCATGAAGATCGCGGGCACTTCCCCCGACGGGAAGCTCGTGGAGGCCATCGAATACCCCGCAAACGACTTCTTCGTCGCGGTGCAGTTCCACCCCGAGTTCAAGTCCCGTCCCAACAGCGCGCACCCGCTCTTCCGCGAATTTATCCGTCACGCGCTCAAACATCAAAAATCATGAAGATCAATTCCAATTTTCTCAACTTAAAAGACAGCTATCTCTTCGCCACGGTGGGGAGAAAAACCACGGCCTACAAGGCGGCGCACCCCGAAAAGAAGGTCATCCGCCTCTCCATCGGCGACGTGACCCGCCCCTTGGCGCCCGTCGTCATTGAGGCGATGCACAAGGCCGTGGACGACATGAGCCGCAAGGAGACCTTCAAGGGCTACGGCCCCGACCAATATTGCTACGGCTATGAGGCGCTCATCGACTCCATCAAGGGCAGCTATGCCCGCAAGGGAATTTCTCTCGAGAGCGGGGAAGTGTTCGTCTCGGACGGCGCGAAGTCCGACCTTGGCAATATTCTCGACCTGTTCGCGCCCGAAAACACCGTCCTCGTGCCCGACCCCGTGTACCCCGTGTATGTGGATACCAACGTGATGGCGGGGCGGAAAATTCTCTACGCCGACGCAAACCTTGCAAACGGCTTTTTGCCCATGCCCGACTTTTCGGTGGACGCGGACATCGTCTATCTGTGCTCTCCCAACAATCCGACGGGCGCGGCATATACAAAAGAACAACTCAAGGAGTGGGTGAAATACGCCCGCGAAAAGGACGCCGTTCTTCTCTACGACGCCGCCTACGAATACTTCATCACCGACCCCGCCCTTGCGCGTTCCATTTACCAGATCGAGGGGGCGAAGGAGTGCGCCATCGAGTTCTGTTCCTACTCCAAGACGGCGGGCTTCACGGGGGTGCGCTGCGGCTATACCATCGTGCCCATGGCGCTTGTGAGAGAGGGGACTTCCCTCAACAAACTCTGGGCGCGGCGGCAGTCCACCAAGTTCAACGGGGTGAGCTACATCACCCAGATGGGCGCGGCGGCAGTGTTTACCGAGGAGGGGGAGAAGCAAATTTCCGAAAACCTCGGCTACTACCGCGAAAACGCCAAGATCATTGCGACCTGTCTCGACGAGCTCGGCATTTTCTACACGGGCGGGAAAAATTCCCCCTACATCTGGCTCAAGTGCCCGAACGGTATGGACAGCTGGCAGTTCTTCGACTATTTGCTCGAAAACGCCAACGTCGTGGGCACCCCGGGCAGCGGGTTCGGCAAAAACGGGGAGGGGTTCTTCCGCCTTACCGCCTTCGGCACGAAAGAGGACACCTTGGAAGCCTGCTCCCGCTTAAAGACACTTCTCAAAAAATAAAGGTACCATGACAGAGACGAAATACACGGGCGTCCTGTGCCATATTTCCTCCCTGCCGGGGAAATACGGTATCGGCAATCTGAAGGACGCCGCACGCTTTGCGCTCAAACTTTCTTTGAGCGGCGTGACCCATTGGCAGATACTTCCTCTCGTGCAGACGGGCTACGGGGACTCTCCCTATCAGTCGGTCGCATGCACTTCGGGCAATCCCTATTTTATCGACCTCGACGAGCTCGGCAAAATGGGGCTTTTGAAGCAGAAAGAACTCAAGGACCTTCGCCTGCGTTACCAAAATGCGGAGCGGGTGGACTACGGCGCCCTCTACGAGGAGCGCTACGGGACCCTCCGCCTCGCCTTCTCCCGCTATTCCCTCGACGAAGAGGGCTTCCGCGCCTTTGTCAAGAAGGGGAGCGCGGAGGACTACGCGCTGTTCATGACCGCAAAGACGGTGTACGGCGGGAGCTTCTGCGACTGGGAGGAGCCCTTGAAGCGGCACGAAGAGGGGGCGGTCGAACAGCTCCGCACCCAAGACCACGAGGAATACCTCTTCTGGCAGTTCGTGCAATACATCTTTTGGAAGCAGTGGGAAGAACTCCACGCGTGCTGCCTTTCCGCGGGGCTCAAGATCATCGGGGATATTCCGCTTTACGTCGCCTACGACAGCGCGGACGTGTGGGCGCACCCCGAGCTCTTCAAACTCGCAAAGGACCATTCGCCCTCCAAAGTTGCGGGGGTCCCGCCCGACTACTTTTCCGAAACGGGGCAGCTGTGGGGCAATCCCGTCTACGATTGGGCGGCGCACAAGAAGGAGGGCTACCGCTGGTGGACGGCGCGGCTTGAAAACGCGCTCTCTACATACGACCTCGTGCGCATCGACCACTTCCGCGGCATCGACCGCTACTATGAGATCGACTTCGGCGCGGAGAACGCGATCGAAGGAGAGTGGCAGAAGGGCCCCGGGGAGGAGCTCTTTGCAAATATTCAGGACGGACGGAACAAGATCATCGCAGAGGACCTCGGTATCATCGACGACGGCGTGAGGGCGCTTCTTCGCAAGACGGGCTTCCCCGGGATGAAGGTGCTTCTCTTCGCTTTCGACGGCGACCCCGAAAATTCCTTCCTGCCCCACAACCACCCCGAAAACTGCGTCTGCTACACG